>NZ_CP009506.1:4076765-4390363 GCF_000970085.1 Methanosarcina siciliae T4/M | reverse complement strand
TTTAAAGAATCTATTTCGGCTTTTTCTTCTCTTTTTTCCACTTTTGGAGCAATAGGAACTGCTTTTTCAGATTCTGAAACCTGCTCTTTTTGTTCCGGGAGCAGGCAAAGCTGTCCTCTTGTATTTTCACAAATTTCAGCCCAGGCGAGAATTGATGCTATCGGCGTTATCCTCTTAAATACGCTGTCTCCGGGCTTGCAGCCGTAGATCTTACTGGCAATATAACCTTCCAGGGTATTCAGATCAAGGTTAGGGTCCCCCAGCCTGGAGTTTGTTGCATTTCCTTTTTTAACCTTCCCTCCGTTTTCCTGCAGAAAATTAACGGCTTCTGAAAATATTTTCCAGGGGAGGAAGGGCTGATTTTTCAGATTATCAACGTAGATTCCGTCTTCTTCTGCCCTGGATTCGAAAAACTGCTTCCCGCTCATGAGGGGAATCTTTGCTGGATTTCCTTTTTTATCAAACTGATTTTTTATTCTTGCAACAACAGGGTCTTCCATGCATGGGCCTCAAACAGTCTTAGTTTCTGGAATATAATAAGGATAACATTTAATAAAAGTTATGTTATGGCCCAAAAATTTATGGAGCAGATAGGGACAGAAAGCAAACGTAAAAGAACTTTGGGTTGAGAGAAAACCTACACTCTCGGAAGCTCAGGAACATAAAGGTTCCCGAATTGAGGAACTCTACTTAATTGCCGGATTTATTCAGGAATCGAGCAGCAAACCTATCCGTTATCTCTTTTCGCACCGCACGGAAGTTAATACATTCCTTAACTTCAGAAACGGTATTCCAATTAAGAGAAATCTAAAAGCCTGCACAAACCTGCATATCTGCCCGTCAAAAAAGAAGTTATTACCGAATTTTGTGAGTAGGGAAAACGGCACAAAACAGCAGGAAGCGACTGAATTTCAGATATCTACAGAATAATTATATATATGTTGTGGCTATAAAGGAAAGCATTTGAGAGATACAAGCCTAAAAAGCCTGAAATTCAGATTCATAGCCGGATCCGGAATTCAATTTCAGGCAGGAAAATCAACGCCATGCCGGAAATCAACGCCGTTGATATTATAAACGGGGCTACGAAATAATCAAAATCTGAAGGTTTTATGAAGAGATGTTTCAGGAATTAACATGTTTATTTTTCAGAGCCTTCTGTTTTTTAAAAGATTGTTTATTATAGTAATTGAATATAATTTTTAATATACGCTGCTATTTTTAATATGGAGCATATTTTCATTAAAGTTATGAGTTTTTCCGATGACGGTTAGTATATCTATTTTTGAAACCTATATCTAATTGCTTTCTGTTAGAAGAAGGAAAAGATCCGGACCTTTACCCTGTACCTCTTCAGATGCAATATGGTGTATCAATAAGTGGAGTATTGATGAGCAGTTGTGGATTATTATGAGCAAATCGAACCAGAGGTATCAAAATGGATGATCTACCGGAAGAAGTCCAGGAAATAATCGAAGAACTGGATGAAGCAGCAGAAGATGAAGATGAGGATGCAATTAAAGAGCTGACCCAAAAGCTTCTGGCCACCGGAGCTGATGTGGAAGCAATTACCCTCAAAAAACTTGCACTCCTGGTAATGGACGGAGAGGAGGAAATGACCCAGGGCTGGACACAGGTGGCAATCCAGATCGGAATGGACCCCTTCAAAACCCTTATAGAAGGGCTCGCAGCAGGTATGAGCCTTATCGGGAAAAAATACGAAGAAGGAGAAGCCTTTGTTCCCCAGCTCCTGATAGCTTCGGCTGCAATGTACGGCGGAATGGACCTTCTCGCCCCCTACATGAAACAGGATGAAAACAGCGCTTCAAAAGCTATAACAGTTGTCATTGGGACGGTTGAAGGCGATGTCCATGATATTGGGAAGAGCCTTGTAAAAACCCTGCTCAGCGCAAATGGTTTCAATTGTGTGGACCTTGGAAATGATGTCCCGGCCCCCAGGTTCATCGAAGCTGCAAAAGAGAATAAAGCAACCGCAGTTTCCATGAGCACCCTTATGACCACAACCATGGCCGAAATGCCGAAGGTTGTCAAAATGCTTGAAAATGAAGGCATCAGGGACAAATTACTGGTAATGGTTGGTGGAGCTCCTATCACAGCCGAGTATGCATCCCAGATAGGGGCAGATGTTTCTCCCCACGATGCAGCCAGTGCGGCAAGCTGGCTGAAAGGAGCGGTTTTTGACTTTCCATCCGAAAGCGTGAGATGGAGTTAAACTTTACAGGTGCTTTTGCGAACAGATCTGACTAAAAAGCATAAAGAGAGTAAAAAAGGAGGAAAAAACATGGTATCTGAGATGACCTCAAAAGAAAGGGTCTTTGCAATGCTCAACAGAAAGCCGGTTGACAGAGTCCCGGTGATCACAGGCTCTGCTATGGTCAAGGAATATATAGAGAAGAGCGGGAGTTCCTGGCCCGATTACCATAGCAATGCAGAGATGATGGTCAATACTGTGAGCCTTATGCATACCGACGCCGGGCTTGATAATATTGTAATGCCTTTTGGAATGTTCATAGAATCCATGGCTCTTGGCCTTGAAGTGAAGATGGGAAGAATTGATATTCAGCCTTCGGTAAGGAGCTTTTTCAACAAGCCCGAGGAGGTAAAATATGACAATTTCCTTGAAGACAAATATGTACAAACTACACTTGACGCCATAAAACTCGCAAAGGAAAAATACCCCGACGCAGCAGTTACTGCGTTTCTCGTAGCTCCCATAACCCTTGCAGGAGATCTCATGGGTGCTGAGAACCTGTCCATGCTCAGCATCAAGTGCCTCCAGAAGGAAAAGCAAATGCAAAAAATGAAGGACTGGATTTCGATAGCCCTGGAAATTAACAAAATCTATGCCAAGGCCTGTGTCGAAGCCGGGGCTGATATCCTGTACTATTCGGATGCATCCGCATCTCCCAATCTGGTAATGCCTGAGTTCTACTACCAGATAGCTGTTCCTGCTGAAAAAGAAATAGGGGACTTCGTGCACCATCTAGGATGCCCCTGGGAACTTCACATCTGCGGAGATACCGTCCCGATCATTGAAGGAATGGCATCCACAGGCGCGGACTGCCTCAGTGTAGAACAGGCTGTGAATATGGACGAAGCAACCAAGATCGCCGGAAACGTGCCTATTGTCGGGAATGTGACCCCCCTCCTGATGGTCGAAGGCACGGAAGAGCAGATTATCGAAGAAACAAGAAAAGGGCTTGACGGCGGAGCAAAAGCCAGCATGCTCGGATGCGGAACCCCTCCCCTGAGCAGCTCGGACAAGCTCAAAACCTGGGTAAAAGCTGCAGCTGACTGGTCTGCAGACAATCTTTGATCAGATAAGATTTGATCAGATAAGCTTCGGTCAGATAAGCTTCGGTCAGATAAGCTTCGGTCAGATAAGCTTCGGTCAGATAAGCTTCGGTCAGATAAGCTTCGGTCAGATAAGCTTCGATCAGATAAGCTTCGGTCAGATAAGCTTCGGTCAGATAAGCTTCGGTCAGATAAGCTTCGATCAAAAACCCCTGGTCAAAAAACCTTGCTCGGGAAAATGCATCAAAAAATACGAATTGCTGTTTGAAGAAAAAAACTGTTCCGGGAGGAGACCACCTCAGTAAGAATGGGATATCGGCATCTTTCATTCAAGATCTTCCCGGGATCAAAACGGAAGGACCGGATTGCAGCACATCTTGTAAAGGATTCCTGATTCCGGTACCCCTTTACACCTGTATTATTCGTGTTCTTAATTATTGTCATTGGGAGCGAGAGCTATGGAAATTAATCAGGATAATGTAAGTAAAGTTATGAAATATCGCTGGGTTGTCTTTGTTATCCTTGCCCTTGCATATTTCTTTGTGTACTTCCACCGCGTGTCTACAGCAGTAGTTGCGACTGACATCATGAATACATTTGGAGTGGGCGCTGCCTCCATAGGACTGCTCGGGTCCGCATACTTCTATGCCTACACGGCAATGCAACTTCCAAGCGGGATATTAAGTGACAGCTGGGGTGTAAAAAAGACCGCTGCTGTCTTTACCCTGCTTGCCGCAGTCGGAGCCGTCCTTACCGGAGTTGCCTCCAACTTCACTATGGTCCTTATCGGAAGGGTATTAATAGGGATAGGAGTGGCAATGGTCTACATTCCTGTAATGAAGGTACTTGCCATCTGGTTCAAGAAGAACGAGTTTGCTTCAATGTCCGGAGTCCTGCTGGCAATAGGGAACATCGGTGCCCTCAGTGCGGCAGGTCCTCTTGCCATAATGGCAGCGGCCTTTGGAGACTGGCAGAAAGTCTTCCTTATGCTCGGGGTATTTTCAGCACTGCTTGCAGTAGCAATCTTTGTGCTTGTTAAGGATAAACCCGAAGATATGGACTGCCCGACCATTCCTGAAATCGAAGCCTACGAAAAAGGTGAAAGATACGTACCCCCGAAAGCCGTCGAAAAAATTCCGATGGGTGAAGCCCTCAGGCAGACATTCAGCTCCGGCATGAAGTTCTGGCCCCTTTCCATCTGGTTCTTCTTTATGTACGGAAGCCTCATGGTCTATCAGGGCCTATGGGGAGGCCCCTTTTTCAGGGACGTTCTCGGCTGGGATAAAGGGACCTATGCAGGTATCCTCTCCTTCATAGCAATAGGTATGATCTTCGGCTGTCCGATTGCAGGCTACCTCTCGGATAAAGTGCTCAAGTCCAGAAAGAAAGTCCTCATTGCAGGCACTGCAGTATACATAGTGCTCTGGGGAGTCATCTGGTCACAGGCAGGAAACATTACCAGTACCACCGCATACACCCTCATCCACTTCCTCTTCGGGTTCTTCGGAGGTTTCTTCATCGTATCCTATGCCCAGATAAAAGAATGGTTCCCGGCATCGATCGTAGGAACCGCAACAGGGGCATACAATATTTTCCCCTTCCTTGGAGGAGCCATCTTCATGACCCTGACCGGGAAGATGATGGAAGTCTCGGACGGCGCTGTTGCTTCCGTAGCCCAGTATAAATCCGTCTGGCTCCTCATGTTTGCCTGCATGGTCTTTGCCTTCCTCTGCCTGCTGGTCTCAAAAGAAAAAGGCGCAGAAAACACTGCTGCCCCCGTAAAAGTTACAGAAGCCGGGGATGCGCCTGTCGGGTCTCAGAGATAAGAAAATAAGGAAGGTATGGAGCAAAAATCAGGGAGAAAAGAAGCAAAGATAAGGAACGATATAGCAAAAATTTGGAAAAAATAAGAAGTAAAGACAGAAGAAACTGAGAGAAGACAGGTATCGGAGAAAGAGCTGGCTAAAAAACAATAATTATCCGTGTTTTCAGGTATGTAAGCCGGGAAATGGGAATGGCTTTATTCTCCGAACCTTCCTTTTCAGCCTTCGAATTATGAAATTCAAAATATGTCCATGTTTGAGATTTGACTTACAAAGTGTAAAACGAAGTGTAAAACCTCCAAGATTAAAAACGAGCACGAGGTCCTGGAGACAGAAAAAGAGTTTCCAGAGTACCTGAAAAACCCAGAGTATCTGAAAAACCTTAGTTTTCCAGACCTCGGTCTTCCAGAAAACACCCACATCCATTCAAAAATCAAGGTAAATGGTTCTTCGTGTATTTAGCAGGAACATTTCTTCCCGAAGTGTGCATAAGAATTTTTGAAAAGCAGAGTGGTTCCAGATGCGAAAATGCTTTTGTGCGAGTTTGCAGCAAAAACCTGCAAAGGCGAAGAGCTTCATTTACACACCTCCCGCAGGAGTCTCCAAAACTCTTGTGAAGTGTTTCACATCGATGGCAGTAAAACTTAGCTTTTCTAAGATGTGCTGTCATCATATATCCCCAGAGCAGGCAGTATGCCTGCAACCCCACCTCTGCGCAGGCACATATTGCCATTTTAATGTGCTTGCGCAAACTTTTTTACAGCCTATATCAGGAAAGATGGAGAAAATATCTGGAGAACGTGGAACTCCGGGCTAGCTGTTAGGCTGGCTGTTAGACTGGCTGTTAGACTGGCTGTTAATACCTAACTTCCGTTTTTTCAAGCGCACAAATTCAATTTTTCCATAATATTTCTTTTTGCTTTCTTGTGATTTCCATAACTATTACATCCCCATCTTGCAGTTATACTTTCCTTATATTTTCAAGTTTTAAGAGTAAACTTTCAACTGCATATTCTTCGATAATCTTAGTTTCTTTCATATATTGAGCAGCATCATTCTTATTATGAGTCCGATGAAACAGATAAATATGAATCCTTTTATTGTCGAATCTTTATGTGCCTAACTCATGAGTTCCTTAACACATTTAAGTGCCATTGTAGCCGGCATGATAAAAGGAATTTGTTCATCGAGCATCCTTTTGATTGTATATTTAGGGTTGTAACATCAACAGGTCGTGTCCTTAAATCATTGACTTAATATTATATAATTTTAAATCTGTTATTATTTGGAGGATCTTAATCACTTCTGAAATCGATTTTTCACAATTTTTTTGCTGGAACAAAGACTGCATTGATTATGGAATTAAAAATCAAGGAAATATAGTCCTTAAAGAGAGATATGGTAAAAACAATCACGTTCTACTTAATGTAAAACCTGTAAATGTTGTTTTAGTGAAACCAGAGGAACAATATTTTTCGAACTCAATACTCCTGATAAAGAAGTCCTAAGGACAATATCTATGCTTCCTGAAAAAGGCAGTATTCGTGGAGTTGCAAGAGCTACTGGACATAGTAAAGACACTATTTGTAGATGGCTTGAGATCGCAGGAACCCATGCAGAAGAAGTTACAACTTATTTCCTCAAAAATCTTAATCTTACGGGAGTAGAGGTTGACGAGATCTGGTCATACATAAAAAAAAGCAAAAAAATGTGACTGAAGAGGACTCTGAAGAGTGTGGTGATGTATATTCACTTACAGCAATCAAAAGCAACACAAGATTGCTTCTTTTCCATCATGACGGAAAACGTAGTACGGAGGATGCTATAGAGTTATTTAATGGAGTTGAGAAGATACGAGACGCATCTTCTCCTATTCCTGTATTATGCTATACATCACGAGAATGCCTTTTTCTTTATCCACAATCACAGAGAGATTTATTTGAGGGAGATCAAAACCATCTCTATTACATCCCGCATTCAAAGAGATTTACCAGTTGAGAGCAACTTAAGAAACTGGTAAGATCGTAAACTAATGTGCGTTTTGTTCCAAGATTTCTGAGCGTTTTGCCCGTAAATGTAGATGGGATGTCACCGTTACCTACTGAAAGTCAAAAGAAGGAAAACTCATGCGCAATTGCGCATGAATAGAGAGAACTCAGAAAGGATATGAAAATTATGCGCTTAAAATGTGGGGACTAAGGTTAATAACTTTTTGATGCAATCAGAATAATAACTTTTTAATATCAAATAATCCTATATTAGGTTGCTTATAAATTTCAAAGAATGTTTTCTGATTCTCTTCTGCTAATATTCAATGGCGTTGATCCTGTCAAGCTGTCGTTTTACCCTGAAGGGTTATAAGTCCTTGGTGATTGAGATTGGACCCATCTTGCCTGATAAAAACAATCTTTTTATCCGAAAAAAGAAAAAATGTACTGGTTCTTCTCCTGAAAGAAGGGCCAAAGAGCATCGATGAAATAAAAGAGGCTCTTGATGTCAACTCAAGTGCCCTTATGCCCCAGATTAAGAAACTTCTTAAATGGGATCTCGTAACCTACGACCCCGTTGAAGACAAATATAAGTTATCGGACATGGGAGTCCTTATTGTTGAAAAAATCGAGGAATTTCTGAATATTATCAACATTTATGTAGAAAATCATGAGTACTGGGAAACCCGCGACCTTAGTGAAATCCCGTATCATATGAGAAAAAGAATCGGAAACTTGAAGCATTGCGAGCTTCTGGAAGCAGACAGAGACTGTCTTTTTGAGTTCCATCCGACTTTTGTCGAAAAGGTCCTTACCTCAAAATATGTTATGATGACAAGCTCCACCTTCCAGCCCCAGACAGTCAGCATATTTTCAAAGCTCCTCCGGAATAACGCAAAAGTCTCTTTCGTACTTACGGAACAGGTTTTTGATAAGTTTTTTGACGATTTCCCGGACCAATTTAAGTGCTTCCTTTCCCATGAAAACATGAGTGTTTCCATGCGCAGCGGGCATATTGGCCCTCTTACTCTTGCTGTAACAGACACCTTTATGGCACTCTGGCTCTTTGACAAGAACGGGAGGTTCGACGGGACCACACTTATAAGTTACGAGGAAAGCGCTATCAAATGGGGAAGAGAACTCTTCACTTATTACTCCAGCATCTCAAATATGGTCTATATAAATTTGGATTCCGGAAAAATGGAGTTTACAGGCTATAATATCACAAAAGCAAACAAATTCTGAATTGTTTCAGAATTTTTTGTATTTATCGGTAGATTTCTCCCGGTTTACAATATTATAATTTGTGAAGATAAGAATGTACGCCTGAAAAAAAAGTATGTTAAACCAAGCTTCATCCGAAAAGAATATGTTAAATTTTACATCAATTGTCTTGCTAACAGGTAAAGTAAAAAGATCAGGCAAAGAAAAAGAAATAAATGCATCAATATCCCAAGGGCTACTTCTGAATCTACTTTGTTGTTGCTTAAATATGGAACGTTTTGTTTCAAAGTGGAGAGAAAATTCCTACGGACATCTGCCATAATTATGCAATAATCTCTCTCATATATAGAATTATAGTTTTGATTTAATCACAAAATTTTACATTATCAACGTGATGAATATTACCAAATGGGGCTTTACTGTACTAATTTAACTTTTGTAGAGAACACTAGAGATCGACAAGGAAAAACGGAAAAGGTGTGAAATCTAAACGAACTCTTCAAGAGAATGTGATAACTCGGAAAAATTAGACCTGTTTGGAGATTTCCCTTTCTCCGTAGATACATCCTTTTCTACCTGAAAAAAAGATGATCCAATTGAAGACAAAAAATTAGGTCCTTAATAATGTCCGGAGAATATAAGCTCGCTGAAATTTCAGCTTAAAGTTAACACATTTTGGAAACCCAACAGACTTACGCAAGACATTTACACAGATGGACTTCAGGGATATTTACGCTAAAATATGAAAAAGTGAATAAGTACAATTTTGGAGGGTAGGAAGTATTCTTGAGAACTTCGACACTATTAAAAATGCCCTGACTTGAGACAAAACAAATATTGTTTTGATAATATTCTTATTTTTTGTTGATTTTGTTCCTCATGCTTTTCAGAAGTTCAGACTGATTAGTTATTAATATGTGAAATAAAAAAGTGCTCCATATGCCGATTTTGAATACGGAAAAGAAAAATACGTGGGAATAAAAGAAAGAATGTAAATACTAGTTATTTCTAAATAAATCATGTAGTTATAGAAAAATATTTAATGAAGAATTTTTTAGTATCAAATGAAAAAAAATCAATAGATCGGGAGGACAAACTTTGAAAATAAGGGTTGTGAGTTCAAGAGAAGAAATCTTTACATTGAATCCAAACGAAAGAATAGTTCACCTGGCATTCAGGCCTTCAAACAAGGATATTTTTTCCCTGGTCGAGAACTGCCCGAAGATTGAGGTAATACAGCTTCCGAAATCATACAGGCGCACGGTCTCAAAGTCCATAGAAATGTTCCTTGAAATGCAGCGCATCCAGCTCATAGAAGGAGATGTCTGGGGACACAGGAAAGATATAAACGAATACTACCGCATTCCTTCCTCTATAATTGAGGAGATAAAGGAATTGAAAATCGAAGGTAAGTCCACTGAGGCTATCGAAGAAAAAGTCTCAAGGGAAAGCAAACTTAATCCTGAAATGGTTGCATACATCCTCAGAAAGGATATTACTGCATGAGCCTCTAAAATAAATTTACAGGCTCTTCCCATTTTATTTTCGTTTAATTTTTATTGCTTCGTAATTTTAATTATTGATTTATTCGTGTTACTTTTTTAAATAAAGGATCTTATAGTTTCATTACTTTTCAAGTTTAGTTACTATTTTATTTTAATTACTTCTTATTTTTAATTACTTATTATTTTTAATTACTGTCATATTACCATTGTCTTGTAACTTTTTATAATGGCGCCTTTTTTAATAATTCGTCCCATAATAATACCCATAAAATGCGATAGAGAGAAATTTCTGGATAGAGCTTCTTTCCAACATGAAAGTGTAAAAGTTTTTCAAAGCTGATACGATAAATTTTTCTAAATTGTTATATCAATTCTTGAGAACTTATCTCATTAGTGAGATTTCAATAAACGGCTGGAAGAGTTTATTCATATAATTCATTGAAATCCCTATATCTAGAATAACCAAGATTTGCATCAACGATATCGAGTTTTCAGGTTTGACAAGAAGGATGAATGCATTAGTTTCCATAAAAAGGTATGGATACCCTCATCTGCCGAAAATCTATCTGTTGACCTGATATTCCGTATAAGTACTCCAGGCTTATGAAATGAATGCGGGGAGAAACCACCGTATCCGAATGAGAAAGAACTATCTTCATTGTGAACATCCTGAAACGCTACACACCTGCAATGTAAGTCATGAATCTGGAGTAAAACCCGATAACCCTGGAAATTCCATAAAGAATTCAAAAAACTTCCTGAAATATGCCCGTGCCGTGAAATTCAATCTTCAAGTAAGTATTTTTTTACCCCTTTCCAGAGAAATCCCTTCGCCAGATCCTCTACCGGAAACGGTCGGATTCCTTCCATTCTCTTTTCGATTTCCTTGAGGTCATACCCTTCCTTCAGGATGATGAATTTGAATGCCCCTGCACTAAGGGCTTTCCCGGGACAGCCGTAAATACATTTTAAGCATAGAAAACAATCCTTTCCAAAGACCGGTTTTCCTTCCAACATATTGATGTTGTTTGCAGGGCATTTTTTTTCACACCAACCGCAGCCACTGCAGTTCTCATTTACCTGAATTCTTTCCCCAAAGAATTTGGTCCCTTTTTTTTCCAGCTCCCCAAACATGGAGAATATGCGGTCTATGAAATTGGGCTCGGTTCTGCGCACAACGCCTGCTAGCAGGTCATCAGCTATACGCTCAACCTTTGAAGGCAGGATCTCAAGCAACCGGATAGCCAGCATATCATCGGTTTTCACCACCCAGTTTGAAGGCATAACTATCATCTTTTCATAAACAACCCGGTAGTTCTTTTTCTCCAGTTTGCGTATAGAGCTTACTCGGCAAGCAGTATTGGGGGTTATTTCCCCACCCCCAGAAACGGATATTACAGCCGCTGGAACGATTTCATTATTCTCGGAAAGGCTGTCAATCCACTGATATACAATCCCGGGAGCATTGAAAGCATGTACAGCAAATAATAGTACCAGGAGGTTCTCTTTATCTCCGGTAGGGAGATTTCCGGCCCTTATCCCGAACCTGACGACAGATACCCCTCGCCTCTCCAGTTCCTTCTGGAGAGCACCTGCAACCCGAGCTGTGCTTCCGGTTCCTGAAAAGTAGGCTATTTTGACTATACGAATTTTTCGCGGCATTTCCATGATAGAGTTCCTTGAATGTGGAAAAAGAAGGCAATTTACCTGTTATATAGAGCTGGTTTCAGAAATATAAATCTTCATGAACGAGGATTCTAATAAATATTCTGCAGGTAATCAAAAAAGAGCCCAGAAGAATAAAAAGTCTCAAGCTTTAAGTTAGAGATTAGATCCCGATATATAACCCCGGTTATATCCGATCTAATCTCCAGTAAAACACCTACTGATATGCTTTATCCTACTTGAATTTAAGCAAGAGTTTCCTTTGTCAGGAGATAAGCGACCATTTCAGGATTCAGCTTGCTTTCTCGTGAAACCTTTTTCTCAATCTCCTCCGCGGACTTGCCTTCGATTTTTAATTCCTTAATTTTTTCAATCACTGAAGATGGAATTGCGTAATATTCGTTTATATCTTTCCTGTGCCCCCAGACATCTCCTTCAAGAAGCTGGATGCGCTGCATCTGCAGGAACATCTCTATAGATCCTGAAACAGTGGCCATATAAGATTTGGGTAACTGAATTACCTCAATCTTCGGGCATGTTTCAACCAATCCAAAGATGTCCTTGTTTGAAGGTCTGAATGCCAGGTGAACTATTCTTTCGTTTGGATTCAATGTAAAGATTTCTTCTCTTGAACTGACTACTCTTATCTTCATGATATTCTCCTCAACTGTTGAGGTCTTTTTTTATTGTATGTAGATACAAGCTAGGTTTACTTATTATAAATAATTATCTCATTAAACTAATATTATTTAGATAGTATTCAGACAATGCCAGTTGTATCAAACCTACAAGAAAGATCTTAAATTGCTATAAGAAGGGTCAAAACGGCATATATAAAGTCAGATATTTAAATTTTACTCTGGATTTTGCCTTTCTTCATACTATAATTTTTTTTAAAAACTAATCAAATTATTTTTACATTTAATACCTTTTAGATTTATAATTAAATGGAACCTTCCTCGAGAGTAAAAGAGAAATTTAATGCAGGGCCTGTTCCTGAAGGAAAAATTCCT
Organism: Methanosarcina siciliae T4/M; assembly: GCF_000970085.1. Lineage (NCBI taxonomy): Archaea > Methanobacteriati > Methanobacteriota > Methanomicrobia > Methanosarcinales > Methanosarcinaceae > Methanosarcina > Methanosarcina siciliae. The sequence continues at coordinate 4,377,830 of NZ_CP009506.1, read as the reverse complement.
GAAAAAAGAAATGATAAGTGAGTTAAACTCAGATATAATGAGTTTATTTCCCATTTTTTAGATCTAAAAGAAAATTTTAGACCTGACAGAAAAGTAGACGTGGGAAATCCATATTCTTTTTCTGGAACCCTGCAGCGTTCCTGTGCCCCCCGCCTCCGTATTGCTGAGCAATTTCGGCACAATCGGGGGAGTCAGGATTCCCCGAATCCGACCTCAGACTGAATACCACCATATCTTCCACAGCCTGCCACATGATAGCAATATCATATTCAGGCATCCTGTAGATGAATTCTCCGAGCTCGGAGATACTTCCGGTAGTGTTCACAAGCCTGGCTCTCCAGTTATGGAAAGTGCAATCTACCCCGCGTTCGAATGCTTTCCGAAGCTTGTAATTTTGAGATTCCAGGAGCAATTTACCGAGAGATATCATCTTATTTACAGTATCCTCGCATTCGGACCCGGAACCAAGAAGCACTTCCCATGCCGGATCCTCAGGAGTTTTCACCATCAGACTGAAGCCAGCGCTAAAAGCCCTGGTCTCGGCGTATTCAAACTTCCACATGTCTTTGTCCCCGATATAGGCAACGGCTGCAGGAGGTGAAAGAGTTTCAGGATGCGTGTACTCCCATGTAAGTACACAGGCTGCCTTTTTGATAGACCTGATTCCCGGGATATTGCCCGAATTCCAGAGCTCAGGAAATTTCTCGATGGCAGTTTTATGATGATCTATCCATGTAAGTTTAGGCCCGCAAACCTTTACGAATTCATTCATTTTATCGCTTGTAAAATCAAGAAGCCACACTTTTTCAGCTGCCCCTATTTCCTCCTTATTCCAGGATTCCTTGCCGTAATTTATAGCAACAAACTTTATGGCAAATTCATTTCGATCATAGTAATTTCCAGCAACGGCGGCTGCACAGTATCCATCATTGTCATCGTGATAATAAATTAAAATCGTGCGTTTATCATCTGTCATTTACTGTTCTCCCTTACTCTATATGATCTCCTGTAAATTATACCAGTTGCCCAAAATTTGTTTAGTTGTCATATTTATTTTATTTTATTTTATTTTATTTTATTTTTATAATTGAATTAAGCTCGTAACAAAACCAATTTTATTTTCACATCTTAACAGTTTCAGAACTATTTCCATAATCGGAAATTCGATTGATCAACTGGATTTGATAATTCAAAGGTGCAATTTTGAGTTTTGTGATCAGCTCATATAATACCTGTTTTTTAGATCAGGTAGTTGTCAGGGAGTGATTTTTAAAATTATTTTACCGGATAATTTTATCAATAGCAGATAAAGAATTAACCTATACTACGGGGCTTTTAGGGGGCTTGCCTGAGAGTATTTTATTTCAATTCCTTTGGACAGGAGATCAGATAAATAAAGATTTAATGGGAGTATTGGTGCCTGCTTTGAAACAGGGCTGAGGACGCTGTTTTTAAGTACGGTTGTGGAGGTATGACCGTTTTTGACCTTACGGATGAAACGAACTCAAAATCCAGATGTGAAAACTGATCGCTGAATTGGAGAAATCCAATTAAAATTTGCGTGCCGAAAATATGACACTAAACCTTGCCGGAATTAAGGACTTATCCGAAAAGTGGTTACCTGCTGAAACTTTTACAATATGTAATATGCAAAACCAGAACGGATACTCTGATATTATAGATCCATTGTGATTTTTCAACATGCATTTTGACTTTTCGGATAGGCTCTAAGTGCAAAATGACCGAAGGGAAGCTGCTGTGCAGCGGCTGCACAGTATAACGTAAAGGGGGTAAGCAAAATGCAAGATGATATGCGATTGCCTGTCTTTGCAGAAAAAAAAGACAGACAGCTGATCTATAAGCCTGAAAGATGCATTGGCTGCGGGACCTGTGTACAGGCATGCCCTAAAGGTATCCTGGCAGTGGGGGCTGTGGGAGCTGTAGTAAGAGGATTATTGGATGCGAATTTTCTGGAAATGAAGGAACGTGAAGAATGTATTGCCTGTGGTATTTGTGCGAGAGTCTGTCCCACCGGGGCTCTTGAGTTGAGACAGGAAGGAAAAACTCTCAATGACAGATCCTATCTTTTTGAAGCCATGAAACCAACAACAGTAAACGAAAAATGTGTTCACTGCGGGCTTTGCGAAGATATCTGCCCTCAGGGCTGTATTGAGGTAACCCGGGAGATTTCACCCGACGGAAAGCTGAAGCTTGTAGGAAAAACCGATATCGATACAGATTGCTGTGTCCACTGCGGATGGTGTGCTGCTGTCTGTCCTGTTAATGCCATTGTTGTGGAAAAGCCCTTTGAAGGGCGCTGGACCGGGAGCGAAGATACCTGCCGGACCTGTCACACCTGTGTGGAAGTTTGTCCTGCAAATGCCATTTTCAATAAAAAAGCCAAATTCGGAGAAAAAGTAGAAAAGATCAGTCACCGTCCTGATGCGTGTATTTACTGTGGAGCCTGTGCGGTTTCCTGTCCTGTAAACGCTATTGATGTCCGAAAAACTGCAATTCTGCCGGATGTAGAGAAAAAGAGTGTTCTTGAGAAAAAACTGCTTGAAGTCCCCGTTCCTGAGGCTCTGCTCCGTACCTGCCTGGAAACGGATAAGTATGCGTGCCTGGGCTGTGGGAACTGTGTGATTGTCTGCCCTGTAAATGCCCTCTATAGCCGTGAACTTGCTTCCGGGTACCTGAACGATATGGACGAAAAAGCTCTCCTTGAGGTTAAGAACGGCATAATTTCAGTCGTAAACCAGGACGTGTGCGGAGCAGACGGAGCCTGCGCCATGATCTGTCCTGTTAATGCTATCTGGCTTGTGAAAAGAGAGGTGAAATAAATGGCAGGAACAATTGCAATCAAGAATGGATACGTCTTTGATCCCCTCAATGAAATTAACGGGGAAATTATGAATATTTTCATCAGAGATGGAAAAGTTGTAAAAGAGCTTTCTGCAGCCGAAATTAAAGAATCAAAGATTATTGATGCTTCTGGTATGACGGTAATGCCTGGAGGCGTTGATTCTCACTCTCATGTTGCAGGCCCAAAGGTCAATACCGGAAGGATGATGCGCCCTGAAGACCATTATAAAGAAAATCTTAAGAAGACTTCACTAACTCATTCAGGTTCGGGTTACACTGTTCCTTCCGTTTACAAACAGGGGTACGATTATGCAGCAATGGGTTACACAACAGTATTTGAACCTGCAATTCCTCCTCTTGAAGCTCGCCATGCCCATGAAGAGATGCATGCAACTCCACTCCTTGATATGGGAGGATATCTGGTACTGGGAAACAACTTCTTTTTGATGCGCTATCTCAGGGATGGAGAACTTGAAAGAGCGGCTACTTATGTTGCCTGGATGATGAAGACCCACAAGACCTACGGGATCAAATGTGTTAACCCTGCAGGCGTCGAAAACTGGGCCTGGGGTAAAAACGTAAGCGATCTTGACGAAGCCAACATTCACTTTGAGATTACTCCAAGAGAGGTTATAAAGGGACTTGCTGAGATCAACGAACGCCTCGGTATGCCAGTACCTCTCCATCTACATGCAAACAACCTGGGGCACCCTGGTTGCTATACAATTACGAAAGATTCTCTCAAAATTCCCGATGGCGTAAAGACCAGACAGAACATGGACGTGGAATGGGCAGAAACCAAAATCGACCCTTCAAGGGACCGCTCCATATATCTTGCCCACCTGATGTTCAACGGTTTCACAGGTACTACCTGGGCAGACTGTGAGTCCGGTGTTAAAGACATTGCAGATTACATCAATAACAGGGATCACGTAGTAATTGATAGCGGCTGCACTCCTTTCGGAGAAGCCACAGTTATGACAGGAGACGGACCCGCCATTCACGACCTTTACACCCTTACAGGAAACAAGTGGTCAAACACCGACATTGAGATGGAGTGCGGGTCAGGTGTCATTCCCTTTACCTATCTCAAGTCCAACCCTGTACACAGCCTGCAGTGGGCAATGGGGCTTGAATGTCTTTTGCTTATCAATGACCCCTGGAAGACGATCATGACCACGGACAGCCCCAACGGTGGGCCGTTTACCAAATATCCTGAGGTGATGACCTGGATAATGTCCGAGGCTTTCAGGAAGCAGACCTTCGGTGAATGCCACAAGTGGGCAAATGACAGGAGTGCACTCGGAGGCGTAAACCGTGAGCTTTCCCTCTATGACCTTGCGATCCTGACCCGGGCCAATCCTGCCAAGACAATTGGCATGGCTCACAGAAAAGGCTCTCTCGGAGTGGGCGCGGACGGAGATGTTACAGTCTACAACTTAAACCCGCAACAGCTTGACGCAAATAACTACGAAGCCCTCCTCCAGGCCTTCAGAAAGGCGGAATACACTGTAAAGGGCGGTGAAATCGTGGCGGTTAAAGGAGAGATTGTCTCCCTGCCTGAGAAGCGGACTTACTATTCCGAAGTTCACGTAGAAAATGAGCGGGAAAAGGAGATGCTGGCTGACGTGAAGGAATGGTTCAGGTACTATACCCTGGGCTTTGCCAACTACCCTACTCCAGAGAAATACCTGGCAAACCCGACTCCCATACAGGTAAATTGTGAGAGGTGAAGGCATGACAGAGGGAGTACTTATTAATAAAATGACCGAAACCGGAAAAAGTGCCGGAGAAATGGAAGAAGTAACGCTTATTCCTAAAAAATCAATTGACATTAAACTGGAAGCAGACGTGATTACTCCTGACTCCTTTGCAGGCAAAAGTGCAGAAGAAATAGGAATGCTTTCCGTCTGGCAGGGGCCTACAACCTATCCTCTTTCCGATTTCTTTGAAGTAACAGGCAATGCAGGCAGTTCTGCCGCCGAGACCCTGGTCCGCATAAAAGGCGATGCAATGAGGATCAAAAGGATCGGAGAAGGCATGAGTGCAGGTAAAATTGAAATTGAGGGCTCTGCAGGTATGCATGTCGGGACCGGGATGAAAGGAGGCGAGATCGTCGTTTACGGAGATGCCGATTCCTGGGCTGGCATGGAAATGCTTGGTGGGCTCCTTCACATCAAGGGCAATGCCGGGGACCATGTGGGCTGTGCTTACAGAGGCAAGTGGCACGGCATGAAAGGCGGGTGCATAATTATCGGAGGCTCGGCCCGGCACCAGCTCGGCGGTGGCATGGACGGCGGCGAAATTCTGGTGGAAGGCAATGTTGAAGGCTTCTGCGGGATTCGCCAGAACGGCGGGCTCATTGTCGTAAAAGGCGGGGCTCTTCGCACAGTTGGAGTGGAAATGGCAGGCGGAACCATAGTTGTCGGGGGAAAAATTCAGCGCTTCTCCCCGGGTTTCGAATTTGTGTCCATGGAAAACAAAGTCACTTCGGGTGAGACTGAGATAATAGGCGAGTTTAAGAAGTTCACAGGGGACTATGCGATCAGCAAGAGGGCAAAAGGAGCTCTCTATGTGTCTGCAGATGCAAACCCGGAGCTCTGAGGTGAGAGTTATGGAAGTATTACTCATTACCGGAAGTACGATTGACGAAGGCAGGCTTGCCAAAGGGGGGGACAAGTTCACGGATGATTACACCATGGAGTGTGCATCCTGCTGGATTTCTCCTGCGGATTTCGTGTCCCTCTGTTCCCCTGCTAAAGTAAAGGTAACAAGCAGGGACGGGAAACATTCGATTGTTGTTTATTCTAAATGTACGGATTCGGTCCAGCCTGGACAGGTGTTCATGCCGAGGGCTATCTGGTCGAATGTTGTCATCGATCCCGATACCCTTTCCACGGGTTCCCCTCTCTATAAGGGTGCCCCGGTAAATGTTGAGCCCTCGGGAGAAGAGGTTCTCAGCGCCGAAGATGTAGTGCTGAAAGTTTATATCGGAGGGCAGTGAGCATGATTTACAAAAACATAGTCTGTCCTGTGTGCGGGGCAGCCTGTGATGATATCCAGGTTGAGTACGGGGACGGAAAGATTGAGGCCAGAAACGCATGTAAAATGGGGAATGCCAAGTTCAAGGAAGTCGTAAGTTCCCACAGGATCAGGCAGCCTCTTATCAAAGATGGTGGAAAACTGACCCCTGCAGCCTGGGACGAAGCTCTCGAGAGAGCTGCCGATATCCTCGTCTCGGCAAAGCGCCCCCTCCTTTTCATGGGCAGTGAGACTTCCTGCGAAGCTCATGAAATCGGGCTCAAGATCGGGGAATACCTGGGTGCGCTTGTCGACTCCAATTCAACTGTCTGTCACGGGCCAACAGCTATGGGGATTCAGGAAGCGGGGAAAGTCGGTGCAACCGAAGGGCAGAAGAAAAACAGAGGCGACCTCATTGTCTACTGGGGAACCAATCCTCTCGAGTCCATGCCCAGGCAGATGTCCAGGTACGGGGTTTTCCCGAGAGGTTACTGGACCAAACGCGGGCGTTTTGACCGTACGGTCATCACTGTGGACCCGAGAAGAACTCCTACGGCTGTTGCTTCCGATCTGCACGTGCAGCTTAAACCGAACTCTGATTATGAACTGATAAGTGCACTTCTCACTCTGCTTCACGGAAAAACCCCTCATCCCTCAGTAGAAGAGATTACTGGAGTGCCTATTCCTGTTATAGAAGAGATGCTTGATATAATGAAGGACTGCAACTTCGGGGCTATTACAGTAGGTCTCGGGCTTGCATCTTCAATGGGGAAATACAGGAATTCCGAAATTGCCATGAATCTGGTAAAGGAACTGAACAATTATGCCAAGTTTACTCTTGGAGCTATTCGCGGCCACTGTAATGTTGCAGGCTTTAACCAGATTGCTTCGTACATGTATGGTTACCCCTTCGGGCTTGACTTTATGCGCGGGCACCCGCGTTACAATCCGGGTGAATATACAACCGTGGACGTACTCCGAGAAAAGGATGTGGATGCAGCCCTTGTGGTGGGTGCTGACCTTGTAAGCCATATCCCTGCTGACTGTGCAGCTTACCTTGGAAAAATACCTATGGTCTGCGTGGATATTACTCTGTGTCCGACTACAGTTGTTTCAGATGTAGTGCTTCCGGGTGTTATCGATGCCATGGAGTGTGACGGAACCTTCTACAGGCTTGATGATGTGCCAGTACACGTTGAACCTTTCACAAGCCCACCCTTCGAATTCACTCAGAGCAACGAAGACACCTTAAAACAGCTATTTGAGAAGATTAAAGCAAGAAAATAGTCATTTACAGGTTATTTCTTTCTGCAATAAGAAAGTTGAAAAAAACAATAACTCGAAATTTCCCGGACCTTTGGTAAATGAAAAATTAGCATGCAATAACAAGGATTTGCGCAGCTGGATTGGGAATATGGTAGGGAATTTCGAGAAACATCCTATTTAATTTTATTTTTATATATTTTTTGTGTGTAATTCTCAAACTCTGAGGCCTCTCTTAGAGGCTGTATTAAAATTCAAACCATTTCTACATTTGGATAATGATCGTTGTTGATTTTTAATTCAGATTGTAAATTCATTAGATTAATAAGATTAGATTTACTCGCTCGATGTATAAAATCAAATATATCAGACATCATGGTTAAAATTTATACTTTAGATATTTAACGGTTTAATGCTACATTTTTCAGTACAAATGAGTAGTATACTAAGTAGTATACTATCACTATTGCAGAATCAATTTAATATTAAGAAACATTATTATAAATTTTACAGTCTCTTCATTTGGTTGCAGCCATTATGGCAAGGTTGCGAGACTTCCACAAGCAATCAACATATCTAAACCCTGCTGCCTTCATATCATGGAATGTCTCCCATAACGTTCCGGGCTTATCGCCCATTTTTTGGGCATTTTCCAGCCGATTAAGCTTCAGCTCATCAAAGGTCCATTCCTGTCCAAGTTTTTCTTTAAGGCGTATAACCAGAGAAGATATGCTGTTATTAAACTCCCATTGATCAATAATAAGAGAATCTTCCCTAAAGAGATCCCCGTTTATGAATAAACCCTGGTCTTTCAGGACTTTATGGATATCGGAGTACAACCTGGTTCTGTTTTCAAACTCCACGTGATGTATAGAAAAACAGGATACAACAGCATCAAATCCCCTATCTTCGGTTATGTCTAAAATCCCTTGATTTAAATTCTGTTTAACTACAGTTATATTTCTATCATCCCTGAACCTTTCACTACTCCGCCGTATCATTTCATCAGAAAAATCAAGCATAAGAACATTGGCGTTGGGCTTTAACTTCACAATTTCAGCGGTCACATCGCCTAAGCCGCAGCCCAGATCAATCATCTTAGGGTTGATGGCTGCCAACTCTGTTGCAAGCCTTGAAATAATTGACAGCATTTCTCTCCTTTCAGGTATAATTATATCAGCCATCAGAGCATAATTTTCAGCAGCTTCTGGATTAGTCCATCCTTCCATACTCTCTTTCTCCTATATCTAACGATATTTCTCCGCTCAATTATAAATCTCTCTTGGAGATTGTATTACTTTCATCAGCTTAAACCCTGAAACCTTCTAGCAATCTCTTTACAAGGTTTGAAACTAGATCTTGAGTATTTGAATCAAACTTCAGCCCGTAATATCATGAAATTAGTAGCTTGAAAATTAAATTTCAGCCAAAAAAAGAAAAATAAGTAGGATTTTTAGGACTTATATATTTCAAATAGTGATTCTATATGCTGTAGAAGACTATAGTTATAAATGCCCACATCCACAATGTCACTTCTTTATGTGAAAAAGTGGGACTTTAAACCAAAAAAGAAAAAAGCCTCGGGCGGGATTTGAACCCGCGACCTCGTCCTTACCAAGGACGCGCTATACCCCTAAGCCACCAAGGCACTGTTGCTGTAAGAGCATCTCCAAAATATCATACTACAGATATAAAGGTTTCGACTGAGAGGGACTGTAAACGGAAAAAAGCCCTTTACTGTTTGAAAATATATATGAATATGCACAAAACAGAGAGGGAATTGCAGGGAAAATTACCCGTCTCTTTAAAAAATATTTTTTAGTAGAACTCTGATTTCAGAGTTTCCAGCGTTCATCTATGGGGAAGCGCTCGTTGATCCACATAAGGACATGGTTGTTGTGGACTATTTTGTAGGTACGGGAGAGGATGGGGATTCCATCAAAGGTGGGTTCGCCTTCAAGGATTTCGAGTTCTACCATGTCTCGCCTGGTTTCGAGGTTGTGGCTGCGCAGGATGCGGCCGATTGGGATGTCTGCCCGCATTAGCTGGTCCCGCATGGTCTTAGGCATGCGTTCCAGAGGGGAGAGTGACCTTGCATGGACCAGAACTGTGTCTTCGGCATAGAGCCGGACGGTCCTGTCATTTACCTCGCTGCCTTCGTCTACCCCGAGAAGGTCAGCTATTTCCTTATCGGCTTTGACCACATATTGAGACTCGGTTTTTACACTGACCGGTCTTCGGGTCATTATTTCAAGAAGAAAAGTTACGGAACCGTCAGTCCCACAGCAGACCCGGAGGCAGGTGGGAATTTCGAGACTTTTCAGTTTTTCAAGGAAATTTCCTTCCAGAACTATACCTCCAGGTAAATGCTGCAGATATTATTGGCAATATTAGATAAAAATGAGTAGTCAGGAGGTTATGCTTTTCCGACTTCCTTTTTCGCCATTTTCAGGCGCTCTTTTGCCGTATACCCGGTAGCTTTTAAGAGAAAATCCCGGTAGGCTTTGTTGGTCTGCAGAATCGTGTCATCATCCTTTACGGTAACATCGGAAACCGTGTCCACACAGAGCTTTTTGTTCTCTACCCAGACCGTTATCTTTGACATTGCCCCATATGAGGTCTCGAAGCGGTCCCCATTCCGGGAGATTTCGACAGGGAAGCATTCCTGCATTACCTGATAGATTCTTTCAGGTTCGGGTTTAAACCCGCGTTTTAACTTATATTGCTGCATTACTATCCTCCAATAAGATATTTTCATCTCAGATAAAGTTTGCTCAGAATTTCTTTGCCTGGAACATACAGGAATAACCCGGAGCAAGCGGAATATCTCATCCCGAAAGGCGGCTTTTTCTTCAGGGATCAGAGCCATGCATTTTTACTTCAGGTATACTCGCAAAATTTTGAGCTACTCAAGTTGATTTTTCGGGAAACCGAATTGGTTCCAGAGCAGATAACCACTTATTATTAATTAGAATATTAGAGTTAATCAGTATTAAATTAATTATAAATATGTATTTGCCACACCTTATAATACTGTATTTAAATACATTGATGGCCAATTTGTATTTGATTGGTATTATATATGAGGAATTATATGTTTATATTATGGGGAAGAGAGGTCCTAAACCACAATTTACTGACGTTGCCTGTCCTAACAAAGGCTGCAAGCTCTACGGCCTTACTGGTCAAGGCAATGTTACTGGAAATGGAACTTACATAAGCCGTGGAGAAAAAACAAGAAGATATCGTTGCCATGCATGTGGCAAAGCATTTTGCAACCATACAGGTACTTTTTATCATGATCTTCGCAAAGATGATAAAACAATTGATTTAGCTTTAAAGATGTCTATGAAAGGAATGAGCATTCAAGCTATTGCCGATGTTTTAGAGGTACAACCTGCCAGCGTAAAGCGCTGGCTATCCCGTGCAGCTGAACAATGCGATAAAGTAAATGATACTATGATGAAGAACGTAGATGTGTCAAAGGTAGAAATGGATGAACTATGGGTTATAATCCAAAAAAATATTCCCCACGAATGAAAAATTATGAAGATGATGGGCCCTGGATGTGGGTATCTTTTGCACCAGGTTGCAGGCTAATTCTTGACTTTGTAATAGGTCCAAGAAAGCAGTATGTTGCAGACAAAACTGGTTGAGTTAACTATCAAACATCTTCCAGATAAAATCCCTCTTTTTGTCACAGATGGGTTGAACTTTTATAAAGAAGCTCTTTTAAAACAATTTGGAGTTTTGATAGAGTTCCCAAGAACTGGGAAAAGAGGAAGACCAAAGAAACCAAAAATCGTTTCCTCTGAGGATTTAAGGTATGCACAGGTAGTAAAAACAAGAAAAAATGGAGTACTTGAGAAAGTAGAGAAGAAAATCATTTTTGGAGAAGACATTGAACAAAGCGAAATATCAACAACTTTACTGGAAAGACAAAACCTAACCTTCAGGCAGGATAACAACAGAGTGTCAAGGAAAACAATAGGGTTTTCAAAAATGAAAGAATGGTTAGAAATACAGATGAAGCTCTATTGCACGTATTTTAACTTCTGTAGAGGGCATGGAGGATTAAGATACAAAGATGAAAGAGGGGTTGAATGCAAAAATACACCTGCAAGAGAAGCAGGGATTACAGAGTCAAAGTGGACTTTGAAGGAAATACTGACATTTAGGTGTTTCAAAACATCAATCGGATAAAGATGGACCATCAATACATTCATACGTTATTAAATAACTATTAAATACGGTTGCAATCAGCCAGATGCAGCTTTTATAAGGATTACAGGAATTATAAGGATTTTAGGCCTGAAAACAGGATCTCCGAGTCAAAAACAGAAGTATTTGGAGTAAAAAATGAAGTATTTGGAGCAAAAACAGGAAACCGGAGTTAGAGAATAGCAGGCTTAGTCTCCGGCTTAAAATGTATAACTTAATCCGGAACTGCCGGATATCTTACTTATTTCTAAAAGATTGAACTGAAATAAAAGGAGATAATAAACATGGTAAAACTTCCTGCAGATGTAAAAGAAGCACTTGCAAATCAGCAGGTTGCTTCCCTGGTGACAGCAGACAAGAACGGAGTGCCAAACGTATGCCTGATGGGTTTTGTGCAAGCAAGAGATGATGAAACCATAATTATGGCAAATGTTTTCTGGAAAAAAACTGAGGCAAACCTGAAAGAAAACCCGAAAGCTGCCCTCAGTGCGTACATGCCTCCGATGAAAGCCTACCAGATAAAGGGAAATGTTGAACTTATCAGTGAAGGGCCTCTCATGAATGAGGTTATCGATTGGGTCGCCTCAAAGATGACAAACCTTAAACCCAAAGGAGCTGCCCTTCTCCACGTGGAAGAGATCTACAGTGTAAGTCCGGGACCTACCGCAGGGGAAAGGATAGCATAAGAATAACGAAAACATAGACCTCAAACTTTCAGAGACCTCAGACTTTCAGAGGCCTCAAACTTTTTTCATTTTCACGCTTCCTGGAAAGGAGCTTACTCTTTCGGGTTAATGATTTTAAAGAGTTTAACTTCAGCATCTGATCTTTGTTACTGCGACACGGATGATAAGAAGCAACCATTAAGAAGCAACCATAAATAGGATTATACTTATCATGATTCATGCACAAAGAGAGACAGGACTGGAAAACTTTTATCCAGAACAGGAGATATGGCCTTAGTTTGAAATCATTCTGTATACAGATCAATTGCTTTAATTGACCAATTGATTTGATCGATTGCCCTGATCGATCAGCTACTTAAATCGATCAATCACTTTAATAAACAAGTTACTTTAAGCCCTTAATCTCTTTAAAAAGGAGACAAGAATTAAGTCGCTTAACTCTATTTGAATTAGCTTACTATCTTCTTACTAATGGAAAATAAGATCCAAGAACTGCAATCAATAAAGGAAGGTGACCCCGGATGCACAAAACACTCAATCTTGATGATTTAATTGCCAAAAAGAAGCAAGAAAATGCTGAGAAAGGTTCCGAAATGGAATATGAAGAGCTCTACGACCTGATTATCCCCCCAGGAACGGTTGTGTCCATAATCTACGATATGGTGGAAGAATTTGAGCTTGAACCCATAACTCGGAAGATGCCCGTAAGTATTGCAAACAGTGAAGAAAGAGAGATTCTTGTCCTCCGCGGGCCTCTTGAAAAGGTTCAGGCTGCGGAAGAATTTCTCTATAAGGAAATGAAAGCCTGGATTGAAGATAAGTAACTTCAGGAGTTCCCGACCAGAGAGGAATTAAAGTAGTGGGAACAGGTGCTGGAGAAGTGAAATAAAAACTTTCCAGCAAAAAATATTTTTTCTTTGAAATCAGTATAAAACATGTGGGAAGGTCCCGATTATTCGGAAACTATACCTGTTTCGGAAACTATACCTGTAATACTATCTTTGGAAAAGTCAAAAACGGTTACTCTGCCTGTTTTATCGTACATATCGAGTTTTGAGCCCTCTTCAATGATTCCTATAACTGCAGATGTGAGCCCCGCTTTTTTAAACACGTCCACGCACTCTTCTGCGTTTTTCGAGCCCGCAGTAAAGACATAACCTGTTCCGGGGTGGACTTTAAGCCACTGCTCAAAGTCCACATCTACCGGCCTTGGAACCTTTTCCAGATCCACGGAAGCTCCTACCCTGCTAGTCTCGCAAAGCATTCCGAGCGTGCCTATTATCCCGGGGTTACTTATATCCTTGCCGGCGCTTACAAGCTTTTTCTTTGCGATTTCCTGAGTTACAAGATAATTTTTTCTTAACACCGAAGGTTCCTTAAAAGAAGTAGTGTCCCAGCTGTAAGGGGAGTTCGGGCCGATTTTCCCGTCCATATCATAAGCTGCAATTACCAGATCACCGGGCTTTGCTGTATCACTCCTGATTACGCAGTCCTTTTTGACAATCCCTATGATAGCAACGGAAAGGGAATTATACCGGGTGTCGGGATGGACGTGCCCTCCTACCACAGGGACTCCGAACTTTCTGACCCCCTCAGCCAGCCCTTCCATCAGTTCCCTGCAGGCCTGAGGAGAATTTGCAGAGGCAATATCCACCATGGCGAGAGGTTTTCCGCCCATGGCTGCAATATCATTTATGTTAACGACCACAGCCCCGTACCCTGCCCACCAGGGACTTGCATCCAGCAGCCTCCCCCAGATGCCATCCGCTGCAAAGAGGATAACATCATCTCCTCCAATATCGATCACCGCAGCATCGTCCCCGAAATCAACGATAGCGTCCCCATATTCCGGGCGGACGGCTTCGAAAATGGAAACTATATCTTCAATCTGTTTTTTGCGGGTAACCCCTTCAAAACTTTTTATCCTTTCGGCTAGCTCTTCCAGACTCAATTAAAGGCTTCCTGTTTGTTTTTTAATTGTATCAATACTGATTAACAAAAATTCATAATAATATAACGATAAACTGATGATAAACTAGTGGTAAGGTCGCGATTATTCTTCCTTAATTATTCTTCCTTAATACCAGGGAAATTCAAAGCATTAAGGTCAGTACGTAATTAGGGTTATCCTTTATTTGTTTTGTTCTTTGACCCAGAAAAGGGAAGCGACAGCTTTTTATTAAATTATTATCTCCTAATATGTCTACCCAATATAATTTCGGCTCTATAAAAATCCCAAATTGCTGAAATAAGGAGTGAAAAACATGGTAGCTAAAATCGACGCAGACGCCTGCACAGGCTGTGGAAGCTGTATAGATGAATGCCCTGCAGCTGCAATTTCCCTCAGTGACGATGAGATTGCAGTTGTAGACGAAGATGAATGCCTTGACTGCGGGGCATGTGAAGATGCCTGCCCGAATGGGGCAATCACCCTCGAGTAACGCTTTTAAAATAAGTCAGAGAAGCGGAGTTCTCAAACTCCGCCTTTCGGCTCCGGCCTTCAAAGCTTTTTAGCCCGGAACTGAATATTTTCGAGTTTTTCAGTCTTCTTTTTTCCCGTTCTTCTCAAGAACTGCCCTTGCTTTTTCCATGTCTTCTTTTGTCTGGATTTTGATAACCTTTCTGCGCTCTTCACTCATCTGCGACATGTCCTGGGCAAGGAGTCCGTAAGCATCGGCTCTGCACTGCCTGCAGTGGCGCATCTGCATAACATAAGGCTCACAGGCTTCCTGAACGGCTTTTCGCTCTTCGGGGGTGGGGGGCTCAAGGTCTGCAAAGGCGCCCTGGGTGATAAGGGGCATGACGTTCATAATGTAAACCCCGAGTTCATTGAGTTTTTTGGCGATTTCGATTACGTGTTTGTCATTGATGCCCGGGATGAGCACGGTGTTGACCTTGACAACAATTCCTGCATCAACCGCTGCCTTTATTCCATCAAGCTGGTTTTTAATCTGGATTTTGGCAGCTTCAACCCCTTTGTAGACCTTACCATGGTAGACTATATGATCCACGATTTTCGCCTGAATTTCGGGGTCTATTGCATTTACTGTAACCGTAAGTGTGGAAACTCCCGTACGCAGCATTTCCGGCAGTTTTTCAGGGAGCATAAGTCCATTTGTGCTCATGCAGAGGGTTATTTCAGGAAACTCGTTTCTTATAAGTTCAAACGTCTCAAAGGTCTCATCATTAGCTAAAGGATCTCCCGGTCCTGCAATTGCAACGACCTTGATGAACGGATAATCTGCCAGGATCTGCCTTGTCTTTTCAAGGGCTTCTTCCGGAGTCAGGACTTGACTCGTAACCCCGGGCCTGCTCTCATTTACGCAGTCAAATTCCCGGACACAGAAGTTGCACTGGATATTGCACGCCGGGGCAACCGCCAGGTGAATTCTCCCGTATTTATGCTGGGCGTTCTTGTCATAACAGGGGTGCTCGGAAATCTTTCTCAGGAGCTCTTCCCCAAGTATGGGACCGTTATTGTTCTCTTTGGTAGGTTGGTTCTCTTCTGGCAAATTATTCGCCTCCGCTGGAATATTTAAAAGTGAAGTAAAATCTCAGTAAAGGGGGTTTTATAATGTCTAAAGCACCTATTGATACACCCCTTCATATACATTGTGGAATTATTACTTAACTATTTAGAGAAATATTTGAAACTTTATTTTAAGTTCGTTAAAACTATTTCAGAACTATTGTAGATCCTGGTATGATTTATTCCTCCTTTTCAATTTGAAAAATTGTCCATCTCGCACCACTTGCCTTCTCCTTCCCAAACCCTTACAAGAAAGGGAAAGCCGAACCTGTTCAGAAGGTGGGCATGGATATGCTGGCAGAGATATTCGGAGCTGGGATACTCTATAAGATCATTTAGCAGGATATGGTCGTATTCCTGAAGGGTTTCCTTAATACCTTTTTTCAGGTCATAAAAATCAATTACCATCCCGTTTTCCCGGACTTCTCCTTCTACCACTACCTCGATTTTATATGTATGCCCGTGTACTCTTCCGCACTTCCCATGCCCTGGAAGGTAATGGGCACTGTCAATATAATCAATTACTCCCAATCTCATTTTTGTCATTTTATTCATCCCTTTTAGGACTAACTGCTCCTGCCATTTGACCACTTACAGTGTATCGCTTCTTATTTTGTTAAACTGTAATTCTACACTTTTATACCGTAACTTTCTGCCGTATCCAGGTAGGATTATAAGCAGCCCCACATCCTGTGGGTCTGAGGAATGATACGCGTATCGGCAAGTTCAAGCAGGGTTTTTTGCAGTTTTAAAATGGTCTGCACGGATGCCTGTGTAAACCGTGGGGTCCTTACCGCACTGCCAATCGGCGTTTCGGGCTGCAGTATTATACAGGATACATAGGAGGCTATTGCCTCGGCAGCCAGAATTACGGTTTCGGGCTTTGTATCCCTGCCTACAACGATTTTACAAAAGCAGTCTCTAGAATTGTTTTTTCTCAGGAGCCTGAAGCACTCTACCGTATTTTCCACATGCACATCCCGGACTTCAGGGCGAATTTCCCTGAGAGCTTCCGGGAGTTTAAAGTCCCCTGCGACATAGGCGATGTTTTCACGCAGCTTCCTTGCCTGTTCCGGCAGAGTCATGTTGGACTCAAGATAAAGAGGCACGGGAAGCTTCAGTTTTTCGATGAAATCCGCATGCATAAGAGGTTCTCCTCCTGTAAGGGATACCGAATGGAGTTTTTTGAACGGTTGCAGCAGGGATTCCAGTTTTTCTACGTTTACAGGGTTTGGGATCCTTTCGAAAATGCCACTTCCCTCGACTTTTTCATACTCGCAGGTCCCTGGGTTTTCAAAGTTCGTATCGCAGTAGTTGCAATTAAGGTTGCAACCTGAAAACCGGACAAAAGCCTGCCTTGTGCCAACGTACGGGCCTTCCCCCTGCACAGAGCAGAAGATCTCTCTTATGGGGGCGGCTTCATAGCTTGAAGAGGACATTTACACCACCCCGAGTGGGCGGGATTTCCGGAGGTCCTTTTCTATGTCCTTAAATTCCCTTACATAAGCTTCCCCGATTTCCTGCATGAAACGCACAATGCTTTCATCGTCGCCTATTCCGGCTTCTCTCAGGTTTCCGTATACTTCGTGGGAGACGTTGATCCCGAAGTGGATTTTCTGGGAAACTGCCGAGGTGCTGGCAATTGATACGGTCAGCTTTTTTCCTTTGAGGAAAAGGTCATCTCCTTCCCTTGAGGTGGAGACTCCCAGACCGGCAAGGCGTTCCCTTACAATTGCGGTAAAAAGGCGCTGGCGTGCATAGACCAGTTTCAGTCCAGTTGAATCGAAATGTTCTATAACGAAACTCACCATGTCTTCGGACCAGATGGACTCGTTTGCCCTCCGGTCTTCGAGGTCAATCATGTGCTCGATTTTTACGTCACATGCCCCTCTGAAAACAATAATCGAGTCTTCCTGCACTCCGAAGCTGTTGTATGCCCAGAGGGAAGAAATCTGACTCCCATCGTAGTCAAATTTATCGGGTAAAATGATACATTTCATGGAACTCTCTCCGCAACTCTCTCTTAACTCTTTCTGTAACTCATTCTATAGAGCATTCTTTTCCATAGAACATTCAATTCAGCTGCGGCTTCTGCAGCCCTCTGCTCTGATGCTTTTTCAGGTTCAGAGCCCAAGCCTTTCCAGAAGAGGGTCTTTTGCACCTGTATTTTTGAATGCTCTGGCTCTTCGCACACAGCTTTCGCACTCCCCGCAGGGAGTCTCATCCCCGTGGTAGCAGCTCCAGCTGTATTCCAGGGGAGCCTTTACTTCTAGAGCCTTTCTTACGACCTCTGTTTTTCCGAATTTGATCAGAGGAGCCAGTACCCGTACCCCGTTCTGAGTAGAATAAGAAAAAGCATTATCCATTGCCTCTACATAGTCCATAGAGTTGTCAGGAAAGGTCACGGCTTCTTCTCCATTGAAGCCCACAATAAGATAATCACAGCCTCTGCTTTCGGCAAAGCTTCCTGCAATATTCAACATGACTCCATTCCTGTTCGGAACCCAGACAGCCTTTGCGGAAGCTTCGGTAACTGAAGCAGGAGCTGTTTCATCGATATCTTCAAGGGACAGAGAAGGCACCTCTTCTCCCCTGTTTACGAGGGACGTGTTTGTTATTCCTGCAAGCCAGTCCAGCTTGATTACTCTGTGTTCGATTCCGTAATGTTCGCAGACTTTTCGGGAATACTCGATCTCCCGCTGCCCGGCTCGCTGCCCGTAATCAAAGGTAATTGCCATCTCAATTTCCAGGCTCTCGGCTGCAATCGCAAGCGCTGCAACTGAATCAAGCCCGCTGCTCAGGAGGGTTATAGCTTTCATTCCTTCCTCACTAACTCTAATTTTACGGATAATTTCCCTGTACTTGCTACTCCTACAGGATTCTTTTGGTATTCTTCAGAGAATATTCCAATAATACCAATAACTTATATTTAAAAATAGCTGCTCTCTGGCTGGAAAATTTCCCCTTGAGAGAAAACCGGGGCATGTCTTAAATATTCAGGAAATCTAATATTAAAGGAGGTGGGATTACTTGATAGGAATTATTTCAGACTCGCATGACAACCTGACAGCTATCCGGAAAGCTGTAGAATTCTTCAACAAAAAACAGGTAAAAGCGGTACTGCACGCTGGGGACATTATTTCTCCTTTCACGGTAAGGGCCTTTAAAGAACTGACTCCAAAACTCTATTTTGTCTTCGGAAACAACGACGGTGATAGGGTAACCCTGACGAAGTGGTTTGAAGAAATAGAGGCCGTTTCCTGCGGAGACTTCGGAGACCTGACGATTCAGGGGATGCATATCGCCCTCCTGCACGGAACGAACGAAGCCCTTGTTAAAGCCCTTGCCAGATCAGGTGATTTTGATGTGGTAGTCAGAGGCCATACTCACGATCCGGGCGTCAGAATGATCGACGGAACCCCGGTGATAAATCCGGGAGAATGCTCAGGGGTACTATCAGGGAAAGCTACGGTTGCAATCCTCGAAATTGCAAACCTGAATGTCGAGATCGCCGAACTTGAGATTGACTGAGCACACCCCCTGCTCCTTTAATATTTTTTACCTTTTTTGTATCTCTACCTTTTTTGTTTCAATCAAAAACACCAACCATATAAAGGGGTCGATCTATTTTTAATTTCAATAGTTTTTGAAACAATTTCCCCGCTAAAGGTTGTAACAACAATGGAAACAATAGAATCGACAAAAAAGGATCAAAAAGAACTACTGAAAAACAGAACTACTGAAACGGAGAATCCTTCGGGAAAAAGGAAAAACACCCTGATTTTTGCCTGCTCGGGCCTCTCGAACACCGGAAAACTGACCATGCAGGCAGCGTCAGCTCTCGCTTTCAGGAGGCCGGACATGTACCGGGCTGCTGCTGCTCACAAAGGGGCTGAGGCGGCAGAGGATGCAGCCTCCGAAGGCTTCCGTATTTTTGCCCTTGACGGCTGCACGGATCGCTGTGCTACGAAAAAACTTGAGGAAGCCGGGATGCAGGCCGAGGTTTACCTTATGGTTACGGAGCTCGGGATTGAAAAAACCAGGCCTTCGGACGTGAAGCCCGAATATGTGGAAAAAATAATACGTGCGATAAGAAATGCCTGAATTTTTAATTCTCAGTATCCTCGCTTAAGAATTCCTGCCAGTTCATCTGCATGGGGCATTCTTTCTTCTATTTTTGCACAGACCGCATCAATATCGCAATCAAGGCGGAGGAATTCAACTTCTCCGGTTTCCGTGTCAAAAACCCCACAGCCTGCTCTTGTGTCCCCATCTCTCGGCTGCCCCACAGAACCCGGCTTTATGATTGTCAGGGCTCCAGGTTTCCTGTTTATGGGAATGTGAAAATGCCCGACTTCGAGAAATTAGACATCAACAGGTTCCATCGGGTCTGCAAGCATTGCCATAATAGCTTCGCCAGGGGTCTCGGGCTTTATATACTCGAATATGGGATGGTGGCCCGCATGGATAAAAAAGAGCTTCTTTCCGTTGATCTCTTCCCTGACGACAAGAGGGAGCTTCCGCAGGTATTCCATCTGGGACTGATCGAGAACTCCCCACGTGTATTCTCGCGTTGCAATCGGGAGATGTTTGTACCTGTATCCGCACTGGCAGTCTGCTTTGAAAGCAACGGCGTTGTCGTGGTTCCTGAGAGTCAGGGTGTTCTTTTTTCGCAGGAGCTCTTTGCATTTGTCCGGGTCAGGTCCGTAACCCACTATTGAAGAGTTCGCTTCAGGTGGAAAGCCCCCGCATTCCTACTCCCATTATTAGCAGGTTTGTTTCCATCGGGGGATAGTTCCAGCCTTCAGGGGAAATGGTCTTTTTCTCAATAGAAATTTTGACCTGGTTTCCGCTGAGACCACAGTCTTTCATATAGTCCTCAACGAGCTTTTTCCCGAGTTCCGTTGCTGCGTTAAGAGCTTCTACATAAACATCAAACCTCAGCCTCCTGCCTGGGGCAAAGACCAGGAAATCCTTGTCAGGAGACATCAGGCTTGCAGGCCTTATCAGAATTTCCACCCTTTTGATACCTTTCCCCGCAAGGGCTCCTACTGCGTTTCCTACCTCGGCATGTTCGGGTACAAGAATTTCAGCATCTATGAATTCCTTGAGTTCTTCCCGGTAAGCCCGAACAGGTCCTCCGAGCAGGACAACGGGGATTCCGAGCTTGAACTTTGCAGGGTAGTTTCCGTCCAGGATTTTTTCAACGGCTGTGTACGGCACTCCCTGCAGAATATATGAGAGGAGGTGAAGTGACATGTTCCTTGCAACCCTCTTTTTTACGGCAGTACAGAATTCTCCGGGTGGCATGCGCATGAGCCTTGCAAGCCTTTCAGCCCCGATTCTGGAAGCTTCTTCATTCCAGGCAGTATAATCTCCGAGTACATGCAGAGCATCAGTGGGAGTAAATCCAATTGCCTGGACAAGGCGCTTTTTAATAAGGGAATCAAGGGTCTGAGGAAGAAGATCTTTTCTGATAAGGGCTTTGATCTCAGGCACGGAAACAGGTTCTTCTCCAATCGCTCCAAGCACTTCGGCTTCGGCTTTGCTAAGTCCGCCTGCCTGGTAGCCCGACCTGACAAAAAACTTTGTGGGTTGGATATTTTCGCAGAGGTCTTCTCTGGCAGGCAAGGGAGCCCTTTGGAGGGAATTCAGGAAACCTGGGTACAGAGCTGCAGCTACTGCCAGGGGGACGACTCGGCGAGGGCCGAGGAAAAGTTCCTTGTTCACTGTCCAGATATGGCTGTCTCCCCCTGTAGCGGTTGTCTCCATCCTGATTGCCCGGACCCGCGTCTTCCAGCCGCCCACAACCGCCCCTTCGTCGCTCAGGTCAGGGACTCCCATACAGATCGAGGAGATATCGGTACTTGTTCCACCCACATCCACAACCGCACATGTCTTCAGCCCTGAAAGGTAAGATGCGCCCACAAGGCTCGCTGCAGGGCCTGAAAATATGGTTTCTATCGGTTTTTGCAGGGCATCTTTTATCCCGACAACCGATCCGTCGCATTTGAGCATGAGAAGCTGGGCATTGATCCCCCTTTTTCTGATATCTGCAATAATGGACTGGACAAACTGCCGGGTTATGGGAATCAGCTGAGCGTTCAGGAAAGCTGTAACTGCCCTTTCGTAAGCGCCCAGTTCCTGTGAGAGTTCGTGCCCGCAAACCGCAGGAAGTCCTGTAAGCTCAAGTATGGAATCCCTTGCTTTAAGTTCGTGTTCAGGGTTTCGAGTGCTGAAATAGGAAGAGATTGCAAAAGCTGATACTTTATCCCTTACTCGCAGGGAAAATTTTTCAATTGCTTCCAGGTCGAGAGGAGATACCTCTTCTCCGTTGTGGTTATGCCCTCCACTGGCAAAGAGCACGTATCCTGTGGGCAGTTCTTTTTCAAGGGGATGGTCCCCTATAAGGATCAGAGCTACGGGAAAACCTGTTCCTTCAAGGATAGTATTTGTGGAGAGAGTCGTTGAGACCGATACCAGTCTTACGTTTTCGAGATATTCCGGATTAAGGCTATCAATTACGCTCTTGATGCCGGAAAGGGGGTCTGGATAGGTTGTCAGAGCTTTATTTGAATCTACAATCTCTCCATCCGAATCCTTTACGAGCACTGCATCGGTGTAAGTGCCCCCTGCATCAATCCCAAGGCTGTAATGCATAAAAAAATGACTCCTTTTTCTATTTGTTTTTGTTTTTGGGCTATTGCAATCTGAGACTTCAGTACAATAACCTGGTTGTGTTAAAACTAATATGGTTCAGGTATACTGACATCAGATAAAAGGAATTGCTTATCACTGTGAACATTAAATCCAGAAATCGAAAGCGATTTTTTATTTTTATCCTGCAAAATTCAGGAAATTAGGTTTGAAACTGGATTCCAGACAAAATTAATTTAGCGGAAAAATTGGATTTACTCTAAGGAAAAAAATAATTACCCCATTTATGAAAAGAAAAAGACTATTCAATAAAAAAGACTATTCAATAAGATACTGATACCAAGAGGGACTTACCGCTATGACTCCTGCAAAACCTGCCAAGAACGCAACTCCTCATCCCCCTGAAGATTACGATGTCCGAATATCCGATTTGCTCCCATACTACTCTTTTTTTCATAAGGAAACTCTCAATTTCGTCAAATCATTTCCTTCCAGCCCTAAAGTGTGGATGGATACCGGATGCGGGACAGGGACCCTGGTCAATAAGGCAATTGAGGAATTTCCCGATACAAAATTTCTATTACTTGACCCTTCGGAAGGCATGCTGAATCAGGCAAGGGAGAAATTATCTTCCTGCCCTGCCAAAAGACTGGAATTTCTGAAGGCTTCCCCTACCCAGAAGTTCTCCCAAAAATTAGAGGAAAAACCGGATGTTATAACTGCTATACAATGCCACCACTCCCTTAACCGCAAAGCCAGGACAAAAGCCACAAAGGTATGTTATGATCTGCTTAAGGAAGGCGGAGTTTACATAACCTTCGAGAACATAAGGCCGCTAACAGAAGAGGGCATTGGTATAGGAAAAAGATACTGGGGCTACTTTCAGTTAACACACGGCAGGAGTGAGGAAGAAATAGAAGCTCATCTAAAACGTTTCGATACAGAATATTTCCCCATAACTGTGGAAGAACACCTGGAACTGTTGAGAAAAACAGGATTCAGAACCGTGGAGTTGTTCTGGTACTCTTACATGCAGGCCGGGTTTTACTGTATTAAATAAGATGTTCGTTTGCTACTCGGTCTTGCAGCCATTTGTATACTGAATACAAATCGACCCATGTAAAGTAAAGCTACTATTAAATGAGGCAGCTTGAATGCATACAATACCACGATTCAGAATAAAAAACAGAATAAAAAACAGAATAAAAAAGAAAGAAAAAAACAGAATAAAAACAGAATTTCAAGGTAGTTTATTTACACGTCCACCTTGTTAAACCTCCAGAGGGATGTAGCTAACATTGCGAAAGCAAAGAGCAACAGGCCCAGGAAAGACACGAGGATAGACGCTGGTGTGTACACGTAGTGAATACCCATTACAGTGAAGTTATTCCCCAGAGCGAAGTATCGGATTCCGTCTGATAGAAGTGTTAGCGGATTAAACATTGAAAGGAACCTGAGGACAGATGGGAAGGCATCAATGGGATATAACGCATTGCTTACAAAGAACAGGGGCATACTGAGCAGGGTGAGAATCGACTGCATTCCTTCAGGGTTCTCAAGAGTAATGGCAATAGAACCTGAGAGGAAAAGGAAACCCAGAGTAAAAATTCCCACAAGTAAAAAGATGCCTATGATCGAGATAAACGTTTCAGTAGGCGTATATCCGTTAAAAAAATCCATTCCTATCAGTCTTCCGAATCCTATTATCATAGCAGTTTGAATAAATGCTTTTGTCACGCCGGAAAGCCCGACACCTAGGATGATATGGGATCTGGGGACCGGACTTGCAAGAGTTTCCCTTAGCAAGCTATATTTTTTATCAAACATAAGGGAAGTGCCCCCAAAAAGGCTGCTGAACAGTACATCCATTGCAATTATTCCGGCACCCATATAGGAAAGGTAATCAACATTCGGGACTCCTTCGATTGGAGGGACAAGAGAAGTCAGCTGGTCAAAACTATCTGACATTGCAATCCCGAAAAATGCCAGCCACATCACAGGCTGGACCAATGAACTGATCAGCATCGATTTAAATCTAAAGAACTTCAACATATCTCGCCAGTATATGGCACGAAATTCGAAATTCATGCTGAAACCTCCATCGGTTCTGATACTTCAAAATTTTCCTGCGGGTCTCCTTCCCTCAAGCCATGACCGGTATAGTGAACAAAAACGTCATCCATTGAAGGCTTTTTGATATTTATGGTTGTAATTTCTATTTCTGCCTGCCTGATCCTATCCATAATTTGAGGGAGAACGTGAGTAACATCTTCTCCGATCATAACCCTCAGAGATTTTGTGTCTTCTGTGACTGTTTTTACAGAATTGATTGAATTTAAAATCTCTACAACGGTTTTATTATCGCTGGTTTCCAGATAAATCAGGTCTTTACCAAGTTTATTCTTTAATTCATCTGCAGTTCCTGTTACGATTATTTTTCCGTGATCAATTATACTAATCCTGTCACTGAGCTGATCGGCTTCTTCCATATAGTGGGTGGTCAGGAATATCGTAGTGCCTTCCCTCTTGATCTCTCGCAAATACTCCCACATCCTCATTCTTGTCTGGATATCAAAACCTATTGTCGGTTCATCCAGGAAAAGGACTGCAGGTTTTGTCATCAAACCCCTTGCAAGCTCCAGCCTCCTCTTCATACCCCCGCTCAGATCTTTTGCAAGGGTGTCCCTTTTGTTTTCCAGCTCTATCAGCTTTAAAAGCTCTTCAATACGCTTTTTTCTTTCCCTTTTTGGCATCGAATATATTTTACCGTGGTATTCCAGATTTTCACGTACAGTCATTTCGTGGTCCAGGCAAAGCATTTGAAAAACAATACCAATTGACTGTCTTACATGTTTTGAGTCTCTTGCCACATCATATCCATTTACTTTAGCTTCCCCTTTCTGGATCTTCCGAAGCGTTGTGAGAATATTAATCACAGTACTCTTTCCCGCACCGTTTGGACCAAGAAATGAGAATATTTCACCTTTTTTTACATCAAAACTTATGTTATCAACGGCTTTTATAGAACCATACGAATGCTCAAGTCCGTTGACCTCTATGACATTTGCGGTCACCTATAATCAACCCCCTTCCCACTCCGTGTTAAACTTACTCTATCACTCCGACTAAACCCCAATTAGAGTGATAAGAGCTTCAGGATATTATTGAAACAATTAAGTTCGGATAAATATCGAGATAGTTTTACACAAGTAGTTGTAGCTCAGATGGCTTATATAATTAGGAAATAAAGATTCTAAACTAAATTCCTGTAAGCTCTTTGTTTTCGGTTTTTCATTTGTCGGCAGATATTTAAAATCCTGCTTAATCTTTCTTTTTTAGGGGATTGAAGGCCCAACAAATTTCCCGAGTTTGTTTTTTTGAAAATAATTATTTTCAGAACAAATTATATTCGATAATGATTATAAATAAGTAGGAGATATCTTTATATAATGGAGCTTTACTCGAAGTAATTTGGACTGCTGCAAAACAAAAGATTCTCTTTTGAGATGTAAGAAAAGATGAAGGGGATTAGGGATAAATTGGAAACAAGGTTGTAAGTTTTCATCGATATTTACAAGCCAGCCACTTTAGTGGCGGCAATTGGGGAAATATCTGGAAAGAGCGAGACGGAAATTTAACTGCATTTTTCAGTGATAAAGTCAAGACTGAACATTGTATCCTGTATATTAATCTATTTTTTCGAATACATATTTCTTGTAGCATTTCAGCACTTGCAGCAACACAGAGAACGGAATCTACAGTGGGATACTCAAGTTAGATCTTATTAAAAGTATATTGCTGACCTTTGCTGACATGAAACCAAACATCTATAAATTTTTTAATTTGAAGATGGGGCAACCTGTATTTGAAGAACAGAACAATTAAATTTAAAAACTTTACCGATATCTATAAATATAATAAAGTAGACAAGCACTTACCGGTTGCCGATAGAATAAAGGAGGCAAAAGAATAGTATGTTAAAAAATGTACAAAAACTAGGAAAATTCTTGATAATTATCTGTATGATATTTATAGCGCTGTCCTCGCCGGCATTTGCTGCAACGGCAGAGGAAAACGCAGTAGCTATCGAAGGAGTGCAGACTGCTCTGACTTTCGTATGGCTGCTTATAGCAAGTGGACTTGTATTTTTCATGCATGCAGGTTTCTCTCTCGTGGAAACGGGACTTACGAGGAGTAAAAACACTGTCAATATTCTGATGAAAAACTTCATGACGATTGTCCTCGGCATCCTTGTCTACTGGGCTGTGGGCTGGGGTGTAATGTATGGAGCCGATGCAGCTGGACTTATAGGAACTGACCAATTTTTCCTTTCAGGTGCCGACAACGCACTCTGGAACGGCTGGTTCTTCCAGATGGTCTTCGCTGCCACCGGTGCAACAATCGTTTCGGGAGCAATGGCCGAGAGAACCAACTTCAAAGCATACCTTATATATTGTATAATGATGGTAGCGGTAATCTACCCTGTGTACGGGCACTGGGTCTGGAGCGGAGCTGACATGGCCCTCCTAACCGGAGCCGATAGCCCGATTGTGCAGGCAATAGGAGTCGCAAGCCATGACTTTGCAGGCTCTGGAGTTGTGCACTCAATCGGAGGATATTCTGCTCTCGCAGGTGTGATCCTCGTAGGGGCAAGGATAGGGAAGTTCAAAGATGGAAAAGCCGTGCCAATCCCGGGTCACAACCTGACCATCGCCTTCCTGGGGACCCTGATCCTGGCTCTCGGGTGGATAGGATTCAACGGCGGGAGTACCCTTGACGGGAATGACCCTTACATGAACCTGGTCGTAGTCAACACCTTCCTGGCAGCAGCTGCCGGAGCTGTTGTAACGATGTTTATTACCTGGATGAAAACCGGAAAGCCTGATCCTTCCCTTACCGCAAACGGGCTTCTTGGAGGGCTTGTTGCAATCACTGCTCCTTGTGGTTCGGTTAACAACTGGGCAGCCATTATCATCGGAGCCATTGCAGGAATAATAATCTATGCAGGAGTCATGTTCAATGAAAACACGCTGAAAGTAGACGACCCTGTAGGTGCAATTGCCGTACACGGGTACTGCGGAAGCTGGGGCCTGATCTCTGTCGGGCTTTTCTCGATAGGAATTGGAAACGGAATCCTTGCAGATGCCGCATATGCTGCTGAAGTGCCAGGGCTCTTCTACGGAGGAGGAATCAGCCTGTTGTTGATCCAGTTGATATCAGTACTATGTTCCATTGTCTGGGCATTTGGGATCTCATTTATAATCTTCAAAATCCTTGATGCTGTAGTAGGGCTCAGGGTTTCTGAAGAAGAAGAAATACTTGGTCTGGATATTTGCGAACACGGAATCAGAGCATACCCCGAGTACCTGATGAGGGAGGAATAACATGACTAAAATGTGCAAAGTAGAAGCAATTATAAAACCCCTGAAACTGCATCAGGTAAAGGATGCACTGGAAGAAGCCGGTTTTCCAAGCCTGACAGTTACCGACGTTAAAGGTCGTGGTCAGCAAAAAGGGATTGTGCAGCAATGGAGAGGTAAAAAATACTGTGTGGACCTACTCCCAAAAACTAAAGTAGAAGTGGCAGTACCTGAAGAAGATGTTGAAAAAATAATACAGGTGATTCAGAGCACGGCTTATACTGGAGAAATCGGAGACGGAAAGATCTTCGTAATCCCGATTGAAACCGTAGTAAGGATCAGAACCGGAGAAAGGAATGGAGATGCCCTTTAACCAGGCACCTCTTTTTCCTTTTTCACTTAAATTATTTACTTTAATTAATTAACAAATACGAAAAAATTCAAGGAATAAGGCAAGATACCATGATGACCAAAACAAAATCGGAAACTCCAACCTTTGATATCCCACGCGGGTACGGAATGCCCGTGATTAACCTGTACTTCTGGGTAGGGCTGGTTTCTGCAATCCTGCTTAGGGGCATAATTATAGCAGACCACTACAGTGTGTTCTGGGGAAAGGCTATATGGTATCTTGGAGTTACAGGTTACCTCTGGTTCTTCACGCACAGATACCACATTGCAAAGCGGAGGTTCAGTGTAGTTAAAGATCTGGATCTGCTTGAAAAGGTGAGGACCAGACAGAAACTTTCAGAAAAAGACCTTGAAGGAATGGAGTATCTACTCTGGAGCCTTTCCGTATCAAAAGAACGTGCAAATTACCTTATAATCACAGTATTCTCAGTAATAGCAATTGCCCTGTCTCTCTGCCTTGATCTGGGAATCCTGAAACTCTAAAAAAATTCTCCTTTAAAAAAAAGCTCCTTATTAAGGAGCCTTTCAATATTTTAATTCTTATACAGGTTGTTTTTACAGTTTGTATTTTTACACTTGTTTCTAGCAGGTTGTTTCTTATCGTTTTTTAATTTGACTCATACAATTTGTTTTTACTTAGAGATGAATTTCTTTAATTCAATCCGGAGTAATAATCAAAGACTACGACAATCTCCATAAAGACCTTGTTTATGATTTAGAAGAAGGAGAAAAATATGGTATATTATAAATAAATGGATACTTATAAATAACTTAATTAGCGATTCTATTTGGGGTGAATATATGGTGGAAACTTTGAGATTATCGCCAGCCATTTGTGCATATCCGGACGATACATACGAAAATCTGAAGATAGAAGTGGTTCTTCCAGGAATAGAAAAAGAGAATATTTCTTTCAAGGTTGTGGAAGATGGTTTTTATATAAGAGCCACCAAAGAAGGGGTTGAATATGCGGACAGCTATGCAGTATGCTGCCCTATAAGCCCGGAAAAAGCTACTGCAACCTATTCCAACGGAGTCCTGAATGTTACCGTGCCTTATCAGCAGCCTTTCGAAAAAGCAATAGATGTAAAAATTGAGTAAACGGATGTTTAAGGCAAATAACTTGAGTATTTTTTCATAGGGGGAGCATTTGATGGAGAATCCCGTGCCTAGGATAATGAAAACTCCGATTATTGCCATGTATCATGATGACAAACATGAGAACCTTACTATAGAAATTGAACTTCCGGATGTCATGAACGAACATATAACTCTTCTGATGCATGAAAACAGTTATTACATTAAAGCCTACAGCGAAAATGTTGAATATCTGGGATCTTTTTTTCTGGACGGACCCGTAGACCCGGAAAAAGCTCTTGCAGTAAACAATAATGGGATGCTCACCATTAAAGTTCCATATAAAGAAGGATTTGCTTGCGCCAGATACATCCCTATAGACTGAAAACTTGAAGATAGAAAAAGCACTTCACAGAGAAAAAATCCTGAAAAGACTTAATTTTATATCCAATAACTTATTATTATAATTAACTTGAATAGAAAAAGCTATTTTGATCAGTTTCTATTGCAAGAGGAGATACTATGAAAATTGTTAAGTGTGGCGATCTGGGGTTCAAATGTAACTTCATGGCCGCTGGCAATGAACTTGAGGAAGTCGAAAAAGCTATGTTTGATCATATAGAAAAAGAACACAAAGAAGAACTTGACAAGATGTCCGAAGATGATATCAACCATCTGAAGCATCGCGTATCAACCCTTCTGGGAAGAAGCTGCGGTTGCGGTGCCCTCCATACTGATGACCTTTAAATCAATATTTATCCGGGTTTTCCAGGTAGAGACTTTTTTTCAGAATTTTTGTGTGAATAGGGGTTTTTTGTGAATAGGGATTTTTTGTGAATAGGGATTTTTTGTGAATTGACGTTTTGTGGAATTCGATCCTTATCCGAAATATTGCTCATGAGAGCATATACTCATGGATTAAGTACCCAGATTTGGTAATTAAGCAGCACCGCAAAACTGACCCAGAGAAAATAGGGAATAAGGAGATAGGAAGCTACCTTTGAAACCTTCCAGAATTGTATAGCTGTCAGCAGAATTGCAAGCCAGAGCAGGAGAATCTCAAGAAAGGCAAGATAAGGAGACTGCATGCCAAAGAATAGGAAAGACCAGAATATATTGAGGCCCAGCTGTACCCCGAAAAGGAAAACTCCCACTCTTACTTCTTTTTCCTGCACCCCCTTTCCCCATACAAGGAAAAGGGAGATTCCCATAAGCGTATAAAGCGCTGTCCAGACAGGGAAAAAGACCCAGGAAGGAGGATTAAACGTCGGTTTTTCAAGTAAAAGATACCAGCTCTCCAGAGAAGAGGATGTAAATATGGAGCCAATAGCCCCCGCTAACAGGCAGATTATAATAGAGGATAGAAACCTGAAGATATTTTCTTTCTGAGACATATACCCCCAAGGAATATTAACTTCAACGCTAATTAATATTAAGGTCAAAAAAGCTTCAATTTTCTTTTCCTGTATATTAGAGTTTTCTGGAAAAATCTCCCAGAAAGAAGAGACAAAATAAAACCCTGCTTGGAAATTCGCTTCTTCTGGAATGAGATTTATATACAGGGGAATAGAAATATACATAGCTAAATCGGGGATAAATCACATAAATATTTTTAGAGTTTAGTTAGTCCTGTCTAGAGCTTTGAGCGTATCCTATTCCATAGGAAATATAGAAAGATATATATAAGAATAAATAGGTAAATGGTTACCTAATGCCTAGTGAGGATGAAATCAAATGGTGCAGATGAAAAAGTGTACAACTAAAGAAGATGTATTAGAGGCTGTAAAAGAACGAGACGTAAAGTTTATCCGGACACAATTTACGGATACACTCGGCATCATCAAAAGCTGGGCAATTCCTGCAGAACAACTGGAAGAAGCTTTTGAAAACGGTGTAATGTTTGATGGCTCTTCGATTCAGGGCTTTACAAGGATCGAAGAATCCGATATGAAACTCGTGCTTGACCCGTCAACGTTCAGGATTCTACCCTGGAGACCTGCAACAGGTGCAGTTGCCAGAATTCTCGGAGACGTATACCTTCCCGATGGAACCCCCTTCCAGGGAGATCCAAGGTATGTTCTGAAGAGCGCAATCAAAGAAGCCGAGAAGATGGGCTTCTCAATGAACGTAGGACCAGAACTTGAATTTTTCCTTTTCAAGCTTGATGCAAATGGAAACCCGACAACGGAACTTACCGACCAGGGCGGATACTTCGACTTCGCCCCCCTCGACCGTGCACAGGATGTACGCAGAGACATTGACTATGCCCTTGAGCATATGGGATTCCAGCTCGAAGCTTCCCACCACGAAGTCGCACCTTCCCAGCATGAAATCGACTTCAGATTCAGCGATGTACTTAACACGGCCGATAACGTCGTGACCTTCAAATACGTGGTAAAGTCAATCGCCTACCACAAAGGATACTATGCAACCTTTATGCCAAAGCCCCTCTTCGGAGAAAATGGTTCGGGTATGCATAGCAACCAGTCACTCTTCAAAAATGGGAAAAACGCCTTCTACGACCCGGATACTCCTATGCAGCTTTCTCAGGATGCAATGTATTACATCGGAGGGCTGATGTCCCACATCAAAGAGTTTGCAGCGGTCACAAACCCGGTGATAAACTCCTACAAGAGGCTTGTCCCGGGATATGAAGCTCCTATTTACATTACCTGGTCCGCAAGGAACAGAAGTTCCCTTATCCGTATTCCTGCAACCCGCGGAGCAGGAACCAGAGTAGAACTCAGATGTCCGGACCCCTCGTGTAACCCCTATCTGGCTTTTGCCCTTATGCTGAGAGCCGGGCTTGACGGGATTAAGAACAAGATCGACCCCGGAGAGCCGACAAACGTTAACATATTCCACCTGACGGAAAAAGAGCGCAATGAAAAAGGCATTGGTTCCCTTCCAGGAGACCTCAAAGAAGCAATCGATGAGATGAAAGGCAGCCAGTTCGTAAAGGAAGCACTCGGAGAACACGTCTTCAGCCATTATCTCTGTGCAAAAGAAATGGAATGGGACGAATATAAGGCAATCGTTCACCCCTGGGAACTTGAAAAATACCTCCCTATGTTGTAAGGGCAATCACCCTTGATTAAGGTAACAGCCGGATAAAATCCCCCGTAATGACTTACAAGAAAAGATCAACAGTGAATCGGAAAGCACACCTTATCCGGCAGGTGTGCTCCACCTTTCCAAAAACCATTTTAAGGTTGAAAAACGGGATGGCTCTTTTCGGAAAAGAAAAAATTTCTTTTATCGGGATAAAGCGTTTTCTATTTTTTCAGAAAAACTGGACCGAAAACAGATTTCGGTATAAAAATGCTTTCCTTAGTAAAGCTTGCAACTTCGGTTCAAACTTTCAAGTTTATCTCATTACTCTTTTTGGCAGTCAGCAGTACCAAAAATTAATCTAATGTAAATGGGGCCGGTAACACCGAACAGAAGAATCATTGTAAACTGCTTATAGCCTAGAAATTCAGCCAGTTATGCGTGGGAATAAAGAAAAATTAAGCAGTTAAAACGTCATGCTTTGCAGCATTACTGCAAACAATTCTGCTTCTGAAAAAAGAAACATATATATATTGTCAAATAGGTACTAAATTACTTACTTCCCTTAGCGGCGACCCTCTCAACTTCTCGGAAAGAACCAAAAGCAGAGGCAAGAAAGCTGTCACGAATTAAGATCATATATATAATAAAATTGAATTAATTTAAGTAAAATATCCCCTTACTTACGAGATCTCTTACTTACGAGATCTTATAGAATATCCCCTGAAACCCAGTTTATCCAGCTGGCAAATTTTTTGACTATTTCTCAAAAATGAGCCGCAGAAATATTAGGAGAAATTACTGGCAGAAGTACTTACATCGCGTTCATTTCTATCATTTCTAGAGTGATTAAAATGTGTGGAATAATAGGCTTTATAGATCGAACAAAGTCCAGAATGGACGGGTCGAGCATAAAAGCCGCCCTCAGTCTCATGAATGAAAGAGGCAGTGGAGACGGGGCAGGCTATGCTGCATATGGGATTTACCCCGAATATGCAGACTATTATGCTCTTCATGTTTTCTTTGACAACCTGGGAGAACCAAAAACAAAGGTTGACGAGATTCTCGAACTCTGGGGAGAAATTGCTCACCAGGAAGAAATCCCGACAACCCCCCAGCCAGGCTTAAAAAAGGTCCATATCCCCTGGAGGTATTTTTTCAAGCCCTCAAAAGACCTGATGACAGGAAGAATGGATTCCGAAAAGGACGTTGTCACGCACATCGTCATGGAAGTAAATGCCGATGTAAAAGGTGCCACAATTTTCTCCTCGGGTAAAAATATGGGAGTCTTCAAGGCTTCCGGCTGGCCTGAGGATGTAGGAAACTTTTACAGGATCGAGGACTATAAAGGGTACATCTGGCTTGCTCATAACCGCTACCCTACAAATTCTCCGGGTTGGTGGGGAGGGGCTCATCCTTTCAACCTGCTTGACTGGTCAGTGGTGCACAACGGCGAAATTACCTCATATGGTACAAACCAGCGTTATGTGGAAGGTTATGGATACAAATGTACTGCACTTACCGACACAGAGGTTGTGGCCTATCTCTTCGACCTGCTTGGGAGGCAGCACGAGCTTTCTCATGAGATGGTTGTCCGGGCTCTTGCCCCACCCTTCTGGGACGACATTGACCGCATGCCTGAAAAAGAAGCCGAATTGAACAAGGCAATCCGTCTGACCTACGGGTCCGCCCTTATGAACGGGCCTTTTGCTATTGTAGTCGGGACAGATAATGGAATTGTAGGTTTTACTGACAGGATTAAACTGCGTCCCCTTGTCGTTGGGGAAAATGAAAACAAGCTTTACATCTCCAGCGAAGAAGCAGCAATAAGGGTCATTGATCCCGAAGTTAAGAATGTTTACACTCCCCGAGCAGGAGAACCAATCATCGGGAGGTTTACCGAATGACTCTCGGAAGTGTACCCCCAAAATATAAAGTCAGCATTGACCGCGACCAGTGCATGGACTGCGGACGCTGCATTGAAAATTGTTCCTACGGCGTATACAGAAGAGAAGGCGACAGGATCCTGATAGAGTCCAGGAAATGTACAGCCTGCCTCCGCTGTGTTGCAATGTGCCCGAGGGACGCAATCACCCTTACGGAAAAGCCCGTAGACTACCGTTCTCACCCCCTCTGGACCAGAGAAGCCAGAGAAGATATAATTAACCAGGCCCGCAGCGGAAAGATCATCCTTTCAGGGATGGGAAACGCCAGAGACCTGCCAATCATCTACGACCGGCTCCTTCTGGACGCCTGCCAGGTCACAAACCCGAGCATCGATCCTCTGAGAGAACCAATGGAACTCAGGACTTATATCGGGAAGAAACCGGCAAAACTCAACTTCAGAAAAACCGAAAGTGGAGACGTTGAGCTTGAAACAAAGCTTGCCCCCAATCTGAAACTCGACACCCCTGTCATGATCGGGCACATGAGTTTCGGAGCCATCAGCCTTAACTCCCAGCTCAGCATGGCAAGAGCCGTAGCCGAAACCGGGACTTACATGGGGACCGGAGAAGGGGGGCTGCACAAAGAGCTTTACCCCTATCAGGATCACATGATCGTGCAGGTCGCTTCAGGCCGCTTTGGGGTTAACATTGACTACCTGGAAAGAGGTGCTGCCATTGAGATTAAGATAGGACAGGGAGCAAAACCGGGTATAGGAGGACACCTCCCCGGAGAAAAGGTAAACGAGGAAGTTTCCAAAACCCGTATGATCCCCCTGGGCAGTGACGCCATCAGTCCAGCTCCTCACCATGACATTTACAGCATTGAAGACCTTGTCCAGCTTGTCAGGAGCCTGAAAGAGGCAACCGAATGGAAGAAACCGGTCTTTGTAAAGATTGCAGCCGTGCATAATGTGGCACCCATCGCTGCAGGCATTGCCCGTTCCTCTGCAGACGCAGTGGTCATTGATGGGTTCCGCGGAGGGACCGGAGCAGCCCCGAAGGTCTTCAGGGACCATGTAGGAATCCCAATCGAAGCTGCAATTGCCAGCGTTGACCAGAAACTAAGGGAACAGGGAGTAAGGAACGAAATCTCCATTATTGCAAGCGGTGGGATAAGGAACAGTGCCGACCTTGCCAAGTCCATTGCACTCGGAGCGGATGCAGTCTACATAGGAACTGCTGCCCTTGTTGCTCTGGGGTGCAGGGTCTGTGGAAATTGTTACAGAAACCTCTGTCCCTGGGGCATTGCTACCCAGCGCCCGGACCTTGTGAGCAGGCTTGACCCCGAAGCCGGAGCAGCACAGGTTTCAAACTTGATACACGGCTGGACCCTGGAACTCAGCGAACTTATGGGCGCAGCAGGCATCAACAGTATAGAAAGCCTTCGCGGGAACAGAGACCGTCTGCGCGGATACATGCTGGATGAAGGAATGCTTAAAATCCTGGACGTACTGCCAGCGGGGGCCTGAATATGAAGACAGTAAGAATTGATGCTAAAGGCATGCACTACACCCCCCTAAACCAGAAAATAAGGTCTGCAGTTGCAGACGGGGCAGAAGAAATTATAATCGACAATGTGCTAGGACAGCGCTTTATCGGGGACGGAGTTAGAGGCGATGTCCGCATCATAATCAACGGGGTTCCCGGAGGAGACCTGGGAATGTTCATGAGCGGACCCACCTGTATAGTCCGCGGAAACGCCGAACACGCTCCAGGAAACACAATGAACAGCGGCATGCTTGTGATCCACGGAAGTGCAGGAGATGCGGTCGCCCATAGTATGAGAGGCGGCAAGGTCTTCATAAGGAACAATATCGGATATCGCGGCGGCATCCACATGAAACAGTATGAAGTGGAAGCCAGACCCGTACTTGTCGTAGGAGGCACAGCTCACTCCTTCCTGGGAGAATATATGGCAGGAGGCCTTGTGCTTGTGCTCGGAATCGGCAAAGAAAAAGCCATGACGGACAGGGGTATCGGAAGCGGGATCCATGGCGGAGAGATTGTTATCCGCGGAGAAGTGGATGACTACCTGCTCGGGGTCGGAGCCAAGAAATTTGAGTTTACGGAAGCCGACCTGGAACGCATAGCCCCGATTATAAAGAGCTTCTGCGAGCAGTTCGGGTATGACTCCGCAGAGTTCCTGGACACCAATTACACAAGGATCGGACCTGCAAGCAGCCGGCCTTTTGCAAGCAAATACGTCTGGGAGTGATCAGAAATGGCAGAAAATAAACCAATCAGTAAGAGTTACATTGACCTGAAATCAAAAGTCTGGGATACGGGACTCTGCTCAGGCTGCGGGGCCTGTGTTGCAGTCTGCCCTGCTGACTCCCTGTACTTCGAAACAGGCGGCGAGTCCACATACCCGAAGAGCAACAACTACTGCAAAGCCGCTGTTGACGACGTCCCCTGCGGAGCTTGCTATGAGATTTGCCCGAGACTGGACGAGCAGTCTTCAAGCCTGCTGGGAGACTACCTGGAAATCACCACCGGAAAAGCAGAATTCGACGTCCCGAGGAAGCAGAGTGGAGGAGCAGTAACTGCAATTCTTGCAAACGCCCTAGATACCGGCCTTGTGGATGCCGTTGTAACAGTCACCGACGACCCCTGGACCCTCAAGCCGCGTTCCATGGTAATCACCTCAAGCGAAGTCCTCGTGGGACAGGCAGGAAGCCGCTACAACTGGTGGGTCCCACTGGTCTCTTCCCTCAAAGAAGCCGTCGTAAAGCGAAAGTACAGGAACGTAGCAGTGGTAGGAGTCCCCTGTGTGGTCCAGGCAGTCCGCAAGATGCTTGAATCCGACCACCAGCTAATCAGCCCCTACAAGAAGTCCATCCGCATCATAATCGGGCTCTTCTGTACCGAAAGCTTCGACTACGAAAAACTCATTGCCGGCAAGCTGAAAAGCGAGTACGCCCTCGAGCCCATGAAAGTCTGCCGCATTGATGTCAAAGGCAAGCTCGAAATAACCCTTAACGACGGGACCCAGTACGTGATCCCCCTTACCGAACTTGAGGACACCGTCCGCCCCGGCTGTGCAGTCTGCACGGACTTTACCGCCCTCAAAGCCGACATCTCCGCCGGCGCAGTGGGAAGCCCGAACGGCTATACAACCCTTATAGTCCGCACCCTTGTAGGACAGCACCTCTTAGAAAGTGCAGTTGCCAACGGGAAGCTGAGTATAGGGGGCGGCAGCGAGCTTAACCTGGGAATTATCGAGAAACTTGCCACAAAGAAGCTGGAAAGAAAACCGGAGTAAAATTGCTTCAAAAATGGTTTTGGATGGAGCCAACAAACTCCATCTTTTTTACGCTCTTTTTTTGCAAACCTGGATTATATTTGGGATTATATTTGAAATCAGTCCCCCGGGAATTTACTATTTGAGGTAAATGCGGTTATTTGACGCGGTGTTATTAATAAGCTTGTTATTAATAAGCTTGTTATTGTAAGAAAAAACAGCGAACTACATGGTTCAATATTCTCTCATTATGCGCATAACCTTTAGAAATCCTTTTTAAGATAAATCATATCAACAAGTTGTTTGTTACACTCGAAAATTGGATGGTCATAATTATCTGTAAAGAAATTATTAACACGATGAGATATGACAAATCCACAATGTTTATAAAATGAGATAGTAAACGGACTATCTCCCGTACCAACAAACATGGTTTTGCATTTGCCTTTATAATACTCAAAGATGTATTCTACAAGTTTCTTACCGTAACCTTGCCCTTGATATTTATTATAAGTAGCTATGTTTTTTAATTCGTAGATACCATCATCTTCGCATGTTACCACACAGATGCTTTTCAAATCGCCATCATACAGAGCAAACAGATCCCCACGATCTAAATATTTATTAATCATATCTTCTTGTTCGTCTGCTAAAAGCAACAAATCAAGAAATTGTTTTTTGTTGTCAACAACTATTTTAAAATTCATGGCAAGCCTCGAAAAATACAAACAATAGAAATGGAGATATCGGTATTGTGTCTAATTTTCTGAAAAATTTACCCAACATACTTTAACCTTAATCTTAAATTACATTTAACGATATTTAAGAACAAGTCTGATTATTAAAACATATATACTTATAATGGCAAATACCATCAAAGCATAAAATGTAATACCTACTAATTTGCTAAAGAGCATAAAAAAGAATCATTGTTAAGGAATATGTACTAAAAAACAGTGATGAGAAGTAACATTACAAAGAATATATCTGCCAATGATCTACTGGATATCCTTCTAAACATACTACTTATCTCCTTGTGATGATCAGGGCACAGTTAATCGAAATCGTCATCGTCCCGTGCAGAAAGACCACTGGCCATTTCCTTTATCTTATTAAACGTTATTATTCTGGAAACTTACTTTTCTTACTTTAATAACTAATTTGTGGCCAAATCATCAAACTGAAAGAATAGTCAAACCTAAATCCAAATTGTTTGGGGATATATAGATGAAGTAGATTGATAGTTAGATGATTTGGCCATAAAACATTTAAACAACTAATAAAAATGAGTTTGTGGAGTTTGGAAGTATTTCCCTATACCTTATTGGGAAACATTTGGCTCTGAAGTTGACCGTATATATGTGAGGAGTTAAAACGCCTCATTTTTTTCGGGGATTGATATGAATAAAATTAGCAAGGTAGTAGTTGCTTTTATTGTCATTCTAACTATCGTATTACTGATGAATCAATCCCACGAAGTTAAAGTGGCTGCTTTATCTATTCAATTTGAAAATGAAACTACTGAGCCGGAAGTAAAATCCATTTTTTCTTACAACACTTGAAAAAAACAATCTACAGTTAAAAAAGGCAGTCGTGTGTTATATCCATTTTAAAGATGGATCAACAGACTTGGTTGTGGGAAAGAATTGTATTCTGGAAAAGGATGCAATAAGGATCAAAAATGAGCTTGAAGCAAATGAAAAAGTTTTGAGTTTAGGCTTGGATTATATTCAAGGGTAAAACACTGTACTAATTATCAATGCAGAAATAGCGAGGCAGTATAGTGAACGTCCTGCAAGTGCCGGTTTAATCCCCTTTTTCTTTGCTATTCAAAGTGGAGTTTTCATTTTTGAAGATACATATGTCATCCACCATTACACTGTTGATGATTTTCACGATTAATTTCTAGTGCCACAAATGCTTAAGTTTTCGTGCATCGAAGCAGGAATTTTACATTATATAAACATTGGGATTAGTTTGCCTTTCTTTAGTTATTTAAATATGGAGCAGTTGTATGATGAGAAAATCTGAAACTTTATTGATAACGTTACTGCTATTTTTTGGGGTCTTGGTATTTCCTGCGTCTGCTGATGATTCAGTGCAACTTTCGACGGGAAGTAATAATTCTGAAAATTCAGAAATAAGTAATGTAGATTTTGACTATTATACTTACTTTTTTGGTCTGTATTCACAGGGAAATAATGTAATTACAAGATACGGAAAACTTCCTGTACTGGAAACAGAGGATCAAAAAGAAAACTGGAACTCTACTCTTGAAGAACTTAGTAATGAGATAAAAGACACTGTTGTCTCCAAATACATGTATCCTCATGGAGAGGTAATGACATGTGGGGCTAATGCTAATGGATACTTTGTAATTTTGTTTAAGTATGGCAATGTTGACGAGCAGTTAATGGATGAGATCCACTCTCTAATAGATAATTCTGCAGAAGAAATGGGTATACAGGATATTCCAGTAGAATTCGGATACGGAACTTATAGGGAAGTAATTTACCTGGAAGGCATTAATCGCTGGTACTGGTTTGGGGAAAGTACAGAGAATCTTTCTGAAGCTGATATATATACACTTGAAGAAGTTATGAAGCAAAAAACGGTCATGCCAGTGCATAAAACCATTGCAGCTTATGGGAATATCCCTCTGTTAAAAGATAAGAATGAGACAATTTCCTGGGTGAATGAGCTGTCTGAGATTGCTAATGCTACCGAGGAAAAAATCACTCCATATATGGAACAAGGTCAGGTAATTAGATACTCAGCAGGAATTAGATTGGAAGTAGAGATTAACGAAACTTTGTCTCCTGAAGAAAAAATTTTTCTTGCTGAAGAAATCTACCAGACCATTGATCAAGAGGCAAGAAAACAAAATGTGAATAATGTTCCAGTTATTTTTATGTCGACACCTGAAGAAGATATAAAAGGATCTGATAATTCAAAAAACAATAATTCCGAATCTGGCAGCGGGGGTAGCTCAGGTAGAAATGAATCGAGTAAAAATAACTCTATTCCAGGCTTCGGATTATTGGGGAGTCTGGCCTGTCTGTGTGGTGGATGGAGGCTCAAGAAAAGATAATGCAGTTTGAAAACTACAGGACACTGGAGATTGGTAACCTATTGCCTTTCGGGTCTCAACTAAATTTTAGGCGCTTAAAAAACATCAAATATTCTTTTTTGATGAAAAAAGGATTAAAATCAATCACTGAACAAGCAACCGTCCAAAATGAAAGTAATTTCCTTCTGACAATCGTGGCGAATAAAAATACAATTGCAGGATTCCAATAAATATTCCAAAGAATCCTTAGTAAACAATTGTGGAGTTTATCCCAAAACTCAAAATCGCGTCTCAAAATCACACTTCTAACAATAAATCGAGTTTCTGATCATGGAAAAATGTTCTAAAAACTTACTGATTTGAGAAAATTATAGTAGAGTGATTTTAATTAAGAGGATTAAAATGCAAAAAAGAAGATTGCTAATTATTTTTGCAGGTATATGCCTTTTATTAATACTCGCTGTTGTTTTACCTTATGTTATCACGTATAATTCTCTTCATGAAACAAAAGAAAATCATACGTTAATTATACGTAATCAGGACAATACAAGTCATGAACTTACTGTAAAATTATTTGATTTAAATAACAGTTCTATATTTAACTGAAGTTTCAAAGAAACGCGATTTTAACCTCAATTTTCTCTAAAAAACAATATCAGCTGACCTTTTGCAAATTTTTTATTTGTAGATCCTAAGTATTAAATTCACTTTAAAAAGTCTATTGATATTGTTTATTTCAAAAAGTTATTTATATAGGTAGATCATAATCAATACTATGGTATTTTTAAGAAAGAAACTCGTCAATGGGAAACCTTACTGGTATATAGTAGAATCTGCCAGAGTTGATGGAAAGGTAAAAACCATTTTTCAGGTTTATCTGGGTAGCGCAGAAAAAATACTTGAGATGAAAAGGCAATGTGAATCATTGCCCTATGATAAACTTAGATCCTTTGATTACGGCAAGCTTGCCGCACTTCTTCATGTGAATGAAGAACTTGGATTCATTGACATAGTTAACAAGCATACTGACAAAAAATTAATAGATGGATTGAGTGTTGGAGAATACCTCTTACTTGATGTAATCGGAAAAAGTCACGGCGTTTTAAGTGAAAACGGGATTGAAGAGTGGTTCAAAAAATCCCCTTTAGCTTTCATGTGGAAATTCCCGCACAAGTTAAATTGTCAGAATTTTCTGAACCAAATGAATTATGTCGACTTGGATACTATGAAAAAGATTGAAGACGATCTTTGCAGAGTTCTTGTAGGAAAGGGATTTACTCCATCAATAATGTTTGTGGATGAATCAAACTGGTTTACGTATGCTAACAATTATGATGACGAGAGCGAACTGCTTCATAAAGGATATAACAAAAAGCATAGGAAAGACAAAAATCAAAT
This sequence comes from Methanosarcina siciliae T4/M, assembly GCF_000970085.1. Lineage (NCBI taxonomy): Archaea > Methanobacteriati > Methanobacteriota > Methanomicrobia > Methanosarcinales > Methanosarcinaceae > Methanosarcina > Methanosarcina siciliae. Next base: position 4,336,037 of record NZ_CP009506.1, on the reverse strand, counting down.
ATGTGTTTCGCTAGCTGTAAACGAGGATAACATACCTTTTATTCATGAAACATATCCTGGAAATGTTCATGACTCTGAAGAATTTTCAGGCATAGTAGATAAAATCATAAACAGACTGACTGAATTAAATATCTGTTCTGAAGATCTTGTTCTTGTTTTCGATAAGGGTAACAACTCAAAAGATAACATTGAAAAGGTAACCTCAAAAATGAGTTTTGTAGGATCTGCAAAAACAAATCAAGCCGAGGAGCTTCTCGATGTTCCGCTTTCCAAATATGAGTGTTTATACAAGAATTCGAAAGGTAACAAAATTTTTGGATACAGAACAAAACACCAGTTTTACGGAGCAGAATATACAACCGTAATAACCTACAACGAAGGAACTTACAAGCTTCAAAAGAGCACTTATGAAACAAACAAATCAAGAATAATTGATAGTTTGGAGGATCTCCAGAGAAGATTAGAAAGCAGTAAAGGAAAAGAAAGAAACAGGAGCAGCGTAGAACGTGAGGTTGCAGGAATTATTCTGAAAAAATACAATAGCGTTATAAAATATGAAATAATTGATGCTCTGGAAGGGAAGAAAAAGCCTCAGTTAAAGTTCTGGATTGATGAAGAAAACGAAAAAAAGTGCGAAAAGACGTTTGGGAAGAACGTCCTATTTACGGATAAGCAAAAATGGCAAACTAAAAAGATAGTGAAAACATATAACAGTAAGAATCTTGTTGAAGATGATTTTAAACTGTTGAATGATCACTTGCTTGTTCCTGTAGGACCAGTATATCATCACAAGGATGAAAACATTAGAGTTCATGTGTTTTTGGCTATGGCTGGCCTACTTTTCTACAGATACCTGGCATGGGAGACCAAAATGTACGGTTTCTCTTTGAAAAAGCTCATTGAAAAACTGTCTGAGATCAAGATTGCGGTAGTTCAGGAAAAAGAGTCCAAAAAAAGCAAAATTATTGTGGAAGAAATGGACACAAAACAAGCATCGTTATTTTCTTTTCTAAACATGGAAAAATACCTGCCATATTAACAAAATCGTTATTGTCAGGATTATTCTTTTATTAGGCATACACAAACAAAGCCAGAGGATAACGGAAAATCACTCATCTTTGAAAGGTGAGTTTAATGAATCATATGTTTTAGATCCTGAAGAAAAAATAAAAAGTCAATATCCGGTTAGATTGATAACAGGGACATATATTGAAGTTACATTAGACAACAATATTACAAAAGCTGAAACTGTTTACTCAAATTTGAGCGATACAGATATATTGTATATTAATATAGATGCGCGTTCCGATAACCTGTTGGCTCTAAGTATTGTTACTCCATGAATTTGATTGTACCAAATTGAGCAAAATTCTCTTAAATTACTATTTAAGTGGGAACTATTTTTTTCTGCTAGTTGAATCAGTTCCAGGTATTCTCAGTCATGTCATAGACCTCCGTAAGAGGGTTCCATCTTTTTGTCACAGTGATCACAGTATAGGAATTTCTCCTCCCAATTAATATCATAATTAATGAAAAGTTCGTTTTTAGGGTTAAGACAACTTTCTAAATTCTCATTGGCATATTCATGGCAGAGAACTCTTTTCTTGGATAGGTACAAATAAAGATAAAATCCTGCCCAGGTGTGAGAAGGAAATTATTTTTTCTTCCTCATGTCCCCTGTCCTATTGATGAGCATCATCATAGCACCCATCTTCAAGAGTAAAAAAAGCTCTTTAAGCCGGTTCGATCTCTCGCAGGTCTTTTAAGTGCCATCTGATTAAGTAGTTCGGGTTAACATCTCTCAACCTTCTGTTCCTTATACGATTGATTTCAGCTTCTATTTCTTTCACCTTTTAAAGAGTTAGCCCATCGAATGCCGTAAGCTTCAACCTTACCATCAGAGAGATTATTTACACTTGCATCCCAGGAACCCACACTCGCAGTTTGTACAAGAACAAAACAATTCACAAAGCTAACACCGACTCATGCCCCTTATCCAAAAGACAGGATCAGGCAAGCCTTAATATTCACAAAGCTATCATATTCTTGCCTCTGGGCAAGGTGGAGTTCAAATAGACTTACCAGAGAAAATTTAAACTTTTCTAAATATCTTTTTAATGTTCATTTTTTCATGGATTTACCTTTATAATTAATTTGTGGCCAAATCATCCAACTGAAAGAATAGACAAACCTAAATTCGAATTTTTTGGAGATTTATAGGGCTATTAGTTGGATGAATTATGGCTTTTTGGAGCGCTTGGAAAGCCCGTAGCAAAAAGACAAACTAGAACCAGTCAACAGTACTCTATTTTTACATTAGAACCCGAAATCATTATGTATTTTTACCCTTCAATATAATCAGGCATTACAGTCCAAACTTTCTCATTCATTTCAAGCTCATTTGTTATTCTGATTGCATCCTTCTTTGTAATACAATTCTTCCCCAGAATATCATGCCCAGTTGAATTATCTCTGTAGCTAATTAAACACCAGACGAATGTTTTTACTTGAAGGTTATGTCTCTTCAGTATCTCAAGAAAATCTTTATCATGAATAGCTTGTTCTGTTACCGGATATATAATATAATCTCCTTTTGTAAAAGAAGGTAAAACAGGATCAGTCCAATTTTCATCATTTTTCAATCCGTCTTCTACTACATCAGGCATATTATCTTTCTCCACCTTTATGTAATATTTATAACCCCCATTATCACTATTGCAATCTATGTTATAGCTCAATATCATATTGTAATTTTCAAGAATGGCTTTAACTTCCGGCTCAGTTGTTCCATTTTCAAATTGAACAAGAAAACCAGCTACTTGCGGTTCATTAACTGACATATTATCAACTGGCACTTTTGTATCTACTGGAATTTTCAAATCAATTGGTGTTTTTATAAATAGTACCAGAAGTACTATGAGAACCATAAAAACACCAAGGACAACAGCTATCTTATTATTTTTCATATCACCACAACTTAAAAAAAAGAGGAGTTAGCTCCTCACATGTTTTATATTACATATATCCGATTAGCTTCTGAACCAAATGGTTCTAGTATCGCGAAAAATTAATTGTAAATCATAATATTTGAGTAGTCTCTCAGTAGATCAGGGATTCAGGACTTATTCAGATGATCCATACAGGCTGTCTCATAACCATTTTAACTTGTACAATTGGGTAATACCCATTTCAATTTTTATTTCATTTCAACAATGAGAGATAATTTTCATAGGTCCACATAGCTTATTTGTTATTCTCGCTCGAATTCCCCTTTATTCCAGCCTTTACTTCCTCCCCCAACTATCATTTTCAGTATATCTTTCAGGTTTTTCCCTTTCCTTTTTATGAAGTCTGCCATTTTCTTTATATTGTGTACAGTACACATCATAACAAATTCAATTCCTGTTTTCCTTTCCCCTCTCAACAGAAATTCCCTAAACCCCCTATCCTGTTTCATCTGACCAAACACAGGTTCTACGGTAGACATTCTTTTCTGATACTTTTCCGTCCCCTTCTCTGTGTTCAGTTTATCCCTCATATCATCCATCAAATGTTCTCGAGGATCTCTTGTTATCGTCCTTTTTTCACTCATAGTACATGCATTTTTCAGCACACACTGAGAACAATAGCTACATACATAACACCTTAAATCAGGTTCACCTTTCCTCTTTTGTATTCTTGTAAAGGGAATTTCAAATGCAGCCGGACAATAATAGCAGTCTTTTTCTTCATCGTATGTAAAAAGAGCTTTCCTTAACTTCCTGTTTTTTCCTTCTTTTTCAGCTTTATAGAAGTTGTCAGGAATATAAGCATCAATTCCTTCTTCCTGTAAAAATTCCAGATTCTCATATGAGAAATAACCTGCATCTGCAAGCACTATTGTTGGTTTATATCCCAGTGTATTTTTTACATTTTGTATCATTGGTTCCATTTGATGCAGGTCGTTTTCTTCGTTGACAACTTCTGCTGCAACGATTATTTGTTCTTTTTCATCAACAGCAACCTGACAATTGTAGGAGGGCTTCTTGCTCCCATCTTTATGCTTCATAATTCGAGCATCGTTGTCTGTGATATTTACTTTTTTCAGCTTTTCTTCATCAAGCTTCTTCTTAGCAACTTTTATTTTTTCCAATCTTTTCTTCTTGTCAACAAGCTCTTCTGGAATCTGATATGGTGTTGAGTCACCATAAATTTCATCTTCATACTTATCTGTCTCAATACTCTCTTTGAGTATCTTATCTATTTCTTTTTCGAGAGCATCCGAACTCTTGCTCTGTCTTGATGAAGCATTTGCCTTAACCTTTGTTCCGTCAATTGAGATACTGGAACCAATCATATCCATTTCTTTACAAAATGTGACAACCTGGGAAAAGATTTCTTTTATAGGTCCAAGATGAGTTGAACGGAATCGACAAATCGTATGAAAATCAGGTTTTTGCATGGCTGCCAGATACATAAATGCAGTATCAGTTTGAGTCATTTGTTGCAGCTTACGTGAACTTCTAATGCCTATAAGGTACCCATAAAGCAATATTTTTAAAAGAGGTCTTGGATGATAGGCTGGGCAGCCTTCCTTAGAGTAAGTGGATTCTATAACATTAATGTCAACGACATCTACGATGTCGTTTAGTACTCTGGCCATATGATTTTCAGGAACAAAATCTTCCAGGTTTAATGGAAGTAAAAACTGCTGCTTTTGATCGTACTTTCCAAACATGGTGAACATTGGAATTAAGTTTTGTAAAAAAGATAAAAATTACGGGTTTCTGACCCAAATGTATGATCGGGTATAGTTTTGAGACAGCCTGCATTAAGGAGTTTTTCTATCCCATCTAATGTCATATTCGCAAGGAGGGGAGAGATTATAGATCCTTGTGGAGCACCTTTATCAGTATGGTGGAAAGTATCATCAAAAATGAAACCGGACTTAAGGAATTGGGACAGGATTGAACTATCAGTTGGGATATTGTTCTTGAGCCAGGAATGGGAAATGTTATCGAAACATCCTTTGATGTCTCCTTCCAGGATCCAGGGGTTTGATGTATCTCGCCAAAGGCATCGGAATGCATATGATGATGCATCCTGTGCACATTTGAAAAGACGAAAACCGAAGGATCGAGTGTCAGCAGTAGTTTCTGCTACAGGCTGAAGAGCTAGAGAGTACAGTGCTTGCATAGCTCGATCACTCATGGTAGGGATGGATAGATGACGTTTAGTGGATTTTCCTTGTTTGGGGATATAGATACGGCGTAGTGGATGTGCTCGATAGTGTCGGTCTGAAAGACTAAGTGCTGCCTGCATCTTGTCAGATGCAGTAGTCCAAAGTTGACCGTCAACACCAGCAGTTCGTTTGCCATGGTTCTGTGTAACGATTCTTACTGCGAGCAGTTTAGCTGAGTAGGAATGAGTTAACAAGTATGTGAGTCTTTTAACCAGATTCCAGTTTTTATTGTGTGTTGCCTTTGCAATCCGGGTCTGTAGCCGGTTAACTCGGTATTTTATTACTTTCCAGTCAATAGAATTCCATTGATTGGCAAGGTTCCGGTCAGTGCGCTTCTCGCTATGAAGCGTCTTTGAATGCTGCACTTTCACTGGTATGCCTCCCTTCTTTGCCGTGAAACACCTGTTTCAAGTCAGCGCCCTTTCAGGCTAAGGCATAAACCTTTATCCTGTCAATTGCAGGCAGGCGTTCGCTTTTTGAAACATCCTCTCCCGTCTACATTATTTGTGGGTCTCGCGACCTCCATACCTCTTTTTGGAGGGATGTATACGGGTTACCAAGTTCAGTATCGGAGATAATTTTTTTTTCGGCGCTTTAGGAGCCATCTTTAGACCGGGAACCATTCCGTCCGTTTGACATCCTGTGAAATCACCAAGATGACCAGGTTCCATGCCATTTTGGCTCAAGTGTATCACCCTGTTTTCACTTGTTCATCATGACGATCCTTTCGATGATTCAGCGTTTGCTTCTCCATGGCGGCTTTTTCCCTAGCAGATTGTATAGATCAGGGTTCTATTCTTCTCCACATTGTCCTGTAGGCTTCACACCTTCCCGTTAACCAGGAATGCATGCTACAGTAGGGACACCCTAAACGGATAGGGGACGGATTAACCCGCAATCTCTGATACAGCTTCTTGTCGCACGATTTCGCTGATGCTAAAGCCTTGTGAATACAAATCTCGTATCAATAGCCATTCCTCCATTTTCAACATTATTTAGGATCCTCGAGCTTTTCTCAAGGATTGGAAATTGGGGAATTTTAATCCGGCTAAAATGAGGAATTATTCACTGGCCTTGACATAATCAGCTCTTCGACTATTTCAGGGGCAAGATTAAGCTCACTGGAACGTGCTTCTAGCTCATTTAAAGGAATTACTTCTATCCCATATTTTTCCATTTCTGCTTCAGTCATTTTGCTCGGAGCACGAATACTTCAATAGCATCTTAACAAGAGGACTGTCTTTCCGCTTTAACTACTCTCTTTTTCATGTATAGACAAATTAAGAATATTGTAATATAACCTCCTACCAGACTTGCTTTTGAACTAACTTCAATATTCAATAGGTACGCAAATATCATTAGAATAAGCCACAGGAAATAACCTATTAGATTACTTTTTATGATTACTATGTCTTCAATCCTCTTTTTTTCGTCAATTGCACCACTTGAGACTATATAATGCCCTGTAAACATGAAAAGAATAAGAAGACCCATCGAAACCCAAATATTTATCTGGGTCTGGGCAAAAAAGTTAATTTCAAAGCTCATTGTAATGGTTACAAACAGCCATAAATACCAAAATATTAACCCAATCAGGAGTCCTATAATCTCTTCAAGTTCTGCTTTAAATATTTTCATGTGGTGCACTCTCTAAATTTAATTTTTTGAAGCGATTATTATTCAAATGTAAACTAATTTTGAAGAGTGATAAAACAACAATTCTTAAAATATAGAAGGACGATGTTTAGGCAACATTGTCCTTGAACTTCATAAAATTAATGATGCATTATGGGTTCGACAGACCGATAAAGTTCCATAAAGTATAGGAGGCAACTCTGTAGTAATCAGGAACATATTTGGATGTCAAAGGATTGGGCGGAAGTCCTAGACGCCATCCCCAGTTATGAGCACACCAGCCCCAAATGCATCCCTCTTCATCGAGAAGGATTGAACTTGTTGGTCCACCCAATAAAGCTCCCAGTCCTGCTCCAACAATAGCACCAATTCCTCCACCAACTATTAAACCAATTGTCGCTCCAGCTACTGCTGGAGCGCAATCAGCTATCGCGTCAGAATATGAGTCTTCAATATGATAATGTTTAAGTTTAGTGCCAGATATATACCAAGTATCAAAAATTTCACCGGTATATGAATCATAATCCGGATGAGGATACTTTATGCCAGACCCCTTAACAAAATGTACACCATCCCACGTATATTTTGTGGAAGTGATAGCATTAACAGTTTCAGTGCCTTGCTTAGCAGAAGAGCCACCAAGTATTTCTTTCATCGAACCTGGTACAATAGGATTGTATACTGAAGTTACTGTATTAACTAATTCTCCTTCTTGATACACATCAGTCTTGAATTTTCCATCAATTTCTGAAACTTTATAGATAATATTCGTCACTTCATTAGTTGTCAGATTTTCAATTTGCATTTCTGCTTCAGTGTGTTCCGGATTAGACTCGAAGGTTATTAGCGTGTCTCCAACCTGTACTATATTGGAAGTATCATTGATGTTAATAATCTTCAATTCCATTTCAGGTAACTTTGTGACCTCTATTTTTTCTTTATCAGCAGAAGATGAAGAAACCGATTCAGCCTGTGCACTCACAGCTGGAACAAAAGCAATACCCACAAGAAGTATTGCTGCAAATATTGCGCTTATCTTAAGCTTTTCCTTCATTATATGATCACTTCTGTTCTTTACTCCAGAGGCCGGATCAAGCAAGCCTTAAATAATTGCAAGGCTAACACTAACTCATGCCTCCGGGCACAATGGAGTTCAAATCTACTCTGGAAGGTGCGTTTGAACTCCACAAACTATTTTCTCAGACATATTACATAAAGTATAAAGTTTTTCACCATATCATCTAACAATAAACGCTGAATTTACGATTACTTTCATCAGTTGTAACACTTTATGTGAGAAATTACATGATGATTTTGACAGAATGATTATAACTCCCAAATGTTGCCAGTACTTATTTTACAAAAAAAGAATGTGAAGTCTGTAACTTCACCTTTTATTTTATTCGTTCTGAAAACTTCCCGGATATCAGGAGAAGGATTCTGCAATATTAAGCAGCTCCCCCTTATCAAAAGAAGAAATAATAGTAATTTCGAATTCCCCATCTTGCCAGGTCAGAGCTTTCATATTTCCTCCAAATACCGAAGAAATAGTACCGGACTTGTCATTGACCGGAACAGGCTCTCCTTCACTTTCAAAATCCTGAGATTACAAATCAGGAGATCTCAGAAAAATTGAGTTTGAACAAAAGCACTATCCACTGGCATATTAAAAAGTTGAGGGAAGACAATATTGTATTTTCCAAAGCAGATGGGAAGTTTTCAAAATATTTTATAAACCCTGCTGTGGAACCAGATATGCTAAAATGGCTTAAAACATAAGGCATGAGACAGTTTTTCTCCTAATTTAAAACGAAAATAAGATAGCTGCAACGTGATACAGCAACTATCAAAGCAATTAATATACAGGAATCAATCCCGGATTGTCCCCTGTAATACACTCTCCGCCTTTTGCAGTTACTATGAAGGTATTCTCAATGCCTACCATTCCGATATTTTCAATCCCCCTTTTGGGTTCGAGGGCAAATACCATTCCTTCCTTCAGAGGCTCGTCAAACCCGGCGGCAATTACGGGAGTTTCATCGATCAACAGGCCGACGGCGTGCCCGAGAAATTTCACTTTACGGTTGCCAAAACCCATGAAGTTTTGCAGGAATTCCTTATCGAGCCCATTCATTATTGTAGTATAGATTTCAGAGGGAGCAATTCCGGGTTTTAACATCGCTGCAGCTTCGTTCTGTATATCCACACATTTATTGTGGAGATCCATAGCATACTGAGGGAGAGGAGAGCCAAACATGTATGTCGTTGTTTTATCCGTATGGTAGCCGTCAACCCCGCAGCCGACATCAACAAAGACCAGGTCGCCTTTCCTTAATTTCCGGTCCCGGCTCCCAAGCAGGGGGACTGCGGGGCATAATCCGCGCTTCCCGCCGGGCCCGTTGAAATAACACGGATAGATGGAGCTTTCTCCGAAACAGACATTCCCAAGGATCATTTCCGTATCGAACATGCCAAAACGGGAGACTCCGTGATGTCCTTTTTCTATAAGAGCAGAATAAATATCGATCGATAGGTCGGCTTCACTCATCCCCTCTCGCAGCATCTCAGGCACAAGGTCTTCGAGCACATGCTGATGAATCCTGCCGGATTCTCTTGTAAGAGACAGCTCATATTCGCTTTTTACCGCCCTCACAGCTGCAATCTGAGAATCAACGGATTTAACATTTTTAAATGGGAAGTACTTTTGAAATCTCTGGTATAAAGCCAGAGGGACTACTTCGGTTTCCAGATACACCGCGTCAGGTAGTTTGCTCGCATCCCCTGCAGCATCACGGAAGCTTTTCATGGGTTCGATATTCGGGAATAATGATTCGTCCAGAGCCCTTTCATAACTGCGGCGGACCCAGAGTGTTGCTTCTCCGTTCTTCGGAATAATCAACATTCCGTCCTGCATCGTACCGGTAAAGTAATAGATATTTATTTTGCTGAAGATTACGGCAGTCTCCCACTGGGGGCTTGAGGCATCCATCTGTTTTCTAAAGCAGTTCATACGGTTTTTCAATTCGGTCAAAGGCACTTTTTTAATCATGGGAATCCCTGTACTAGCTTTATCTACTCACAATTATAGAAGTGTAACCCGTCAGAAGAATCAAATAAAAACTAAGGAACAAAAGTACAAAGATGTACTAAGTTGTTGCTATTTATTCATAGTATTAATACTAGAAGATAAAAAATATCCATATCACGCATATCCTATTTTGTGGTCGTATCCGTGAGCTGTTGACCTATTCCGAAAAAGGAGATGAATTCCTCCATATGGGAGAAAGTATAGAGCTACTCCTATCCTTAGATACTCCTATCCATATGGTTTTCAACAACTTCCGCCCACTAACTATTTTTTTAAGATGGATAAAATAATTAGCAAAAAAACGAATTAAAAGGAAAGAAAAAGTGAAACAAACGGGAATAAAATAAAAAATAAGGTTTTTGAAGAGGCATTAGCATGCCCGGGAAATACAAAGATCTTGTTGAAAAGGCATCGGAGATGGGTCTCAAAGCTTATTTTCTGAAGGCAGAAGACATTCCGGTTGAAGACAGAATTGCCCTTAAATGCGCTTATGGGTGCAGAAGCTATGGAAAAAGGTTGAGCTGCCCGCCTCATGTAATATCAATTGGGGAGTTCAGGAAGGTCATAAGAGAGTACAGCAGTGCACTTCTTCTCGTAGAAGAATACGATACGTCAGGATGCAAGGATGTCCTTGAAGCCTGGCGAAAGCTTCGGAAGAGTTCATTTCATAAGATGTTCGAGCTCGAACAGGAAGCTTTCAGGGAAGGCTTTATCTTTGCTCACCTCCTGAGGCCCGGCTCCTGTAACGAATGTGAGATTTGCAACCTTGAAAAATGCGCAAAGCCGGAAGTGAGGCGCTTTGCCCCCGAAGCAGTAGGAATAAATGTCCGGAAGGCAATGGCAGAAGTTGGGCTTGTTCTCGAGTTCTGCAAGCCTGAAAAAACGGCATGTGTAGGGATTTTACTGCTTGAGTGAAAATATAGTGAGTCCGAGAAGGTTCAAATGGACCATGGAGCCATTTCCTGCCGCATCCCACCAATGAAAAGCTCTGGTGCTAAAAAATCTTATTGCCGTTCTTAAAAGTGGTTAGATAGAGAGCAGAGCTTTTCAAGCGGCATGGAGAGTTTCAGCATAAAGATCTCATTTGATTCCGCAGCCGAAGCTCCGAATTTTTCAAAGGACAGTCTTTTTCCGAGGACAGGCCCCCACCGGGGGAGAACCTTTCAAGGAAAAAGACTATGCTTTCGTTAACCGAACCGTACCCGAAGGTAGTATCGTAACCAGGCTCGCCAAGATCCTCAGCTGAGGAACACAGTATTCCGTGGATTTCACTGCCGTTTTTTTCGGGGTACATGCTCCAGATAAGAGCTCCGATCCCCGCTACGGAAGGGGCAGAAGCGCTTGTGCCCGTAAAGAAACTGCCAGTTCCTGTTGAGCCGGAAACTTTCACGCTGCCGGGCCCGCTGAGGTCTGTCTTGTTTCTGAGTTCGGGTTCCGGATAATAGATACTTACAGGCCCGCGGGAAGAGTAGGGAGCTATACTGCCGCTTTCCTGGTTTCCGGTGTCAACCGCTCCAACACAGATAACGTCCGAAACGGCAGGATGCCCGAAGACCGAGTCCTCTGCAACAAGGTTGTCAGGATGGACCTTTACAGAGGAGTTGGGGTAAATGTAAACCTCCAGTACCCTATCTTCTCCGCAATATTTCTTGACAGCTATACTCAGTGTTTTTGTGTCTTCTTCTTTGTTGAAGTATTTGATAAATTCAAGGGGGGTGTCTATGCCACTCTGGGTTTTTTCACTTACGGCAATTTCGTTTCCACTGCAGCAATCGTAGAGGTAGAGATCGTAGTCGTTTTCGGAACCGTTCCAGGGGTCATTCCACTGAAGCACCACAGTCACCTTCTCGCCTGCCGGGACATCCATGTAAATATTTCTGAAATCGCTGTTCCCGGAACTGAAGTCATGCCAGCCTGATCCGTTGTCAAAAAACATGCCCTGATAGTGGCGGCCTGCATCATTCCCTGCCGCGCTCACATAAAGAATTCCCTTGTTTTCGATTGCCTCTTTAACATGGGCAGCCACAACCCCGTCCTCGAAGAAGGGTTCATCAGGCCAGCCCACATCATCACAGAGGACCTGGCAGCCTTCGGAAACGAGGGCATCAACAGCTTTGTTAAATTCAAGCTTATTACTGCCTGCACCGTGGAAGTACAGTTCCGCACCGGGAGATGTTTCATGGACTATTTCGAGCATTACAGTCCCTTCTGTTCCGTTTCCTGGAGAAAGGACATGTATATCTTCGGGGAGAACTCCCGAATCAATTGCTTCAGATATGTCTTCTACTCCATCGGAAATTATCCCTATTTTAATTCCGGCTCCTGTCACACCTTCCGGTCTCCATAATTCTTCTGAAGAAAAAGTTGCTTTTTTTTCCAGGTTTACCTTCCTTATAACAGGAGAAATGACTGGCTGGACTGAAGATACTCCATTAAGAGTGGAGAGTTCTTCAAATGATTCCGGATTAACGCAGACTGTAGCAATGCCGGAGTCTTCATCCCATTCCTCAACCCTGCCACAGGAATTCAGCAATCCTGAATCCGTTCCCGGAAAAAGCCTAACATATACGGTAAGATTCTCTTTTGCTTCATCTCTGTAGATCTCTGACGAAATCCCTTTCAACGGTTCCGAATGTGTTGCAGAGGGGCATACCAATCCCGGATCTGGCGGAATTGGTTCTGAAGGGAATGAAACGGGAGTTAGTAGCCCGGAAGTTACCTGTTCAGATTTGAAAGTTCCAGCTCCTCCACATACTAGAAAACTGAGATGAAAAAATATGCCTGCAAACACTAATATTAACATAAACAGATGGAACATTCTCATAATGTAACTCCCTAGGTACAGTACCCCCCGATATTGCTTGTATAGTAAGTCAGGGATGCAAACAGGATACATGTATGTCCAAAGTAATTCCTGCAGCGATACTCTGACAGACTTAATTTATTTTGTTATATGCTGAAATACATTATAAAGATTTCTATGAATTTATATTAAGTAATTGAAAACAAGACAAAAGATAAACAGAATTAATAGAATGATATTTGGAAAAAAATCACAGCTAAAAAACAATTTTACAGTATTAACTAATTTAGTAATAACATTAAAAAATATAATTTGGTGACTAAAGGCAGAAGATATATTAACTTCTGGGCATATGTTATGGGAAGTCATAGCAAACTGGAGGTCTTGTTCAAATTGAATTCTGAAAAGCTCAAAATAGCTGTCCTTGGAGGAACCGGCAATATAGGAGAAGGAATGGTCCTGAGGCTTGCCCTCCAAAACCTTATGCCCGAAGGTGTGAAAAATGAGGTAATTATCGGATCCAGATCTCTGGAAACGGCGGATGGAGCCGCAAAAAAAGCGTTATCAGAACTTGAAAACTGCGGATTTGATACATCAAAGATGACAATTACCGGCATGGACAACCTTGCTGCAGCACAGGCAGCCGAAGTAATAATACTTACGATCCGTTTTAACCACGTTCTGCCTTTGCTGGAAGAGATCAGAGAGGCGATTGAAAATAAGATCCTTATTACCCCTGTGGTCCCGATGGAAAAAGAAGAAGGCCTTATGGTATACAAACCACCGGAAGAAGGCTCAGCAGCCCTTGCAATCCAGAAAAATGCCCCTGAGTCCACCAGAGTTGTTGCAGCTTTCCACAACATCCCTGCGGGAAAACTCAAAGATGTCGTTAAATGCAAAGCCGTGCACGATGCGCTTGTATGCAGCGATGATGCCGAAGCAAAGAAACTTGTAATGGAGCTTACAAGGCATATGGGATGCCTCAAACCCCTGGACGGCGGCCCCCTTAAGCAGGCAGGCACCATGGAATCTCTGACACCTTTACTAATCAATCTCGCAAAACTGAACGGGCTTAAAGACCTGGGAATAAACTTCTCCTGAGAAATAAAACCGGAAAAAGCCTGAAGAATATAAGGGTGGAGACTGTACGAAAGTAATAGAAACCTGTTCGGGGACGTGGAGTCCACATTAAACAACTTGATTTTTATATAATAAAAGACATAGTGTGAGGTCTCAAAGGTTTTGTAGGGCGAAGGAAAATATAACCTTTGCTTATGGACATAGAGCCAGACATTAGAAGCGAGATAAAAATAAGGTTAAAACAACTCTCGAGAAGTGAGATTAAAAATAAAGTTACAATCGCTTCTGAAAAGTGAGATCAAAAAATGAGGTTACAGCTACTCCCGGAAAGAGATATGTTATTTCTGGAGATATGTTATTTCTGTTTTCAACAAAGACTCCGGGAGGTATTCAGAACCTATTCAAAAACCGGTTCGAATCTAAGGTTGGCCTCATAATCTTGGATTTTAACCCTGAATATATTTAGTTTATGTTAAATAACATGAGAGTAATACGAAATATAGTAGGGAATTTACCGGAAGAAAAGCAGTGAAAGAGAAGCCTGTCGTAAAAAGCTTCTGGCAATGCCTGTTAAAAAATAAAACTGCTGAAATTATCTTATTAAAGCTTTAAAGGAATATAAAAGGAACTAATATACTGGAAATCCCCTAAATCAACCGGTAGATCGGTCTGTTCATCCTGAAAACCAAAAATTCTGCCCTGAATACAGGGTTTTACTCAGATCTTTTTCTTTCGGTTATATTTGCTTTTTTAAACGGAAGAACATATAAAAACAGACTCAAAATCAAACTCAAAACCAGACAGTGAACCTGTATGAGTGAAGAACTGCTAAAACTGCTAAAGGCTGAAGGGCTTGACCTGCTTTCCTGCATGCATTGCGGCATATGCACGGGAAGCTGCCCTTCAGGGCGGCACACCGGGCTCAATACCCGGAGAATAATTCGAGATGCACGCAAGAACAGAGTTGCTGTTCTTTCTGATTATGACCTGTGGCTCTGTACGACCTGTTATACATGCCAGGAACGCTGCCCGCGCGGAATCCCGATTACGGATGCTATTCTTGAGCTAAGGAGGCTTGCAGTAAGGGAAGGTTTGATGCTTCCAGAACACCGTTTTGTTTCGAGAATGGTACTGGAATGCGGGCATGCGGTCCCCCTTGATGAGGAAACAAAGAAGAAGAGGGTAGAACTCGGGCTGGACCCGATGCCCGAAACCGTCCAGAAAGATCCGGAAGCCCTTGAAGGACTGAAAACCCTGCTCAAAACCTGCAAGTTCGACGAGCTGGTGGCTGAAAAATAAGGAGGCAGGAAAATAATGGCAAAACTATCACTGTTTCTTGGTTGTATCGTACCCAACCGCTACCCCGGAATTGAAAAGGCAACTAAACTCTGCCTGCAGAAACTTGAAGTTGATGCAGTTGACCTGCCGGGAGCCTCCTGCTGCCCTGCTCCCGGGGTGTTCAAGTCCTTTGACAAAGCAACCTGGCTCGCCCTTGCCAGCCGGAACATTGTCCTCTCGGAAAGGATGGACAGAGACATTCTGACCGTTTGCAACGGTTGCTACGGGTCCCTGGCAGACGCAAACATAGAACTTAAAAAAGACCCTGAGATGAAGACCCGTACAAACATCTGCTTAAAAGAGATAGGTATGGAGTATGAGGGAACAGCAGAGGTCAGGCACATAATCGAGTTTCTGTACAGGGAACCGGGGCCTGAAAAACTCAAAAGCTTTATCACAACTCCCCTTGACCTGAAAGTCGCCCTTCACTACGGATGTCACCTGATCAAACCATCAAAAGACAGAAACCTTGGAGAAACGGAAGCTCCGGTCTTCTTTGATGAACTTGTTGAAGCTACCGGTGCAGAAAGTGTGGACTATACCGACAAGATGATGTGCTGCGGAGCAGGCGGAGGAGTGCGCTCAGGGCACGCTGCCGAGTCCCTGGAAATGCTTGAACATAAGCTTGCTTGCATCCGGGATGCAGAAGTGGACTGTATTGTCAATGCGTGCCCCTTCTGCCACCTCCAGTTCGACAGGGGACAGCTTGCAGTCAACGAAAAATTCGGAACAGACTATTCAATCCCGGTTCTACATTACTCCCAGCTCCTCGGCCTTGCTCTCGGCTTTTCTCCAGACGAGCTAGGAATAGAACAGAATGCAGTCCAGAACGTTGAATTTCTTGCAAAAATCTATGAAATCAGCGCAGGTTTAAGGTGAGAACCCGGATAAGGCAGGAAAAAGAACAGATCAGAAAGTTCTTGCACTTCACTTTCTACACTTCACTTTCCTGTTTTCCGGCCTGTATATACCAGAGGCATTTTTGCCTCCATTTGCAGGTCCCGCATACTTCCTCAACATGCGAAGCTTTGTTGAGTTTTGAATTTATTAGCCTGAAGGCTTCATCCGCATTCAGGACAGTCCCGACATCCAACTTCAATATTTTCAGGACAGTAAGGTCCATCTGCCGGATCTTCTGGGAAAGGACAGATTCCTGAACAGTGCATTCCATTTTGCTGGGGCATGAGACGCAGATTGCATCACATACCGTAACAAGCTTGATAGGCCTGGAAGGAAAAACTTCAAGATCCGAAATCACGGCCCGCATATTGGCAACAAAAACCGGACTGTACCCATACCCCTGGAACCCCTGGATACAGCAGAGGTGATGAGCCCTTATTCTCAAGAGTTCGGAATCGGATTTTGAGTCGGTTTCATATCTACATATGGATTTCTCGGGCATGAATTTCTCCGGGGCTTAAAATCACAAAGATTAAAAAATGTTTTTTAATAATTCAGTCTATAAAATCGATTTCCGAATCTCCCATAGAGGACAGTTCCAGCAGAGGAAGAGTTATCGCAGGAGCTTCTGAGTATTTTGCAAATAGAATATCATAGCCAGTTTTAAGCCCGAGCATGATATTCAGGTCGGTGCCGTCATTGTTAAGGAGGAGAGCCTGGCCTATAGGGTTGCAGGCTGCTTCAAACTCTGGATTCCCGGGTTTTTTGATCCCGAGACTCTCTTTATCAAGGCTGCAAACCTTGCAGCAAACTGAAAACACCTCAAAATATCTTGAAAGTATATCATAAACCAGCCTTGCTTCCCTCTCATACTTAATACAGAAAGCAATTCCTATCTTTCTGTACCCGAGCCTCTTTGAGTAAATTGCAATTTCCTCCAGCTTTGTCCTACTTACAGGATCAGATTCAAGCCAGGCGGAAATCTGAATCGATTTGAGAGTATCGCCTTTATATTCAAGTCCTGATTTGATAACAGAGCAGTTTTTGCCTACAAGGCATTCCTTATTTCTGCACAACGCACACTGCACACTTTTTCTCCCGGCGGTTTTTAAAACGATTAGGTATTGTAAGCATAAATAAACTTTGCATGTATAAATATTGACATGAAAAAATAAATGTAATGATAGGATTCATGGTAAAGAAAATAAATGAAAAAATCCAATGAAAAAATCCAATGAAAAAATCCAATGAAAAAATCCAATGAAAAAAACAAGATAAGAAAAACAAATGAGAAGAAAATACCTCACTTAAAAATAAGAAGAAATAAAACCCCAGAAGGGTTATTTCTGCCTCGCTTTGGGCATAGGGCCTTCATAGAGTTTTTCAAGGGCATTGACAATTTCTTCAAGCTTATTGAAAGGAATCCCTATGAGCATTTCATCATTTTCGATATCAGTGGCTTTTCTACATCCAAAACAGCCTAAGGAAACATTTATTTCCCCTGTCAGGCTCGGCAGGATGGTTGTGTCGGCACAGGTTGCCTGGAAAGCTGCACTGCTGAAATTAACCCTTCCACCTTTATAGTAAGTGCTTGCAGGGATAATCCAGTAAATAGTTTCTGGCCTATCCACGAGAATAACCACATCAGGTTCAATCTTTGCATCCTTCAGAGGGCCCACAACGGTCGCAATTCTGCTTTCGGGCTCAAAAGCCGGGCGCTTGGAAATCATGCCGGCTGCTGCCTCCACACTGTCAAACATTCCCAGGTTGTGGTGGAATTCCCCTAAAACCACCTTTTCAGGCGTAGGAATAAGCCCGAGGCTTGAAGCGCCTACAACGCAGGCATGCTTACCTGCAGGAATTACAAAGGACTCCCCTTTCCTGGCTTTCATGATGGACTGGCAGTGCCTGAGATTTTTCTCGGGCTCATGATACCCTTCGGGAATGGGTTCTCCTTTTTTGATAACTTTCACTGCAACCGGTTCGTACTTGAGGTCAAGGAACTTGACCAGTTTCTCTGCAAGCTGAGTATAATCCATTGAATTCCCTCACCAACAATTTATTGAACTTACTAACGATTACTAAAGAATTCATCAACTATTTATGAATAAAATTAAAAGAACAGACTGTTATATTAATTAACAGCTGCTATATTATTTAACTTCTTAACATTTCAGTTGAGACTATTTATTTAAGTTAAGATTCCCTCATAGGGAGGGTTTTTGAGCATATTTCTTTATCACAAAGCCCTGAAAGCCTCATTTTGAGATCTGCCCAGAGCTTTCGAATAATATTTGCAAATTCTACAGCTTCAGCCTCCCGGGAATGAGCGGCATATTCGATCACTGTTTCTTCATTCATCATTGCCTCTGTAGTTATATCCGTATAAGGCAAACGAGCAAGAAGAGGAATTCCGGCTTCCCTGCAAAAAGCCTCAATTTCGAGGCTCTTTTTTTCGTTGATATCATACCTGTTAATGCAGGCAACAGCCGGAATTCTGAAATGTGCGGTCAGTTCGATTGCTCGTTTCAGGTCGTGGAGCCCGGAAACAGTGGGTTCGCTAAGCACAAGGATAAGGTCTGTACCGGTAATTGCTGCCATAACCGGACATCCAGTACCGGGAGGACCATCAATAAGAATGAGTTTGCTGGAATATTGATCTGCAAGTTCCACGGCCTTTTTTCGGACCAGGGTTACAAGCTTTCCACTGGCTTCTTCTCCAGTGCCCAGCTTTGCATGAGCCATGGGCCCGAAACGGGTTATGGAGGAAACTGCCTGTCCTGAAACTCTCGGCATCAGGTACACCGCTTTTTCAGGGCAGGCGACAGTACAAACTGCACATCCTTCGCAGCCATACGGATTTATCGTGAAGTTTTCAAGGACTGCCCCGAACCTGCATATTTCCCGGCAGGTGCCGCAACCTGTACAGCATTCAGGGTCAATGTAAGCTAGTTCCATTCCCAGACAATCCTCGGTATTAAGTATCCGGGGCTTAAGGATCAGAGGCAGATCGGATGCGTCGACATCACAGTCCGCAAGCACGGCATTTTCCGAAAGAGAAGAAAAGGCAGCCGTAAGAGTGGTTTTTCCACATCCGCCTTTTCCGCTAATTATAGCCAGTTGCCTCATGATACCCCCATATTTTTGCAAGTCTGGGCTCTTATCATTTCGAACATGGACTTGAACTTTTCTTTCCATCCGGGCATTTTCTTAACAAAGGGGATGCCCTCTGAATAGAGCTTGGCAATCATTCTATCATTAGGGATGCGGAGCAGGATTGGAATTCCTTCAGCCCTGCAAAACTCTTCCACCCTTGTGTCCCCAAGCCCATCCCGGTTGAGAACAACTCCTACAGGAACCTTAACTGTCCTTGCAGCTTCGAGTGCAAGAAGGAAATCATGGAAACCGAAAGGAGTGGACTCGGTCACAAGTACGCAGTAGTCAGCACACCCCAGAACTGCAAGAACGGGACATGCCGTTCCCGGAGGGGAGTCGATGATTGCATGTCTGTTTTCATCGATATGCTGCTGGAGCGCCCTGATGACAGGCGTTGCCATAGCTTCCCCCACGTTCAGGACACCACGGAAAAACGTGAGAGGAGTTTCAGAGGAATTTTTCTCGATAAGTCCGATAGACCGGGGGTTTTCGTCTATAGCCCCTTCAGGGCAAACAAAGCTGCAGCCTCCGCAGCCGTGACAGAGGGATGGAAATGACAGGATTTTTTGGGGAAGAGCAGCCAGGGCGTTGAATTTACAGAAGCTGGCACAGTTTCCGCAAAGAGTGCACCTCTCAGGATCGATCTCCGGAACCAGGCAGGTTACTGCTTCTACAGGCTCCAGTTCGAAACCCAGAAACAGGTTGCAATTAGGTTCTTCCACATCACAGTCAAAAAGCTGTACCTCTTCAAGAGCAAGGGCAAGGTTTACTGAAACTGTAGTTTTCCCGGTACCCCCTTTGCCGCTTGCAATTGCAATTTTCATGAGCTGAGCCTTCTAATCCCGCACATAAAGATAGGAATTGATCCCTCAGTGATGGTGGTCGTGGTGGTCATGTTCTGCACATGTGTTTTCAGCACTGGCACTGCGGAGTTTATTTGCTTTCCAGGCCTCTACCGCATCCCTAACAGTTCCTTCGGCTCCTACAAAGACATCGATTCCATAAGATTCAAACATCTTGACAGCTCTGTACCCAAGCCCCGCACAGAGCATGATTTCCACCCCATATTTACTGAGTAACTCGGGAGGCAGTTTCACCCCTCCCATGTGTTCACTGGTATTGGGGATCACTGAGACTTCGCCGCTGTCGGTATCCAGGATGGTATAGGAGGGAGCTTTCCCAAAATGCTGCTCTACAGTCCCTTCCATGCCGTTATTGTCTCTTGTGGGTATACATACTTTCATGTAGATCACCTTTTTTAATTTAGATATATTTTATAAAATATTGTACAACATTTTTCAGATTATTTAAGATTTTGTTTCCAATTTTGACAATTTACTCAACTATTCTTCATACCACTATGAGTAGAAGCATTCGGGCTCTCAAGGACGGCAAGCTTTCCGGATTGATACTCACTCAGAGCAAAGGCTACCTTACCTTTGACCCCATAGTATGTTTCAACGCCTGCTTCGGAGAGTACGGAGAAAGAATTCGGCCCCATGCTACCCGTTAAGAGGATATCTACCCCTGCTCCCACAACTGCCTCTGCTGCCCGGATTCCTGCACCGCTTGGGGCTTCCGAACCGGGATTTTTGATTGATTCTACTGATCCGATCTCCGGATCAATAATCACGAAATAATTGCATCTTCCGAATTGAGGATCCACTTCAGAATCAAGATCTCTTCCGTAGGCACTTATGCAGATTTTCATACTTTATACTCCAATATAAAATCCGCTGACTCTCAAACAATACATTTCTCTGTAAATGTTTCAAATAAAGTGAGGCATATGAGTCCTCCATAAACGCAGAGAAGTCAGAGATATAGAAAGTACAATTTCACTCATTTGTACATAAATATTTATAGTTTTCTATTCGAAAAGAGAAATTGTTATATATTTACTCGGCGATGTGCATAAGTAGGCTATGAAAAAGTGCAGAGGAAGACCAAAATGTCCCAGGCGCGTTGAGCAAACTCCTGATATCACATATTTCAAGCCCCGAGGAGTCCCGCTGTTGGACCTTGAAGTGGTGTCTCTCACAGTCGAAGAGCTTGAAGCCCTGAGACTTGTGGATATTGAGGGGTTACGGCAGGAAGACGCCGCCAGCAGGGTAGGAATATCAAGGAGAGCTTTCTGGGAGGATCTGAAATCCGCCAGAATGAAAGTAGCTATTGCCCTTAGCAAAGGAAAAGCCATAGAAATAAAAGGCGGTAACTATATCAGGGCTGAGGGTGCTGACATAGATGAAGATGCTGACGCTTGACAGAAGCATGTGAA
Source organism: Methanosarcina siciliae T4/M (assembly GCF_000970085.1). NCBI lineage: Archaea > Methanobacteriati > Methanobacteriota > Methanomicrobia > Methanosarcinales > Methanosarcinaceae > Methanosarcina > Methanosarcina siciliae. The sequence continues at coordinate 4,314,538 of NZ_CP009506.1, read as the reverse complement.
AAAGGGGAAAACCGGAAATTTTAGAAAGGCGATAAAAATGACAGATAAGGTTCAATCACTGGAAAGCTTATCGAAAAAGCCCGAGGAACCAAAAATCGTAGTCAACCTCCGGCGCATCAAACGTAAGATTATGGTAATGAGCGGGAAAGGCGGAGTAGGGAAAAGTACAGTTGCCGCAAATCTCGCTGTCGGGCTTGCGCTCCGCGGGCACAGGGTAGGACTTCTGGACTGTGACATTCACGGTCCGACTATTCCCACCATCTTCGGGCTGGAGTCTGCAAGACCCGAAGTAAACGAAGAAGGAATTCTCCCGGTTCAGGTGCTTCCCAATCTCTCAATGATGTCGATTGGTTTTCTGCTTGAAAACAAAGATTCACCCATAATCTGGAGGGGACCTGCCAAAATGGGAGCAATCAAGCAGTTCCTGGAAGAAGTTTACTGGGGAGCACTTGACTTTCTGATTATTGACCTCCCCCCCGGAACCGGAGACGAACCCCTGAGTGTTGCCCAGCTTATCCCCAACTGTGACGGCTCCGTACTTGTTACAACCCCCCAGGACGTAGCCCTCATCAGTGTCCGGAAATCAATCACATTCTCGGAAAAACTGGATGTACCTATAATAGGACTTGTGGACAATATGCACGGGCTTATCTGCCCCCACTGTGATAAGCCAATAGACGTATTCGGAAGCGGAGGCGTTGAAAAAGCTGCAGAAGACTTCAATATCCCCATTCTTGCCAAACTACCCATAGAGCCCAAAGTCGCAGAAATGGAGGACAAGGGAACAATCATTCAGGACCAGCTTAAACACGGCACGGAGTGGCAGAAAAACTTCGAAAAAATTGTGGATGCGGTTCAGGAGACTTTGAAGGAAGAATAAGACCATTTTAAGCCAATTAGTTAAAAAAATTCATATTTACTTATTTACATTCTTTCTTCTATTTTTATTTTTACAGTGACTCATCTTTTTTTTCTATTTTTATTTTTACAGTGACTCATGTTTTTCATAAATATGCCTTCCATTACAATATACACAACTATCAGTTGATGTTACATCAGGATTTCCAAAATCCTCCTTACTTAGCTTTCCCTCTTTTCAGTAATAAATAAAAAGGATATAATAAGATTTAGTGACACAAATAAGAATGTTAATATATATCACTCGAATACATACTTTTAGTGGTTAAAGTGACAAGTAAGAATAAAAATAAAAATAATCACATTTTTATCATATTGATTTTCATTATAATTGCATCGGTATTCTTTTCCGGATGTGCAGATTCCGATTCCAACACTGGTGAAGCGTCTTTACTTAATGATTCTGAAGATGCTGGAGAAAACATATCCTCCGAAAAGGATGGAAACCTTCGAGCCGTTATGATATTCGGGCCGGATGAGTCCCTCGACCCAGGTTACAAATGGGTAGGCTGGTACGTCCGGGAAGCCGGGATATATGAGACTCTTTTTGCCTATGATGCCGATATGAACCTCGTGCCTGAACTTGCGGAAAGTTATGAAAGTCTCAATGACACTGCCTGGCAAATTAACCTGAGGTTAGGAGTAAAGTTCCATGACGGGACACCTTTTAATGCCGAAGCAGTGATATTTTCGATAAACCGGGTACTTGACCCTGATAACACCAGGCATACAGAGTATGATTTTATCGAATCGGTATCAGCTAAAAATGATACGACTGTCATCATCAGGACAAAAGAACCATATGCACCGACCATTGCAAGCCTTTCCGACCCCCTGCTTTCAATAGTAAGCCCGGAAGCAGAAGATCTTACCCATAAACCCGTAGGGACTGGACCTTTTAAATTCAAAAATTACAAAGAAGGCCTCAGACTATCTGTTTTACGAAACGAGGACTACTGGGGAGGAGATGTTAAGCTTGAAAGTGCGACTATCGACTACGTTTCCGATCCTCTTACAAGGTCATTAAAACTCCAGGCAGATGACTGCGACCTCGTCCGGGGCATCCCGGCCACAGAATCAGAAATCATCAACGAGAACCCTGACCTTGAAGTCCTCAGTAAGGAAACCCTGCGACTCTGCTTTATGTATGTGAACGCGAACAAAGAGCCCCTTGACGACCTGAGGGTAAGACAGGCTCTGAATTATGCGATAAACCGCGACCAGGTCGTAAGCGCGGCTCTCGAAGGGGAAGGAGTGCCTGCAACAGGAGTATTCCCGTCAACTCTGCCCTGGTCATCCAATGAAAAGCTCGAAGGCTACGATTATTCCTCCGAAAAAGCAAAAGAACTGCTTTCGGAAACAGGAATCACCGATACTGACGGAGATGGCTGGCTTGAATACGAAGGGGAGCCTTTCGAACTTACCATTCGCACCTATGAAAAAAGAGCCGAACTCAAACCCACAGCCGAAGTTATAGCTTCCCAGTTTGAGAAAATAGGGATCAAAACCGAGGTAATTGTCCTTGAAACAGGTGCTTTGAGTGCGGATACAAGCGACGGGAACTATGATCTTTCCCTTTATGCCTGGGGAGTTGCCCCTGCCGGAGATCCTGACTATTTCCTCTCCTACCATTTCGAGTCTTCCGGAGAACAGGCCGGATGGACAGGGTACTCTAACAGCGAGGTTGATGAATGGATCAAAGAAGCCAGGGAAAGCACAAGCCAGGAGGAGAGACAGGAATACTATGACCTGATCCAGGCCCAGGTGCTTGAAGACTCTCCGGAAATATTCGTATTCTATTATACGGAACTTGACGGAATAAACAAACGGGTAAAAGGATATGAGATTTACCCGAATGAGATTTCCTTCATTACGAAGGACATCTACATCGAAGAATGATTCGAAAATTTTGCAGGGAGAACTTCTGCTGAGAGGGTTTCCCTGCTTTTCAGGTTAATAGCTTACCTGGAAAAAATCAAATTTATGAAAATTGAAAAGCAGTTTCTGCTTTTCTCTTAAGAATTTTTTATTGGGGAGTAAAATTATGGACTGCAAGAAAGTTATCGCTGATTACTGGAACCTCAGGTCTTCCACATATACAAATGGAGAGAACGGCTTTGATGCATAAGAGAGGATTATCTGGAGGCGAATGCTTGAAAATTTCTTACCTCCCGGGCAAAGGTTAAAGGTGCTGGATGTAGGAACCGGTCCTGGTTTTCTTGCGCTTCTCTTTGTGGAAATGGGACATGAGGTGACAGCCATAGATATCTCCGCGGGCATGCTCGAAAAAGCACGAAATAACGCAAAGACCCTGGGTGTCAAGGTTGATTTATTTCATGGCGATGCGGAAAAACTGCCGTTTGAAGACTGCTATTTTGACCTGGTCGTAAACAAATACCTGCTCTGGACCCTACCTCAACCGGAAACAGCAGTTCAGGAATGGATGCGTGTCCTCAAACCTGGAGGCAGGGTTTTTGCTATCGACGGCAACTGGTTTAACCCCCGCCCGGACAAGAAGGTCAAGCGCTGGATTACCGGCGTGGTGAACCCCGACATGAACAAAAATCCCTCCAGATCATTTTTCAATGAATTTTACGGGCCGATCCGAAAAGCCCTCCCTTTCTATGAGGACATAAGCCCGGAGAATGTCTCAATTGTCTTTTCCAAAATGGGTTTTGAAAACACTGCTGTAAATCCCCTTCAGGAAGCGCAGGAATTCAAGAAAAACAAGCGTTCATTCATTCAAGGATTTCTCAGGGATACCCCATCTTCCTGATTACGGGACAAAAGGCGAATGAATAAACCTTCATGTTTTCTACATTTTTTGAGTTTAAGCTTCGCCACTGTTTTTTGTAGATCGCCAGGCTTCTCCCGGATCTGACGAAGACTTCAATGCAGACCTATAATTCAGGCGTTATACAAGAAACAATCAATCAATAGCTTTCTCCACAGAAGACATCTTTTTCAGGTATTTCAGAGTCCGGGGACAGGTAGCAATACAGATCCCACATATAGAGTTTTTCACGCTACTTTTTTGAAATTTTTTGTATATTCCCCGCAGAAGGAGCGTTCTACAGGTGTACCTGATATGAGAGGCGCATTGGTAAAGACCGTATTTAAGCGAAGAGCCGACCCAAACGTCTCTGTAACCAGGAGATCACATTTGCCTATCCAGCCCAGGCCCACCCTTGTGGCCGCAGTTTTGTGGGGAAAATCCACGGCTAATTTTTCCCTATCTAAATTTTCCGTGGTCGGACCAAGGGAAACTGCCTCAAATCCCCTCTCTTCCAGATAGCTTACAAGCTTTGTGCCCAGTTCCCTCAGTTTCCCGTTGGCTCGTGTGCATTCGGCAGAATACCCAGAATCGGGCCAATCGATGAGCTCCCTGAGAAATTCAGGGTCCAGTGCAACCCCGTAAACTACCGCCTTCTGCAGGTCCGGATAAGGATTCGAATCCAGAGAATCAAAACCTGCAACTCCTGCTACGGAAGCCCCGTTTTCATCAAGATAATGTACAACTTCGGAGGTAATATCGTCATTTGTTAATTCACCATCACCTATCAATTTACTATCATCTGTCAATTTACCATCTCCTCTTTTTTGTCCACTATTCACTGAATTCTGGAAACCGGTATATACTACAGTGGAAAGTATTCAGCATATTGAGTTTTTCATCAGTATGAATAAAATTTTTTATAAAATTATACCCTGAAAAGAGATTTCCAGGCCTTATAACCATTTTTACAATTAGTTATTACCATTTTTAGAAATATCATGAATCCAGACCTGCTGAAACAAATAGAAAATACTATATATGAAGAATCGAGTGAAAAATTAAACAAGATAATAACAAAAAATTCTAAAAAAAGACAAATTAATGCTAAAAATGGCGTGTGTAAAAATGCTAACACACATATTAAGAAAGATAGTGTTTATGGCGCCTGTACTTCTTTTCATTTCTATTGTCAGCTTTTCATTAATCTATATAACTCCCGGAGACCCTGCAGAAATCATCCTGACAAGCTCCTCTGGAGGGGCTGACCCTGTCGCGGTGGAAGAATTCAGGATTAAAGAAGGTTTTGATAAGCCCCTGTACGTGCAGTACCTCAACTGGCTTGGAAATGTGTTGCATGGTGAACTTGGCTATTCATATATGAGCGAACGCCCGGTCTCAGAGGCAATCCTGCAGGCCTTTTCCGCAACTTTCAAGCTTGCAATTGCAAGTTTCCTGGTCTCGCTTGCGATCTCGATTCCGGCAGGCATCCTTGCAGCTTTGAAGCGGGATACCTGGATTGATGATCTTAGCAGGCTTTTTGCCCTCCTTGGGGTTTCCATGCCAAATTTTTGGCAAGGTTATCTTATGATACTGGTTTTTGCCGTTTTCCTGCGAATTCTTCCTGCGGGGGGGTTCGGAGAAAACGGAGACTTTTTATATCTTATCCTGCCGATGCTGACTCTCGGGACAAGTTCCGCAGCAATTACAATGCGCCTGACGAGAGCCAGCTTCCTTGAAGTGCTCCAGGAAGACTACATCTATGCAGCCAGGGCAAAAGGGCTTTCGGAAAAGGTTGTAATTGGAAAGCATGCCCTTAAAAACGCCATGATTCCCGTAATAACCATGGCAGGTCTGAATTTCGGCTACCTGCTAAACGGTTCTGCAGTGGTTGAGACCGTATTTGCCTGGCCGGGGCTCGGAAATCTTATTGTTAATTCAATTTACAACAGGGACTACCCCATGATCCAGGGTACCCTTCTCTTTGTAGCCGTTCTTTTTGTAACAATAAACCTGCTTGTTGACCTTTCTTACAGCTATCTTGACCCGAGGATTCGAGATGAAATGCGGAATTAAAAACAGGAGCTTACTTGCCGGGATCATAATCCTCAGCTTCCTCACCTTTATAGCTCTTTTTGCAGCCTGGCTTGCCCCTCATGACCCGGAAGCAATAAACCTGGACCTGAGGCTGACTCCTCCAAATTCCGAGTATCCCTTCGGTACCGACCATCTGGGGAGGTGCGTGCTGAGCAGGGTACTGTTTGCGAGCCGCATATCCCTCCTGATAGGGATTTCAGTCGTGACGCTGTCTCTTTTTGCAGGGATAGTCATCGGCACCACTGCCGGCTACATAGGCGGGCTTGCAGATGAAGTCCTTATGCGATTTGTAGACGGAGTTCTGGCTTTTCCGAGCATGTTTCTAGCCCTGGCGATCGTGGGACTTTTCGGGGGAGGACTTGCCAACATGGTACTGGCCCTTGTCCTGATAGAGTGGACAGGCTATGCAAGAGTGGTAAGAGCGTCGGTACTTACGGTTAAAAGCCGGGAATTCGTAACGGCAGCCAAAGGGTTTGGGGGAAGCGATCTGTACGTTATCGTTCGTCATGTTCTTCCTCATGCCTCATCCCCTCTCCTTGTTATGGGAACCCTTGGGATGGGATATGTGATCCTCGCATCTGCAGGCCTAAGTTTTCTCGGGTTTGGAGTGCAAACCCTTCCGGAATGGGGATCCATGCTTAATGAAGGGAGGTATTTTTTCAGCACCGCCCCATATCTTATGATCTTTCCAGGGATTTCGATAATGCTGACCGTCCTCGGGTTTAATTTCCTGGGAGATGGGCTCAGGGACTTGTTTGATCCGAAATCAAAGCAGAAGAAGGACTCATTATGACGCGAATTCCTATTACCCCTGATCCCGGATCCAGGAATGGTTCTCCACCCCTGCTTGAGATCCGGAATTTGAAAGTTCATTTTCCTGACGATACAGGCCCTGTGAAAGCAGTTGACAGTATTGACCTTATAGTCAGGGAGAAGGAATGCTTTGGAATAATAGGAGAGTCCGGCTCAGGAAAAACGGTGCTTTGCCTGGCTATTCTCGGGCTTCTGGCCGGAGATGCGTCATTTTCAGGAGAGATCATTTTTAAAGGGGAAAACCTTTTTTCGATGTCTTCCCGGAAGATCAGGAAAATTCGCGGAAAGGAAATAGGTGCAATTTTTCAAAACCCGGCAACTTCCCTTGACCCTGTATTTACAATAGGGGACCAGCTTTCGGAAGCCCTGATCAGAGGCGAAGGCTTTTCGAAAGCTGAGGTAAACACAAATTTAATTCTTCTCCTGGATAGAGTCAGCATCCGGGACCCCGCTCTTCGCATCAGGCAGTACCCCCACGAACTGAGCGGGGGCCTGAGGCAAAGGGTGATGATTGCCATGGGAATTGCAGCCGCCCCCTCCCTTATCATTGCGGACGAACCCAGTAGCGGGCTGGACCTCAGGATAAAGCGGAGAATCATATCCCTTTTGCAGGATATCAGCCGAAATGCGTCAATGTTTATAGTTACACATGATCTGGAGCTTGCAGAAAAACTCTTTGAGACTCTTGCTGTGATGTACGCAGGAGAAATTGTAGAAATTGCAGACTGCAAAGAGTTTTTCAAGGCTCCGATGCACCCTTTTTCAGAAGGGCTTTTGAATTCGCTTCCTTCCAGGGGAATGCAGCCGATTCCGGGATCAAGCCCTTCCTTGACTGCTCTCCCGGAGGGGTGCAGGTTTTTCCCCCGGTGCAGGTATGCAATGGAGATTTGCAAAAATAAGCACCCGGAACTATTTCACGTAATGGGAAAACGCCAGGTGAGGTGTTTTAAGTATGCTTGAAGTCCGGGGGCTGAAAAAATATTTTTCATCGGGGATTTTCAAAAAAGAGGCTATAAAGGCAGTAGATGATGTTTCATTTGAAGTCCGGAAAGGGGAAACTCTCGGGTTTGTGGGGGAAAGCGGGTGTGGAAAAAGCACTGTTGGGAAGTGCATCCTTCGTTTTGAGCAGCCGGGCTCCGGGACCATATTTTTTGACGGTAAAGAGTTGACAGGACTTCCCAGAAAAGAGTTTTTGAAAGTACAGCCCCGGATGCAGATGATCTTCCAGGACCCCTATTCATCCCTTGACCCGAAAATGAAGATAAAATCAAGCATTTCAGAGCCCCTCAGGCTTCAGGGAGTTAAAAAGAAAGCAGCTTATGCCGAAGTTCCCCTCCTTCTGAAATCGGTAGGGCTTTCCCCGGAACATGCAAACCGATATCCTCACCAGTTGAGCGGGGGGCAAAACCAGAGGGTTTCCATAGCAAGAGCACTGTCCCTGAAACCTCATTTCCTGATTGCGGATGAGATTACGGCTTCCCTGGACGTATCAGTACAGGCACAGATCCTGCATCTGATAAAGAACCTCAAAAAGGAGCTTTCCCTGAGTATGCTTTTTATTTCTCACGACCTCGAAGTTGTAAGGCATATGTGCGACCGGGCAGCTGTAATGTATGCAGGGAAGATCCTGGAGATCGGAGCCGTAGAGGAAGTTTTCTCCCGGCCTCAACACCCTTATACCCGGCAGCTCTTATCCGAGCCAGGTAGGGATTTGGAGGAAAAAGAGACTCAAAAGCCTGATTTTGAGGCAAAAACTGACATTACCTCTAGTTTTGAAGGCTGTGTATTTTATACAGAATGCCCTTATGCGGACCCGGAATGCAGAGCTGAAAAACCTGAAATGCTACAAACAGGGAAAGACCACTACATTCTGTGTAAGAAGTTAACGAGATGAATCCTGTTTTCACACTCCATTTTTTACACATTTTCGGCCTTACTCCGTGGAATTCATCAGTCACCGCAACACTGTCCAGAGAGGATTTCTGGGGGCCGGATGAAATTCCCTAATTACCCATCCGCTGAACTGCAGGATTACTGACCTTCTGGCGCAGGAAAAACAAAATTATTTGAAATAAGAGAGAATTACTAATACAGAAAGCTTAAAGAACTACAAAATGAACAAGCAATGTTGAGAACATGAATAAGTTAACTATACTATTAGTCCTGCTCGCATCCGTAATCTTTACGGCAGGCTGTACTGATGATTCGGGAAATGCCACCAGTGCCCAGGAAATAAGCGTTGTGGAAAATATGACCGCTCTGGAACAGATAAACACATCCGTCCAGGAAGGCCCTGTCCTTATAAAAATAGGAGCTGAGTGGTGCGGACCATGCCAGCAGATGAAACCCATCCTGAGCGACCTGGCAGCGGAATATACCGGAGAAGTCACGGTCATGTCTGCAGATATAGACCAGAGTCCCGAAATCGGAGCGTATTTCGGAATATCCTATATTCCTGATTCTTTTGTTGTCGTGGGCCTTGAAAACGGAGAATACGTTTACATGCAAGAAGACGGAAACATCACAACGGACAGATTCCAGGCAAGAGTTCTGGGATTCAGGGAAAAACAGGTGTATGAAGAACTTCTTGACAGAGCCGTTCTTTACTATGAGAACAAATAATAAAAATAAAAAATAAAAAAGCGGCTTTCCAGTAGAACTGAACTTCAAAGCCTGTGTCAGTAGGAAAACTCAGGGTTTCGACCAATTTAGACGGAAAACAATTTTCCGATTAAAAAACGGTACCATAAACCAAACTGAAAAACAGCGAACCAAACCATGTCTTATGAAGCCATTTCACCCGTGGTTGCGTTTGGTGCAGGAGTCCTCAGCGTCCTGTCCCCATGCATCCTTCCCCTTCTTCCTGCAGTTCTCGCAAGTTCAACAGGAAAAGGAAAGTTAAGGCCCCTTGCTATAGTGCTCGGAGTATCTATTTCTTTCACCCTCATGGGAGTTGTGACCTCTGCCTTCGGAGCAGCTTTCCAGGCACACCTGGGACAGCTAAAAATCCTGGCAGAACTTCTGATCATCACGATGGGGCTTGCAATGCTCTTTGAGATAAGCCTGTTTAACGCCTTTGCAAGGCTCCCCCTGCTTGCAGGAATGAACGAGAAAGGCCCGATCTCAGGGCTTCTGTTGGGACTTTCCCTCGGAGTGCTCTGGATTCCCTGCGTGGGACCTATCCTTGCCTCAATCCTGACGATGGTAGCCCTGGAAGGAAGTACTGCTAGCGGTGCACTGACCCTTTTCATCTATTCCGCAGGGTTTGCGGTACCCATGCTCCTGCTTGCATACTCGGCTCACCTCTCCACTTCGAAAATAAAGCTCATCTCAAGATACGACGCAGCTTTCAAAAAAGGAGCCGGGATAGTGCTTATCCTTGTAGGACTCTGGATGGCCTATCAGAACCACCTCAGCTGGCTCATTTAAATTTTTCACTTAGCGTACCAAACAATATGCATACATTTGACACAATTTGAAACAAAAATTTAGGGAAGGAAACAGCAGGTTAAAACAATAGGTTAAACCTGTTTCTTCTCATACCGTTTCTGCAATTTCCATGAAAATAGGGACAATTTCTCCTGACTCATAGTCCTTACTGTATAACCAAATATCAACCAGGGAATAATTATTAGGAATTTCCATCTTAACCGTACTTGTAATCTGTTTATCCATAGTTACCTTAAACGTATACTCTCTTTTTTCCCGGTGGAACCGAAGGCTTGAAGGACGAGCCTGTGAAAAATCGCCTTCGGATTCAAGACTGTATGTTTCGTTTATTATTGATTTGTTCTGCTGATCGAATACTTCAACTGCCACTTCATGACCCTTAATATCATGGTTGTGTATTACGAAAAGAGGTGCTGCAGGTCCCCTAAACATGAAAGGAAGAGAGATATAGAAAAACAAAGCGATTGTCAGGAGCATAAGGAGAATAACCAGTTTTCCATCATTGTTGCCCAATCAGACCCGCCTCCGAGAATAATGTAAAAAGAATATACATATCGTTCTATGATTTTTTTTCTTTATTCGGATTACAAGATGGAGAATTACAAATATAAATTTATTGAAAATGAGAAAAATAAAGTAGGTATGTTGTAACTAAAAAACCGGTTAGGAAACAAAAATTCGCTCGAGATAAAAGAAAAAATTAAAAAAGAGGGCCGAAAGTGTTATTCTTCACTTTCCCTTGCGATTGCCACAAGCTCGTTTACACAGGCAACAGCCATCGGAGTCCCGCCCCTTGTCCCGACACAGCTGATTGAGGGGATGGGAATTTTCAGGTTCCGGACCATTTCCCTGGACTCAGCTGCGTTTACGAAGCCAACCGGAAGACCGATGATAAGTGCAGGCCTGACCCCTTTTTCAATGAGTTTGCAGACCATAATGAGAGCCGAAGGTGCATTTCCGATTGCGATAATGCTCCCGTCCAGTTTGTCTTTTGCGGCAAGGTATCCTGCGGATGTCCGGGTAATTCCGTATCTGTTGGCGATTTCGGCGCTCGGGTCTTCGTCAAGGACGCAGATCACTTCCGAGGAGTGACCGACCTTTGTGATCCCGGCTTTTACCATATTGATGTCCACGAAAATGGGAGCGCCTTTTTTAATTGCTTCAACCCCTGCGGGGATGGGGTTGTGCGAAAAACGCATGATATCGGCAACCGAGAGGTCGCCCGTAGCAATTACGCAGCGCTGGCGGAAACGGTCCTCGGGTGTTGAATTCCCGACAATTTCCCGGATCATTGTCCGGCTTTTCATGTAAATGGCTTTTGCCTCTTCAGTCCTTGCCCCCGAGTCGGTACAGATCTTTACAAGTTCGGGGTCTACTTCCACCGTAAGCTCAGTAAACTCTTCAAGGTTCTCTTCGCTTTCATTAGCACTTTTTTCAGTAGTCATATTTCTTATGATACCCCCTGGGTGTTATGATAATATCCTTTTTCGGAGACTTCCAGATCCGTGACTCTCCGTTGCCTATGAGAATAGCGGTGCTCATGTCCACCCAGTCCTCATATTCCATGACTTCCCCGAGGGTCGTCACGATCTGGTCCTCCTCCTCCCCTCTCATGGCGTTCTTGACAAGCCCCACAGGCACGGAACCGGCCTTGTACTTGCGGATGATTTCGATTGCCCTTGCAAAGTTGGACTTTCTCTTGCGGCTCTTCGGGTTGTAGAGTCCGATCACGAAATCGGCATCTGCAGCCATGTTAAGCCGCTTTTCGATAACCTCCCAGGGAGTTAAGAGATCGCTTAAGCTGATAACTGCAAAGTCCGTCACCACGGGTGCGCCGAGAAGGCTTGCTCCGGCAAGGACTGCTGTAACTCCGGGCAGGATTTCGATGTCCACGTCAAGGTTCTCGTGTTCAGCGACCTCCAGCACGATTCCTGCCATACCGTAGACGTTGGTGTCGCCCCCGCTGATCATGACCACGTTTGCGTTTTTTGCAAGTTCCACGGCTTTCCGGGCTCTTTCAACCTCTTTTCCCATAAAACTCCGGATTACCTCCTGGGTGCCGAGAAGACTTTCCATCTGGTCCAGGTAGGTACTGTTCCCGAGAACGTAATCGGCATTGAGGATTACTTCCCGGGCTTTGAGGGTTAGCTGTTCCACGGAGCCCGGCCCTATCCCTACAACGTAGAGTTTTCCGCCGGATGCCTTATCTTGCGATTGCGATTGTGACTCTGCCATAGACTTTCTTCCTGCAAATCAATTCGTGTTTTTCCGAGAGGGCCAGTGCAGCAGGCTCTGCAACTCCTTTTAACCCGAAGCGAGAAGCCTGGGAGGATGAAGGAGGGTTGTAACTATTCAGAACCTCATCCGGCAAAAAGTTCACCGGAATGCCGAGAATTTCACATGCTTCCAGCAGGCCCCGCTCATTTTCCTTGAGTTTCGCAGAGGCAAAAGCCGTAATCTCCTGGAGACTCAGGCCGCATTCATCAAGCGCCTGTTTTACGGCATCAAGGACTTCTTCATTTGTAATGCCCCTGCGGGTTCCGATTCCGAGAATCATCAGTAATCTTTTCCACTGCTTTATTATGCAGTTTCGTCATTAATCGGCTTATTAACTACTAATGGGTGTTTATTATCAGCTGTTTCCTGCACTTTCATCCTGTGCTTCAGCCTGTTTTTTTCTCACAAGCACGGAAACATCCTCGTCCACAATAACAATCCTTGGCCCTTTAACCTCAAGGACTTCTACCTGCCGGTCAAGGAGGGCACAGTTTACAGCGATTGTGGATTCTTTATTGAAGACCTCACAGCCAAATCTGTCAGCGATCCCTTCAACCGAGGGCTTGCCGTGGACCTCGGTAGCCGTGGTGAGCACGGGAACTGCCCCCAATTCCGCAAGCTTTCGGGAAATCTCGTTTGCCCCGTGATGCCCTCCAAGGAGAGGGATTGCGAAATTCAGGTTTGAGTCCACAACGACTACTGCCGGGTCCGACCATTTATTATCGAGAAGGGGGGCAATATCCCTTACCACAATGCCCGTAGCAAAGACTGCAACGATTGCCCCGTAGTTTTCAAAGGCTTTCCTGAAAATGCCCTTTTCATAGAGCAGAAGGTCAGCTTCAAGATGCTCTGCTATCTTTGATGCAATTTCCCTGTTTCTTTCAAAGGTAATTACAACGGTTCCTGGGCCACTCCGTATAGGTAGGACCTCCTGTAGTTTTTAGGGTCAACAACCCCGCCGAGAATTATCATTGCCGAGCGCGTGATCCCTGCATCTTTCACCTTGTCTGCAATATCTTCAACCGTCCCTGTGATAATTTCTTCATCTTCCCAGGATGCGTGGAAGACAACCGCCACAGGGGTATCTTTCGGGCACTGGACTTTTTCCATAATTTCCCTGATCTTCTGCGTGCCAAGGAAAATTGCCATGGTGGTATTATAGGCAGAAAGCTCGGGGATAAGGTCTTTTTCCAGGGTTTTTCCCGCGGGACGGGTGAGGATCAGGGTATCGGAAACCCCGTTAAGAGTAAGCTGGGTACCGAGAGCAGCGGCGCTTGCGAAAACCGAGGAGACGCCTGCTACTCTTTCAACTTCGATGTCGTATTTTTTCAACTCTTCCATCTGCTCTATAACAGACCCGTAAAGCGAGGGGTCTCCGCTGTGGAGGCGCACCACGAACTTTCCTGCATCCACGGCATCGGCAATTATTTTCGTAGTCTCGTCAAGGGTAAGCCCGTAGCTGTCGACTGTTTCTCCCTTTGTGTAGTTAAGGACTTCGGGGTTTACAAGGGAGCCCGCATACATAACAAGGTCCGCTTTTTCAAGCATTTCACGCCCGAGGACGGTAATCAGTTTGGGGTTTCCGGGACCTGCCCCTACAAAATATACTTTTCTTTCCATCTGACCATTCCCTGTGCTTATTTTTTACCGTAAATAATGCTGAAATAGTTCCCTTTTTCCGGGATATCTTCTTTCTCACTGATAATCAGTTCATTGTCCGAAAAAAGCCTTTCTGCGAAAATAAACTCCCTGTACCCTTCGGTTTCGAGTTTCTCAATAATCTTTCTCGGCTGTGTGGCTTTAAGGTGGATCTTGTACCCGATCTCGGAACCGTCGCTTACTTCAAAGGAACTCTCGACCGCTACATCAGCCCTTGCAGCAAAAGACGTGATGGAACTGATTCCCGGCACCGTTGCAGTCTCAACATCAGGGTAGTGCCTGTTCATAACCTTTTTCAGGTGAGTGAAAGTGGAGAAAAAGTTGGGGTCACCTATAAGCCCGAAAGCCACTGTCCCTTTTCTGGCCTCATCTGCGACACGGTCTGCATTTTCTTTCCAGAGGGTATTCAGGACTTCGATGTCCCTTATCATGGGGAACTCAAGGATTTCGGCGTCCGTATATGGGGCTACAAGGTCTTTTGCCAGGCGTCCTGGGACATATACCTTATCACTGTTTTTCAAAACATTCACTGCTTTCAGGGTCAGAAGTTCAGGGTCTCCGGGACCAAGTCCTACTCCTATTAACATATTATCGCTCCATAAATTTACAGGTAAATATTAAACGTGATTTGATTAATTTGATGGTGAGTTAACATGATAGCGATTAAAGGATAATTTTCAGGCTTGTTTTTTTCCGACAACTATGTACACCGGGTTTTCAGGTTTGAACATAGTCTCTCCGGCAATCGGGGCACTTCTCGAGACTGCAATGTGGACTACCTCGTCAAAAATTCCCAGCCTCTTCATAGCCTCGATTGTTCGGACAACCGTCTCGATACGGACTGCGTTTACCACAATACTGCGAGTTTTTTTTTCAACAAGTTTCTCAAGGATGGTGTCAATGTTTTTTGTACCGCCAACAAAAGCGCAGTCAATCAAGTCAATAGGACCTCCTGAGCCCAGAAGTTCCGAGGCTTCACCGGCCAGGACCCTGGCATTTTCAATCCCGAAACTATTGAAGTTCGCTTCCGTAGCAAAGAGAGCCTCTTTACGGGCATCGATTGCATAGATAGTCAGGTTCCGGGCAATCCGGGATGCTTCTATCGAGACCGAACCCGTACCGCAGCCTACATCTGCAAACCGATCCCCATCCTGCAGTCCGAGTTTGGAAAGGGACACTGCAATAATTTCCGGTTTAGTCGGACCGCCGCTAACACTTACTATTTCGGACATGTTATACCTCGGGAAAAATAAATATGTATTATTAAATCTGTGACGATATAATTTTGAAATTATATTAACTCCGGATGTGCAGTTAGAACCGGAAATATATGATTTTTCAGGTCCAAACCATATGCAGAGCATGTGGAGAGACATAAATAAATTAGATATTTCAGATTTACCCGATTATAAATATAACTTGCTGTAGATATACCTTATTACCAACACGAAGGGCAATAAAGGAAAGTAAACTTTAATGAGGCGGCCACGGATTCATATGGAAAAACATAAAATATTTTTACTACGTGGGTTTCTGATTACCTTAGCAGCTTAAAAGAAAGAGATTTTAACTATAACAGCATATGAGAGTTAAGTTCTTTGCACTCGCGATATAGTGCCTCTTTGAGAAAAAGTTAAAACGCCTTTTAAGAAAAAAACTAGAGATACTCTCAGGTAAATGTTTTTTTAACAGGAAAAGGAACATCTTCGGTTTAATAGCTGATTTTTTTAATCTGCATACTTAACAGCATATTTTTGACAGGAAATTACTCCAGCAGTGTAAGCCCGCCCTCTCGACACAGGGCTCTGCCACCTAAAGGAAAGGAGGATACCAGATGAAAAATTACGAATCATATGAAGACCTGCCCAAGCTAAAGTTGCCTTATGGAAATGAGATCTTCATAAGTGACAGCACCATCCGTGATGGCTCCCAGATGCCAGGAATAGTCTTGAGCAGAGAACACAAAATTCAAATTTACGAATATTTGCACGAGATAGGAATCGAAAAACTTGAAGCCTTTGTATTCAATAAGAGGGACAGGGATGCAGTTGAGATTATGTTCGACCGGGGGTACGAATGTCCAGAAATCACAGGCTGGGCAAGGGCTTCAAGGGCTGACATAGACAAAATTTTGGAAGTCGACGGTCTTGAGGAGACCGGGATTTTAATGTCGGTTTCGGATACGCACATTTATTCGAAGATGAGGCTTTCAGGCAGGGAGGAGGCTGAAGAGAAATATCTTGATGCCCTTCAATATGCGGTGGACCATGGGCTTCGTACGAGAGCCCACCTGGAAGATATGACGAGGGCTGACAACTACGGCTTTGTTTTCCCTCTGGTAAAAAAGATTATGGAAATCGATCCTGACTGCATTGTAAGAGTCTGCGACACCGTTGGGTACGGGATGCCGTTCATGAATATTGACGAACCGTACGGAATTCCGAAAATTGTCCAGTACCTCAAAAAAGAGATAGGAGTCAAAAATATAGAAACCCACATCCATGACGATTACGGTTTCGGAGCAGCAAGTTCGATTGCAGGCTTCTGGCACGGAGCAAACTGGACAAGTGTAACCTTCCTGGGCATAGGGGAACGTGCAGGCAACAGTGAAATGGAAAAAATCCTGCTCTTCCTGGCGGACAGGGTTGAAGGTTTTGACAAATATAACCTGGAACCCGTTACTCGCTTTGCAAAGTTTATGGAAAAAGAACTCGGGCTCAGAGTCCCAAGGAACAAGGCTGTTGTCGGGAAAAACATCTTTGCCCACGAATCAGGAATCCATGCCGCAGGTGTCCTGAAAAATCCCTTTAACTATGAACCTTATCCCCCTGAACTTGTAGGAAGTACCAGACTTCTCCTCATAGGTGACTCATCGGGTCTTGAGGTAATACGTTACAAGATTCAGGAAACCTTAAACGACCTCCTTGATGTTGAAACCATAATAGAAAAAGATGACCGGAGACTGCTCAAGATCCAGAAAGAAATTCAGCAGCTATATGATAAAGAAGAAAGGGTCTCCTGTATCTCGGATGAAGAGCTCCTTGCTTACGTTGAGAAATATTTCCTCTATCAGCCAATCTGTGACCCTGCACATACGGGTCGAGGGAAATTTAAAGGCAAAGGGAAAATTCAGGAACCGGTAGAAGAGATCGAAGAAACGGATTAAAAGTAAGAGCAAAAAATCGGTAAAGAACAAAAAAGAAAGCAAACGAGAAATCGCTTGCTTTCAGAGTCTCATTTTTCAGATGCTCGAAGTTATTTCAGGATTTCGGCGGTGTATTTTGCGATCTCGTCTGCCATCTGGCTGAGTTTTGCATCGCCTCCGAGGTCGTAGGTCACATACTTGCCTTCGGAGATTACGCGCTCCGTGGCTTTGAAGATGGCTTCGGACTTTTCCTTTTCACCCAGATAGTCCAGCATCCAGGCTCCTGCAAGCACGGTTGCAACAGGGTTTACTTTATCCAGTCCTGCATACTTAGGGGCTGAGCCGTGAGCCGGTTCGAACATTGCAAAATTGTCCCCGAGATTTGCAGAGTAAATAAGCCCGATACTGCCAACAAGGGCTGAACACTCTTCGCTGATAACGTCCATGAAAAGGTTGGTGGAGAGAAGGATTTTTTTGTTGAATATCTGGGGGTTTTTGATAAGCTGCTGGGCGATGTTATCAATGTGATAGGGCCAGACCTCAATGTTCGGGTAGCCCTGCGCAACCTTTTCGACTTCTTCTAAGAAAGAGCCGCAGGTCAGTTTAAGGATATTGCTTTTATGGATGGGCACAACCGTGTCGTAACCTCTCTTTTTGGCTTCCTCAAAGGCATAGCGAGCAATCTTGCTGGAAGCCGTGCGAGTAATCTTCCGGATTGCAATGGAAACGTCGTCCGTGAGCTGGATTTCCTCACCGATATAAAGCCCTTCGGTCCCTTCACGCACACAGACCATCTCGACATCCCCGAGAGGTGCATTTGAGTTAGGGAAGGTCTTTATCGGCCTGACGTTTGCATAGAGGTCGTACTTTCGCCTGATAGATACGGCCACACTTCTTGGGGAACCTATTCCTCCGGGGGTAGTTGTCGGACCCTTGAAACAGGCATCTGAACTGTCAAGGATATGCCAGGTCTCATCAGGGACAAGGGAATTGCCACCATGCTCTTCCCACCAGCCAGCTCCTGCTTCACACATTATGAATTCAACATCAGTGCCAGCGGCGGTTGCAACTTTAAGCATTGCGTCTACAAGTTCGGGGCCAACCCCGTCACCTTTGATTACTGCTGCGGTTTTAGTCATGTTATCACCAGATCTATAAGGTTCGTGTTAAAAGAACCGTAGCGATTGAAAAGTTAAAAAAGGGGGGAACTTTTCGAAGAATATGGTAAGAATAATTGAATCTCGCTGCGTACTCAACGTAAGGCTCATATTTCAACTTTTGGGTAATTATATTATAGAATACACCCGGAAAATAGATACGGGTCCACAAATATAATTTTGCCTTCGTGCCCTGCAAAGATAGGTAGGGTTTTCAAATAAACCGTTAATAGCTCCATTTGAAATTAGTGAAGGAATCTTATAATTTGAATAGAAGTATTTGAATATAAGTAAAGGATAGTAAAATGTTTTCTGGAAATTTCCGGGGGATAAACATGCCTGCAAAAATTCCGATTACCGATAACCATATGCATATAGATCCGAGAGCCCGGGGGCTTGAAGCCGTAAAAGAGTTTCAGAAATCGGGAGGAACACACATAATCCTGGTTACGAAACCCAGCTGGTCCCTTGGAATTACGGTCAAAAAACCCGAGGATTATCTTGCGGTCTTTGAAGAAACCGTGGAAATCGCATCAAAAATCCGTGAAATCGGAGTAGGAGCTTTTCCGGTTCTCGGAGTTCACCCTGCCGAGATTTCAAAGCTTACGGAATACATGGAACTCCCGGAAGCGACCGAAACTATGAAAAAAGGCCTTGAACTTGCTGCGGGATATGTGGAAAGAGGCCTTGCCGTGGGAATAAAATCGGGACGCCCGCACTATCCCGTATCCTCAGAGGTATGGGCAGCCTCAAATGAGGTAATGGAACACGCCTTTTTTCTCGGGAAAGAACAGGACTGCGCAGTCCAGCTCCATACTGAAAATGTAGAGGAGCCCGAACTTCATGACATAGCAGAAAGGGCCAAAAAAACAGGGATAAAAATGTACAGGGTAGTCAAGCATTACTCGCCCCCCCTTGTAAAAACCTGTGAGGAACTTGGGATTTTTCCGGGAGTCATAGCCGTTAAAGGGGCAATCGAACAGGCGCTTGGAGAAGGTACCCGCTTTATGATGGAAACCGACTATATCGATGACCCTGATAGACCGGGGGCAGTCCTTGGCCCGAAAACCATCCCTAAAAGAACCCTGAAACTCATTGAAACGCATGGAGAAGAACCTTTTTGGGTTGTTCACAAGGAGAACCCTGAAAAAGTTTATGATATAGAGATAGAGCTTTAACACAACGCCGAAGATGCCGGTGTTCTAAAAGGCGGGATTAAAAAACAGAGTCAAAAGAAGTAGAATATAAAGCAAGAAGAAAGTAAAATAAGCAAAAAGTAAAGATAAGCAGATGATAACATAAGTTCAAAAAGTTTAAAGCCAGATCTGTCAGGGTAAACACAATCTCCATCAGAGTTGTTTCCGGGGGAAAACCTACCGGAAACAGTTTTTGATGCTGGGACGGAACCTCAATTTAAAGCTTTACAGTATCTCAATTTAAAGCTTTACAGTCAAACATTACAGTTTATTTGCGCTTTATTTTTACGATATCACCGAGGGTTGTGTCTTTTCTCATGTGAGAGACTTCCTGCCCTGCGTCCTCCACGCGCTCGGTGAGCTTGATGTTAAGGGTGTGTTCCAGCTTCTTTCTAACGGAATCTTCGGGCACAATTTCACTGCGCTCTATCTTTTTGATCAGAGATGCTTTTTCCTTGATGTTTTCAGCAAGATCCTCCTGAGACCAGCCTCTGGCCTCCCTTGCGTCCCGGATAATCTGATCGTAGTTGTCCAGGAGTTCATCTTTTAAAATATCGAAGAAATCCTTCTTTTGCCTCCTTTCAGTCCTTGGGACCGTACGAACTATCGGAGAGACTTTTCTTGATACGGGAGTCCGTTTGTCAACGGGCTGACCATAAGGTGCACATTTCTGGCAGACCTGGAGTTCGCTGTTATCAATTTTTACGCATATAGGCTTTCCGCGGATCTCTGCACCACATATTTCGCACTGCATGTTGATCACTTCGAAAACGCTATATACGGTACGAACTTAAATATTATTCGGAGCTCCATGACGGAAATTACCAAAAGTAAGGATGAAAGCATGCGCAGTCACCTTGTGAAGCCCGGATCTGTGTATGACGGAATCGAGCCTGGAGAGCTGGGGGAGTCAACTGAAAGCGTCCAGGACCGAGTGAGGCAACTTGAAAGCCGCAACAGTTTTCTGGAAGAGCAGTGCAGCCAGATAGAGTCCGAAAAACGCTATTTGGAGAACCAGAAGATCAAGTATGAGAGAGAAATACGAAAGCTTCAGTCGGAACTCGATCGCATGAAGACCTCTCCGCTGATCATTGGTACTGTTATTGATGTGATCAAGAATGATCGTATAATCGTCCGTAGCAGTAACGGGCCTCAGTTTCTGGTTAACGTCTCACAATATATTGACGAGAAAAAACTGTTGCCAGGGGCAAAGGTTGCCTTGAACCAGCATACACTTGCCATTGCAGAGGTTATTCCTTCAACAGAAGAGCCTTTTGTTGCTGCAATGGAAGTAATTGAAAGTATTGAAGTTGATTATGAGCAGATCGGCGGTCTCGATGAGCAGATTCAGGAACTTCAGGAAGCAGTCGAACTTCCGCTAATCGAACCTGAGCGCTTTGCCAGGATAGGAATTGAGCCACCCAAGGGAGTATTACTCTATGGGCTCCCGGGAACAGGCAAAACCTTGCTCGCAAAAGCCGTAGCCCACAGGACCAATGCTACGTTTATCAGAGTTGTTGGTTCCGAACTTGTACAGAAATACATTGGGGACGGTTCCAAACTGGTAAGAGAAATCTTCGAGATGGCAAGGAAAAAAGCTCCCAGTATCATATTTATCGATGAACTGGACTCAATAGCTGCAAGGCGCTTAAACGAGACGACTGGCGCAGATAGAGAAGTTCAAAGAACTTTGATGCAGCTTCTTGCGGAAATGGATGGTTTTGACAAGAGGAAAAACATTCGGATCATTGCAGCTACAAACAGACCGGATGTTCTGGACCCTGCAATTCTCAGGCCGGGCCGTTTTGACAGGCTTGTCCATGTTCCGATGCCCGGAATAGAAGCCAGAGGAAAAATCCTCAAAATCCATTGTGAAAGGATGACTCTTGCGGGAGATATCGACTTTAAAAAGCTTGCAAAAGTTACCGATGGGATGAGTGGGGCAGACCTGAAGGCAATTGCCACAGAAGCAGGCATGTTCGCGGTCAGAAAAGATAAGGCCCTTGTTGAGATGGAAGATTTCCTAGAAGCAGTTGGGAAGGTATCCATGGCTGCTGATACGCAGAAGATGATGCCTGGCAACCTTCCAGAGACAACAATGTTCGTGTAAAGAAATCCGGTGATTCGCCTTTTAAGAGCGCTTGTTTTTACCGGAAAAACTCCTGTTTCCCTTTGAGTTCTTAGGAAAAAGATCTCATGGGAAACCGGCAAACTATTTTTGTAATTCCTGCATAAAGATACCTGTGAATTCAGATTTTCATATCAAACCCGAGATCCGAATTCTGGGCATAGATGACTCTGCGCTCCTTAGTGAGAAGGTAATGATAGTTGGAACTGTTTTCAGAGGGGGAGACTGGATGGACGGAGTCCTGCGCTCGGAGATCACAAGAGACGGGCTTGACGCCACCGAAGTGATAAGCACGATGGTAAAAAATAGCAGGCATTACGGCCAGCTCAGGGTCATCATGCTTGATGGGGTCACTTACGGAGGCTTTAACGTGGTCGACACAGAGGAGCTTTACAGGGAAACCGGACTTCCTGTTATTGTGGTCATGCGGGCTTACCCGGATTTCGAAAAGATCAGGGCTGCCCTCAGGCACTTCTCCGATGGAGAATTGCGCTGGGAAATTATACAAAAAGCCGGAAAAATAGAAAAGCTGGTCACGGAAAAAAACGGCACTTCGATTTACATCCAGAAAGCCGGGATCGGAATAAAAAGCGCAGAAAAGATAGTCCGTCTCACTTCGATAAGAAGTAACATTCCGGAGCCTCTCAGGGTTGCTCATCTAATTGCAACAGGCATCATCTTCGGGGAATCAAGAGGAAAAGCATAACTGAAAACATAACCGATTTTTCCAGTATTCCGGGAGAGTATCATGAAGCAACCCCCAGTAGAAATCCGGCAGAATAACGAACTAAAGCCCCTATCTCCCCGAAACTTCAGGGAGTATATAGATGCACCGGGCAGGACATGATATCGGGATAAACGAAGAAAAAAATCCGGAAAAAAGGGAAAGATAAAAATACAGGAACCCGCCTCAAAAAAATATAAAAAATAAAAAAATATACATTTGAGGCAAAGAAATTAAAGAAGATGGCGAAAAAAATTAGAAATCGACCGGATAGTCCCCCGAGAGCAAAGGATATAATACATCAGACAGAGGACTAGAGTAACATTAATAAAATTATTAAACATACACAGCATAAATTCAAAAACTGGAAAAGGAAAACTATTAAATTGGTAACTGTATATGTGATGATTAAAATAATTTGTTCCTTGTTACAGTATAATGATTTCTAACACAATCCGTTAAATGATCACCCCAGCATATGGAGGAAAACAGTAGCATGAGATCCATTGTGGAAGAAGCCCTTGCTCGATCTGCCCTGGAAGGACGTGCCGGGCAGGGAGAATACTCAAATTCAGATTACTCTAATGAAAACTTAGAAGTGGATGCTGAACTTGAAGAAATACTGCGGAGCCTTAAAACAACCATCAAAGTGGTAGGTTGTGGAGGTGGCGGTTCGAACAGCATCCAGCGTATGATGGGCGAAGGTATCCAGGGAGCAGACCTTGTTGCTCTGAACACTGATGCCCAGCACCTTCTTCATATACGCTCCGGCAAAAAAATTCTCATCGGGAAAAAGAAAACCCGGGGACTTGGAGCCGGTAGCCTCCCCCAGATAGGAGAAGATGCTGCAATCGAGAGTATAGATGAGATAAACAAGATCGTCCAGGGCTCGGATATGGTCTTTATCACCGCAGGTCTTGGGGGAGGAACCGGAACAGGATCTGCCCCTATAGTGGCTGAGGCAGCCAGGGATGCAGGAGCCCTTACGATTGCAGTCGTAACCCTTCCGTTCAGTGTGGAAGGGCACGTAAGGAGGACAAATGCCGAGGCCGGGCTCGAAAGGCTTAGAGATGTTGCTGACACGGTTATCGTTGTTCCCAATGACAAGCTGATTGAAGTTGTCCCGAGACTTCCGCTTCAAGCTGCCTTTAAAGTCTCGGACGAAGTCCTTATGAGAGCAGTAAAGGGTATAACCGAACTGATCACAAAGCCCGGACTTGTCAACCTTGACTTTGCCGATATAAGGACTGTCATGCAAAACGGAGGCGTTGCTATGATAGGACTCGGAGAATCCGACGGTGAGAACAAAGCTGTCGAATCCGTCCAAAAGGCCCTGCGCAGCCCACTCCTTGATGTAGATATCTCAGGTGCGACCTCTGCCCTCGTTAATGTGGTTGGAGGCCCTGACATGACCATTTCGGAAGCCGAGAGTGTAGTGCAGGAAGTCTACAACCGCATAGACAGCAATGCCCGCCTGATCTGGGGAGCCCAGGTTGACTCTGAGTTGGAACAGACCGTACGTACCATGATCGTGGTTACAGGCGTTACATCTGCCCAGATTTACGGTCATGGAAGCGACAAGAACATTACATATAAATACGGAATTGACTTCGTAGAGTGATCAATCAGGAATAAACAGCAAAAATGGATACAGGCGTTCGGTTGGAGATAAATACTGTTTTCCTCTTCTTATTGGAAAAGAAGGAACGTAGAAATATAAATCCAATCGAAAACTATTTTTATGGTAAATGCAGTATGGTGCCGATACAATTCGGCACCAAAAATGAAAATTTTTTACTGACACGATTAGGGTTTTTATGTAAGCGAGAATCCTGCGTCTAAATTTTATGATGTGTTAAAGACCGTGTCAGTGATATCTTCATATAATAGGAATTAATAATATAATCCGCCCGTCCTTTCAAAACAGTAAATCCGATATTCTGCGATTGAGAAGCAAATGTCGGAGATGCAGCATACAGAAGAATAGATACGGGCAAAACTCCAGATATGAATATGTATATAAAAACCTGGATGTGAATTAATTGGTAGAATCCACATTTGAACCGAATATAACCACAAAAAGCGTTGGTCAGGCAATCCGGGCACACCTGAGGGTCCTGAAACTTACGAAAAAACCGTCCAGGGAAGAGTTCTTGACCATTGCCAAAGTTGCAGGTGCCGGCATTCTGGCTGTGGGAGCAATTGGATTTATTATTTACGTACTGCTGACAATGTTGCCCCAGTGGGTGGCCCAATGAGTGAGGATTCCCAGATATTCGTAATCAAAACCACGGCAAACCAGGAAAGGTCAGTTGCAATGACTCTTTCCAGGATCGCAAAGAAGGAAAAACTGGACATCAGGGCAATCCTGGCTCCTGACGAGCTCAAAGGATATGTCCTTGTCGAGGCCCCCAAATCCGGAATCGTGGAGCTGGCAATTCAGACAATTCCACATGCAAGAGCCCTTGTGAAAGGGAGTTCTTCAATTGCTGAAATCGAACACTTCCTTAAGCCCAAGCCAATAGTGACCGGTATCAAGGAAGGGGCTATAATTGAGGTTACCTCCGGACCCTTTAAGGGAGAAAAAGCCAGGGTTAAAAGGGTTGACGAAGGGCATGAGGAAATTACGGTGGAACTCTTCGATGCTGTGGTTCCGATCCCCATTACGATTCGCGGCGATACCGTAAGGATACTCAAAAAAGAAAACGAATAAGCCAGAAATCAGTGGGAAAATTCCAGCTTATTAATAACAAAAATCACCAGTACTCAGTGGATTGAGACAAATCTGCAAAATTCATACTTATTAAAACCGGTGAGACTCAGATGACAAGTATTGTTGAAGCACTTGTCCCCGGAGGCAAAGCGAATCCCGGACCACCATTAGGTCCGGCACTTGGTCCGCTCGGGGTCAACATAAAAGAAGTGGTCGAAAAGATCAACGAAAAAACAAGGGACTACAATGGAATGCAGGTCCCTGTGAAAGTAATTGTTGACGACAAGAAAAATGTCGAGATCGAAGTAGGCACCCCTCCTACCGCATCTCTGGTCATGAAAGAGCTGGGGATCCAGAAAGGGTCAGGAAATGCAGGAAGCGAGGTCGTTGGAAATCTTACAATCCCGCAGGTAGCAAAAGTTGCCCGTATGAAAAAGGAAGACGTGCTATCTTATGACCTCAAAGCCGCAATGAAAGAAGTAATAGGCTCCTGTGTCCCGATGGGCGTGAACGTAGAGGGAATGGAAGCTAAGGAATGCCAGAAGGCACTCGACGAAGGCAAATTTGACGACTTGCTTGCAGGCGAGGCATGGTAAGCCTTATTTTCCCTTACCTTTCAGTCCGTGACCTTGTCTACACACCAATAGTTTTAAATTGGATACCACTAATAGCACAAGAGCCTTGAACAGTGTTCTACTAGAATAGTTCAAGTTATTGGTGGCTTAGTGTTAGAAGTAACAGACCCAGGAGGGGAGCCCCTACGACCACCGTAGTAAGCCGGAACGGCTGTCTGGACATAAAGTTCAAACACTACGGGGAGGAACAAGATGGTAGAAAAGACTATACTGGAAGCTGTCAAGAAAGTCGTTGAGGATTCGCCAAAACGCAATTTCTCGGAAAGCGTAGATCTGGCGATTAACTTAAAGAACCTTGACATGAACCAACCAAAGAACAGAGTCGATGAAGAAGTAATTCTTCCGCACGGGCTCGGAAAAGAGCTGAAGATCGGCGTTTTTGCAAAAGGTGATGTTGGCCTGAAGGCAAAGGCTGCCGGTGCTGCGTATGTTATTTCTGACGTTGAGCTTGAAGAGCTGGCAGCTGACAAAAACAGAGCCCGAGTTCTTGCAAACGAATGTGACCTTTTTATCGCAGAAACTCAGTTCATGCCGATCATCGGTAAGAACCTTGGTATTGTGCTGGGACCCAGAGGTAAGATGCCTATCCCGCTCATGCCGAACAAGGATGTCGGTGAACTGATCCAGAGCAAGCAGAATGCGGTCAAGCTCAGGTCAAAAGACAGACTTACCTTCCATGTGGCTGTTGGCAGAAGGAACATGAATCCTGAAGACCTTGCCGAGAATGTTGAAACCATTGTTGGTAGACTTGAGCGTGTCCTTGATAAGGGCAAGCACAACCTCAGGACGGTCTATGTCACGACAACCATGGGAAAATCAGAGAGGGTGGTGTAAATGGCAGAAGAAAGGCATCACACCGAGCACATCCCGCAGTGGAAAAAGGATGAAATCGAAAACATTAAGGAACTCATCCAGTCCCATAAGGTTTTCGGGATGGTCGGGATCGAAGGCATCCTCGCAACCAAAATCCAGAAGATTCGCCGGGACCTTAAGGACGTTGCGGTGCTCAAAGTCTCCAGGAACACCCTCACAGAGCGGGCGTTAAACCAGCTTGG
The DNA here is from genome assembly GCF_000970085.1 of Methanosarcina siciliae T4/M. Classification (NCBI taxonomy): domain Archaea; kingdom Methanobacteriati; phylum Methanobacteriota; class Methanomicrobia; order Methanosarcinales; family Methanosarcinaceae; genus Methanosarcina; species Methanosarcina siciliae. The sequence continues at coordinate 4,287,798 of NZ_CP009506.1, read as the reverse complement.
GGAAACTATTCCCGAGATGAACAGGTACCTTAACAAGCAGACCGCTCTGATATTTACCAATGAAAGTCCCTTCAAGCTTTACAAACTTCTCGAGCAGACAAAAACACCTTCTCCGATCAGGGGAGGTGCAATAGCTCCTGCGGATATAACTGTCCAGAAGGGGCCCACCAGTTTCCCACCCGGGCCTATTCTGGGTGAACTCCAGAGCGCAGGAATTCCCGCTTCTATCGATGCCGGAAAAGTCGCAGTTAAGGAAACAAAGGTTGTCTGTAAAGCAGGCGAGGTAGTCCCGCAGAAGCTCGCCACAATGCTTTCAAAGCTGGAGATTTACCCACTCATAGTAGGGCTTGACCTTAGAGCCGCCTACGATGACGGGACAATTTATGAGCCGGGACTCCTTGCAGTTGACGAAAGCAAGTATTTCTCTGACATAATCAGGGCAGCTCAGAATGCTTTCAATCTATCGGTCAACACCGCATACCCGACAAGTGCAACAATTAGCACCCTGCTGGCAAAAGCCAGTGCAGAAGCAAAGAACCTTGGTGTCAATTCTGTTATCCTTGAACCGGGAGTTATGGATGCTCTGCTGGCAAAAGCACATGTCCAGATGACAGCCGTTGCATCCGAAGCCGCAGACAAAGACGCAAATGCCGTGGATGACGACCTTAGGGAAGTTCTCGGAGCAGCCGCAAGTGCAGCCGCAAGTGCAGCCGCAGCAGCTCCAGCAGCAGAAGAAGAAGTAAAGAAGGAAGAAGAACCTGAAGAGGAAGAAGAGGATCATGCCGAAGAAGACGGAATGGCCGGCCTCGGTGCCCTTTTCGGATAAACAGATTTACAATTTACGCTAATATAAAGTTAGGTGATTAACGATGGAATACATATATGCAGCTCTCTTATTGCACAACGCTGGCAAAGCAGTTACCGAAGAAGCAATCACTGCCGTTCTTCAGGCAGCCGGTATCGAAGTGAACGAAGCCAGGGCAAAGGCCCTTGTTGCAGCCCTTGAAGGCGTGGACATCGAAGATGCAATCGCCAAGGCAGCATTCGCAGCCCCTGCTGCAGCAGCCGCACCCGCAGCAGCCGCAGCAGCAGAAGTAGAAGCTCCTGCTGAGGAAGAGGAAGAGGAAGAAGAGGATCATGCCGAAGAAGACGGAATGGCCGGTCTCGGCGCCCTTTTCGGATAATTTCAATACCAACAGCCTGCCTCAGGGCGGGCAACTTTTTTTTTGGATTTAGAAACTGTGTAATAATTATTGTACATTAAAATAGTCGTTGAAATCCATTAGGGACTATTTTTTAACCCCCTTAATATCTTCAATTTACATTATGTTCAACTCGTGTTCTACAGTTAACCGCTGGAATTCAACACTATACTATCCCGCAGATTTCAGACCCGTCTTCAAAACCATGTCTACCTATTTATAGAATAAACTAGAGAGTATGGCATGGTCAATATGACAAAACAAAAATTTGTCGTGCTAATCGAAAAAGACGAAGATGGGATCTACATCGGAACTGTTCCCGAACTGAAAGGGTGCATAGCTATGGAGATGCACCTGACGAGTTAATGGAGAACATCCGAGAGCCATCTTAGCCCATCTGTAACTCTTAAAATCAAAAAACGAATCTTTGCCGCCCATTAAGTTCCAGGGGATTCGGGAAATTGAAATCGAGGCTTAAAATTGATGTGATTCCCAATGAAAATGCCGCTCATCCAGGGGAAGAAATGTGTAAAATCGCCTTCAAACTGGATTTTGAGATGGTTCGGCAAAGAGGGAGTCATCGTATGGCAACACTCCAACGGAAGTACGACAACAATACCCCAGTGTATCCCGGCAAAAACCTGCCAAGAGTTTGACTCGTAAAATCTTAAATGACCTTGATATTCACAGTAGAAGATTACATAAAAATGAGATAAATCCTTTCAAATCCCTTCCATTTTATTTGGATTTTCTTTTGTAGAAAAACAAAACGCGATTGCCATGTCCCGATTTGACCCCATCCTTGCTTCAAAAGCCCTCTGGCAGATAAGGATAAAAAAGCGTCCTTTTGTCCTATCTCACGGCGTAAATGCTAACTGCAATATGCGTTGCAAGTTCTGCGAATACTGGAAAGAGACCGGAACAGAACCCTCAAGAGACGAGGTATTCAGGCTTCTGGATGATGCGAAAAAATTCGGGATCGGCGTTTATAACGCCTGGACAACGGAACCTCTACTCAGAAAAGACCTGCCCCTGATAATGGCTCACGCAAAGAAACTCGGGCTGGTCACCTCCATGGTCACGAACGGAAAGCTGCTTTACGAGAGAGTGGAAGAGCTTGAGGACGTGGACTTCCTGTCGGTTTCCGTGGATGGGGTTGAAAGCTACAAAGAAATCCGGCGGATGGATTTCGAAACCCTTCTGAAAGGCCTGAAAAAGGCTATTGAGGTCAGAAAACTCCAGAAACAGAAAAACCCGATCCTGATGAACTGCGTGCTCACAGGGAAAAACCTTGATGACATTGAAACCCTTATTCTGCTTGCAAAAAAGCTGGGCGTAAAAATTTCATTCGAACCCGTCCACGAGTTTCCGGGCATCAGCGAGGAAATCTGGAACGAGATCGGAATCCGCGACAAAGAAAAATTCCGCAGCGTCGTGGACAGGATAATCGAACTTAAAAAAGAAGGCTATCCCGTCATCAACTCAAAGACCTACCTCGGCATGGTCAGGGACGGAAACATGGACTACAAATGCCGGGCAAGCAGCGTAATCATCAACGTTACCTATGACGGTACAGCCGAAACCTGCCGGGTGCAGCATGAACCGCTCGGAAACGTCATGACGGACGGATTTGAGAAGGTGTGGAATAATTCCACGGAGCGCAGGAAAAAAATTGTAGAGAACTGTGAAAGCTGCCTTTTTTTCGGATATACGGAAAATAGCTTGATGCAGGGATTTAACCCGGAAGTTTTGATGCATTACGAGTGGATGTAACGGCAGAGTTGTGCCTCCAGAGTTCTGCTTCGGGATCACAGGAAATCGGATATTTTCTGGAAACTTCCGTTCAGACCCGGCATTCACATCCTCTTTCCTTGAGGATTCTGACCTGTTTTTCATAAGAGTCAACAAACTCGTCCTGCACAGCTTTTCCTGTCGCAAGAGCAGGGTCCAGTGGGGTATGGTGATTGTATCCTCTTCTTCCCATTTCTTCCACAAGAGCCTCGTGCCTCAGGTAGAGGGCTTTTAATTTCCCTTTCCATCTCAGGGTCTCGGGGTGGTGGGCATAAGCTTTCTTGTTATTGGTAATTATTGACCACAGGGCGTGCAATTCGCGGTGTTCTCCCAGAAGGTGCTGCCTGCACATATTCTCAGGAGGGATGTCCCAGATTCTCATATGATAAACTTGAACACATTTCAGAAAGGTTTTTCGGCAGAATTTTTTAGTTTTTTAAGCCTGAACTTATTGTGTTCAGGTGACTGTTTCTGATTCTATATTCCGATACCTATTTACTGGTAGCAGGTGAAAAATCCAGTCTATGAAACGGTGGATCTCAAGATCTTCTGCCTTGATATTTATTTTTATGGCGGGAATGTGTTTTTTGCTTATCCCTGTGTTCGCTCATGTTCCTACCTTTGGAGAGGGAGGCAAAAGCCCTGAAACCGCAACTTCCGTCGAAAACCCTGCAAAGTCCAGAGTCCTTTACGGACAGCTTTCAGATGAAGATGTTCAGTTCTACAGTTTTAAGATAGAAAAAGGAGAAAGAATCTTACTCGGACTGATTGTTCCTGTAGGGGGGGAAAGCCAAGATCATACTCCGGACCTGATCCTGATGGGTCCCGAGCTTGCTGATAAAGGAAAATTACCGGATACTTTAGAATTGCCCGAAGGATACGGGGCAAAGGTCTTTTCGGGAGAGATGCCTGAAAGCGCAACATACGAAGGCTTTACTCCGGCTGCTTTCTACTCCCTTGCTCGGGCAGACCTCCAGGCCCCTGAAAGCGGCACATACTATGTGGCAGTGAGTTCTATTGAGGGGGGAGGCAATTATGGGGTTATTCTGGGATACCAGGAAAAATTTTCCCTTCTTGAGTGGCTGTTAATTCCTCTGACCCAGATCAAAACCTATCTCTGGGAAGGACAGAGCCTGCCTTTTATTTTCTTTCCGCTGGGATTAACGCTTGCAACCGGGATTCTGGTAATTTCACTTAAAAAAGAAGCTGCATCCGGGTTCAATCCGGCACGCTGGTCAGGCTTGTTCGCAGGACTTTTCTTTCTGGGCACAGGTTTATCCTCCATATTCCAGATGCTTTTTTCACTAAGCAGAAGCTCGTATTCTCCTGAAGTAATCATTACGGTATTTCTGGCTCTTGTCGGTATCGGGCTTGGACTTACAGCCCTTATTCTTAGTCTGAAAGATGGAAGGTACGGCATAAAATCGACACGGAAACAGTTTTACTTTTTTGGGCTCGGGCTTGCGGGGCTTCTACTCTGGGCAGGCTGGTTTATGGGGCCTGTTCTGGCGTTTGAAGCGGCGGTTCTGCTCTGGAGGGAAAAAAACTGAAATGAGGGCGTGGGTGCAAAAGCTATAATATAACTAAGATACGAATAATAATGCATAGAAAATATAACCTGTAAAGCAGATTAGGTTCTATAACTTTTATAAATTTATTTAGTAACCGCATATAAGCGGCACTGGCTTACCGGGGGAAAATATATGGAAAATACTTCACTGGAATCAGGGCAGTCTGCACCTGATTTTTGCCTTCCAGACCAGGAAGGGAACCGGACCTGCCTTGAAAACTTCAGAGGTAAATGGGTAGTCCTATACTTTTATCCGAGGGATAACACTCCGGGCTGCAGCCTGGAAGCTAAAAATTTCAGCTGCCTGAAAAAATATTTCGAAGCTGAAAATGCGGTGATCCTGGGAGTCAGCAGGGATAGTGAGGAATCTCACAGGAAATTTATGGAAAAGAAAGAACTCAAAATAAAACTGCTTTCTGATGAGCAGGCAGAAGTCCACGGAAAATACGATGTTCTGCACCCTAAACACTTCAGGGGCAAGGATGTTATAAGCGCTGTCCGGACAACTTTTCTTATCAACCAGGAAGGAATAATTGTAAAGGTCTGGGATAACGTTAAAGCTGCGGGACATGCCGAAAAAGTACTTTCGGAACTGAAAAAATTGAAAGAAATGTGAAATGAAAATAAATTGTAAAGTAAATTTCAGTAATATTACCTGTATCAAAATTTGTTGATAATTGTGAACCTGAGATTTAGTTATTATCGAAAAATTAGGTTAAAATAAAGATAGAAAAAATAAGAATAGACTATTTAAACAGAACAAACTAAAAAAATAAAAATAGATTATTTAAAAAGAAAAAATAACCTTATCTTATTTTTATATCATCCAGCCTTTTAAAATAATTATAGCTGGTTAAGGCTCTTTCAAAGTACTATACTGGAAAGGAGCTTTTCCGATCTTTTTTACTTAGTGACGTACTGCGGTCTCATGAGTCTGATATGTTTCGGCTCTTACAGTGAAATAGATCATATAAAGTGCTGCAAGCCCGACAATTATGTAGATAATCCTCGAAAGAGTACTTCCTACCCCGAAAATAGCATCTACAAGGTTATACTCAAAGAGTCCGACAAGCCCCCAGTTTAATCCGCCCACTATAACAAGTATAAGGGCGATCAAGTCTACTGGATTCCTTACTGCCATAAGTATCACTCCCCTTTTACTTTATTTCCCGTTATTCCATGATGGGAGAAATATATAAATCCCAATATTTAAATTGGATGTACTTGTATTTATATGTGACTAATTTTAAAATTGGAGCCTTATAGAAGAAAATAAAAAATAAAATAATAATTAGTTATTTTAAAAAAGGAATTTTTATTTTAGTTGAATACCTGATAGCTTCTGTGGGGTGCGCTAGGGCAACTTTGATTGTTAAGGTTCTTTTCTAACCGGATATTATAAATATCAGCGTTGGGTTTCAATTCTGTCTTAATAAATAGTATCTGCTGTGCCTGCATTCTTGTTGAATCTGGTGGGTTGGCACCCTCAAGCCCGGGGTAAATTGCCCCCTCATGAAGCCTGCAGGCGAGTGTTAGGAGCGAGTGTCAGAGGGCTCCAAACATCCCGGATACTAAATATATGGAAATTACATAAAAAATTAAGTTCACAAATACTTTTCCAGCTTTATAGTCCGAATTTGCTTGATATTCACTTTCATATAGTTCAACGTATAACCTGTATGCTATTGATTTTCGGTTCCAGTTATCAATTAACACACAAAATGTTCCTACTAACATAATAAGAAAACTCGTTTTTGTTGCTAAATTAACGACCTCTGGATAACTCTTTATTAGTAAGAAAGGAAGTATAATACCATCAAGTCCTATGAAATACTTGTAGTAATTATCCAGAGAAAAATAATGCCGATTCATGCTTGTACACCTTATAAATTCTTGTCCTAAAATAAAAACAACAAGATAAATATTAACTTAATGCTTCAATACGATTATTTTTACCTGCTGATTGGTAGGTTTAAAGCCCAGTCTCTCTACAGAAATAGGTATATTTTAAGTTCCGTATCCGGGAGTAGGTGAAACACCTTAATCTTCCGGGGAAAACCCAAATTTTAGCTTTGGTAACCCTGTATAAATATCGATAGGAGTTAAAATCTCCGTATACAATATTAACAAAAAATCGGTAAAAATTATCTGGATAATATTGAGGGCTTCTACAGAGCTGAATATTTTTCAATATATAATTTGACGTCGAATTTTCTTTTGCAGCCCTCATAACTCATATATCGGATTTTTCCTGTTACTTCTCTTTCCTTCCAGGCTCGGTCATGGACGCCTCCGATACTCCAGGCAATTCCGGCATAACCATTGGGGTCCCTTCCGTCCAGCTCATACCTGTCGTTCAGGCAGATTGCAATTTCAAGGGCTTTTTCGGGAGATTCGCTCCATTCAAGAATCTTTTTTGCCCAGTACATCCGCATATAGCTGTGCATCTTCCCGGTACGGAGCAGTTCAATCTGGCTTGCATTCCAGAGTGGATCATGCGTCTTTGCGGCCTCGAACTCCTCAAGGGTGTAAATATACTTTCTCCGGTCATTCCGGTGGGCATTCAGGGACTTCTTTGCCCAGTCGGGAAAACTCTCAGAGCTATCATATTCGGGGTTGTAATAACAGAAGTTGTCCGCAATCTCTTTCCATACAAGGATCTCGTCCAGGAAATCTTTCTTTGATTCTGGGTCATTTTTTGCTTTTTCCACTTGAAGCACCACACTTTGCGCTGAGATTTGCCCGAAATGAAGGTAAGGGGAAAGGTTTGAGAGTACGTTCTTTGTAGGGTCGTTACGCAACGTGTTGTAAGAATCAAGCCGCTCTGCAAGAAAACTCTCCATTACCTTCCTAGCAGCTTTTTCTCCGGGTTCGAAATTATCGGGCTCAAAGAGCAAATCCTTATTTTTGTCGGAGATTTCCTCCGGAAGCAGGGCTTTTATTCCGGTTTCCTGTGCCCGGGATAAAATTCCCGGCATACCGGTCCCTGATCGGATTTTCAAAGATTCTGAGTTTGGCTCAAGTTCCGGAAATTCCTCCAGAAATTCGGAGAGGTGCCCATAGAGTTTCGGACGAAAAGTATGCGCCGCATACTCCTGTTTTGGAGAAGCTTCCCAGCAGGGCACCACATTGTGGGCATCAACCTCAAAAAACGGAATTTCGATTTCAGGAATAATTTTCTCTACCCATTCAGCCTTTATGCGAAGCGGACTGAAATCAGTAATTAGAGTCCCTACATCATACTCTTTTACAAACTCAGGGATTTTTTGCCCCGCGTCTCCTCGTAGAAAGTAGAAGGGAATCTTTCTCCGGGAAAGGGCTCCCTCAAGTTCCTGCAGACCTTTGAGCATGAATTCATAATGTCTTCTCCCAGCTCCCAGAAACCCTTCAGTCAGACAGAAAACCACAACTACAGGGACATTCGTCTCCTGTGCTATTGCCCGTGCAAAGAGCAGGGCCCAGTTGTCCTCAACCCTCTGGTCGCGGCTCATCCAGTAAGCAACAGACCCGTCTCCTGATTTCCCCGGTTTGAGAGTCCGGATGCGTTTAGGGTTCATATGCAGTTTTGGAGTTCCAGGATATATAGAACTAACATTAGAATAATGAAAATGGAAATTCTGCCCCGCCCGAGTTCTGTTTCGGCACCCGAGTTTCGCTTCGGGAGCACGAGGTCTGTTTCGCTCCGCTCAAGCAGACTAAATTACAATATCTCTGTCCCGTACGCTCAAGAAGACTAACTTAAAAACAACATGCTAGCAATCAAAAGCTTCTGAGATGCTTGTGAGTGTAAAAAAGAACAGCAGATCAAAAGGCAGAAATTTTGATCTTATTTCTCTTTCAAATCCGCTTTTTCTGCTTTTTGTGAAGGGCCGCCAGACAAGCTGGCGGAGGCGACGATATTTATCTATGAATTTTAATGAGATGCCCCTGGTCAAGATCTAAATTCGCCTGTTCCTTTTTTGCGTTGCAGAAGAGAAAAGTTCAGCCCTGTAAGAAGTAGAATCAAAAAACAAAAGATCCCGGTTTCAGATGTCTGAATAACATCAGATTAATACGGGACCGCCCAAACTTAAGAGAGCTTAAAACTCAAAGACCTGTCCGTCATACCCCAGGGGTAAAAACATTGATTCGATGTGGTGCGGGCGGAATAAGTGGCTGAGATGGGTCAGAATGACTTCTTTTGCGTTGAGCTTTTGAGCAAGTGCCATGGCTTCTTCCGAATTCATGTGCTTTTTAATGTGGATATGCGGAGGAACAATGGCATCTGCAATAAGAAGATCAGGGTCTTTCATATACTCCAGGCTTTTTTCAGGGATTTCCGTGTTCGTATCACTCGTGACCACAACCTTGGTATCCCCTTCAAGGATAACAACTCCTGCAGGGGTTTCTACCGGAGGGTGGGATACCTTAAAAAGAGTGAATTCAAGCCCGATCAATTCAAAAGGCTCATAGAGTTTTACATAGTGGTACCTGGGGTTCAGGAAAGAAACATACCGGTCTATGTAATCCAGGGTTTCTTGAATTCCATAGACGTCAACTTTATGCTGAACCCTGTAAAACTCTCCGAAGCCCGCGTAGTGGTCGTAATGTCCATGTGTCCAGATAACCCCGTCTATACCCGAAAGTCTTTGCCTGAGGAATTGCTGCCTGAGGTCCGGGCTGGTATCAATGAGAATTTTGCCCCGGTTGGATTCCACGAGGATTGAATAACGAAGACGCTGGCTCTTTCCACCTTTACGGGCGTCTTCACATGCCGGGCAGTTGCAGCCAATTTTCGGAGTCCCGACAGCGTCTCCGGTCCCGAGCAGCGTTAGCCTCATGAAAAATTCTTCCCTCTGTATTCATCGGATTTGAGGTTTGCCCTTTCATCAAAAGACTTTACGGCTTCCAGCAGGTCCTCCTGGGTGAGTACCTTGCGTTCTTCCAGAAGGGCGCTCAGGACAGCCTCCCTAATAACCATGCGCAGGTCGGAACCCGAATAACCTTCGGTTAATTCCGCAATCTCTTTCGTATCGAGGTCTCCCTCTATATGCCGGGTCACAATGTCCAGGATATTTTTGCGCATATCAAGGTCAGGCAGAGGGAAATGAACTATTTCGTCAAAACGTCTCCATGCGGCACTGTCAAGCATTCTGGGGTGGTTTGTTGCAGCAATCAGGAGGACTCCATGTTCTACCAGGCTGATTTCGTCTATAGCTTTCAGGAGCGTATTAACCGCCCTCTTGATTGCGGCGTTTTCGTCTGAAGTCCTGGCTTTTGCAACAAAGTCCAGTTCGTCTATGAAAAGAATACACGGATTCAGTTTTTTGGCAAGCAAAAAAACCCGGTCTATGTTTTTTGCGGTCTCTCCGAGGTACTGATCCGTAATCATCGAGAGCTTGACCTCTACAAAAGGTATGGAGAGCTGTTCGGAAAGGGCACGGGCAACTGATGTCTTTCCGGTGCCCGGCGGTCCTACAAACAGGAGTTTTCCTATATCATGCAGTCCGATTTCCCGCAGGTATTCCCTGTGCTGGATAGCTTTCATAATTTTTTCAATTTCGTCCTTCTGCTCTTCTGTAAGCACAAGATCCTTGACTTTCTGTTTGACGTCTTCAGGAGCGATAATGACAACGAGCTTGAGCATCTCTTCGCTTTTGTCCTCTTTCCTGATTTCGGATATCAGGGATTCGATCCATTCCCTGTCGACTTCCTTCGGCCTGATCTTTGCTTTTGCAGCGGCATAGTTTGCAGCCTCAACCTTTCTGACTTCTCCGAAATAATAAGCAAGGACAGGATTATTTTCAATTTTCTCCTGGGAACCTTCCTGTTTTTCAAACCATTCTGCGGCAAGTTCAAATGCACTCAGGCGGAGTTCAAAGTGAGCCCTATCGACGCTTATGAAAGGTACATTCCTTACACTTTTTTCGATATCTTTAACCCCATATAGTTTTTCGAGCCTTACAAATGAAGCTATTATGGGTTTGGGAACTGTTTTTTCTGTGCTGCTCCAGTAACTTTTCCGAATATTCTTGGGAAGGTCGTTCACGTCCAGTTCTGGATAGCGGTTATAGATCTCTGCGGTCAAAAGCAGCTCTACTATGTCTAGTATAATCCCTGACATGTTTTTTTACCCGTTACGTATTGAGGTGAGCCCATTAGTATGCGGTGGGCGATCAATTACCGTAATTATCTTAAGTAATTTTCTTAATTCTTTGTTTAAGTTGCTAAAAATATTAATTGATTTTCTTCAAAGATATAATTTACGAAGCAGGCGACAGATCTTGTTGAAGGGCAGAACACCGGCAGGAGATGATAACTTTATCTATCAGAAGGGCTTTATCATTTACTCCGTCTCTTCATGAAATCGAGAGTATAATCTCAGAAAAAATATCTACAAATCTGCAAACGTCTCGAGTTTCAGGGAGTATATTTGGGAAGTGATTCGATCATTCCCATAAAGCAATCCAGTTCCGGTACACATTCCATATCCGCTTCTGAAATGCCAAGGCGTTATTAGAGACCTCATATATTAAATTTACTATTGTTCCGGGGTAATATTTCCGGAAAATCTCTCTATCTAAGGAAATCCAGAATTATCCCTAGAGAGGACTACTGCATGAAAAGAGAACAGCTCTATTCAGGGAAAGCAAAGACCATCTATGCTACAGATAATCCCGACACCTTAATCGCCGAATTCCGAAACAGCCTGACCGCGTTCAACGGGGAGAAAAAAGGCGAGATGGAAAAGAAGGGTTACTACAATGCCCAGATCTCTAAAAAGGTATTTGAAATGCTGGGAGGCAGCGGGATAAATACGCATTTTGTCAGCATGCTTTCTAACATTGAGATGCTTGTAAAGAAAGTTGAAATCATAAAGATCGAGGTTATTGTCAGAAACATTGCCGCGGGCTCCATTACAAAAAAATATCCGATGAAAGAAGGTACTATCTTCAAGTCCCCTGTTCTCGTTTTTGATTTCAAAAGCGATGATTACGGAGATCCTATGCTAAATGACGACATCGCGGTTGCGCTTGGTGTCGCAACCCGCGAAGAACTTGCTGCCCTCCGGAAACTTGCGCTCAGGATCAATGAGCTACTTGTACCTTACCTTGACGAGAAGGGAATCCTGCTCCCCGATTTCAAGCTTGAGTTCGGAAGAAGGGACGGGGAAATAATCCTTGCCGACGAGATCTCCTGTGACACCTGCCGTTTCTGGGACAAGAAAACCGGGCAGTCCATGGATAAAGACGTTTTCAGGTTTGACAAAGGTGACATTTCCAAAGCTTATGAAGAAGTTGCCCGGCGCATTGTGCCCGAGATTTTTGAATAAGCCTTAATAAATCTAACCTAAACCGGACCTGGAAACTTGAATAATTCAAAAAGGGCTTTCAAGGTCCTGTTTATAGGTTTTAAATATAGGGTGGGGCTTCTTTTTTACCTCCCTATTTTCCTAACTGCTCAATTTCAGTGCTCTATTTTAGCTTTGAATCCTTAGAGACTGAAAAAAGAATCGAGCGTTTTCTGGAACCGAAAATCAGAAAGCATCTTTGCCTGCTTTATCCATTCTATTTTTGGAGTTTTCACCCGGCCTGCAAGGTCCGAAACCGCTGCTTCCAGGGATTCGAAGGTTCCTGGGGGATTTTGAAGTGCATTTCTCATACCCTCCCGGACCACCCAGACTCCGAGAGGAGCCCAGTAATCGGGAGTAATTTCCCTCAGCACAAAGACTGAAGCCTGCCTCTTGATTTCTGTCAGGTACTCAAGTACGGGAAGCCTTGCTGCATAATATCCTCCTGCCAGAGGGGAGTACCCTTTCTTTCCGTCAAGCCCTTCACTGTCCTCTCCTATCCAGCTTGATTCCCCGGACCAGACAGTTTTTGGGAGCCAGATTTCAATAAGTTCAAAGGAATAAGCCCTTGGAAGGATAAGGACTTCAAAATGGTTTCCGAAATGCGTCCCGCTGAAAAGCCTGATGTCAGAAACCCAGGGAAAATCCTTTATGCGGTCTGCAAGTTCCTTTCCTGCCATATCGTCCACGGCTGTGATAGACCAGCGGGTAGGCACTATTTTACGCTCTTTTCCGAGCAGACCTATGGAAAAAAGACGGGTGATATGTTCCGTGGAAACGTCACTTTTTAATAGTTCGGTAACAGCATCTTTTGCGAGGGCATCGGTATCATAGACCAGGTAATCCACTTTTTTAGGGACATCCGGATTTTCGGCCAGCTCAAAGTTTTTCATAAGTCCTGAAGGGCCCATAGGTGTCAGGACTGCATCGAATTTGAGTTCCTGTTTGGGGGCTTTAAAAAACCAGGCCTCGGTATCCACTGGCTTTTTAGAAAGCGCCAGTTCCTGGGCTTTTACAAGAAGAGGATTTTCTTTGCTCCGTGCATCTTTTACATGCAGGCTCGTGTTTGCCCTGACCATACGGGAACGCATGGAAATGACGTCTTCTATCTTCATGTTTCCCCAGGCTGAAGGTTCTTCTAAAAGCAAAGCTTCGTTTTCCTTTGCTAAAGGAGGGATCAAGGGGCCTGCCGAAACCCTGGGGTGACCGTAGCTTCCTACAAAAAGAGCTGGGGGAGATGCCCCAAATACGGAATCTCCTGAAATTGCAGGAGAAATTGATTGCAGGGACCTGAACTTCTCTAAAATTGGACAGTGGGGGCGCCCGCAAAGTCCTTTTCCCTTGCATTTTATGCACAGTGAGTCTTTCACTTCTCGTTCATATCCTTGCAGATGATACAGGCTTTAGCTTCAGGCTCATTTTTGTATAGCCAGCCAGACTTCTGGACAAAACAGCAAATACTGCACATACCATTTACTTTTTCCTGAGAGGATAAACCGCCGTTTAAGAGTACTGATGCAAATTTTCTAATTTCATTCTGGGTCTCCTCTGAAAAATCAACTTCAGCTCCGCGTTTTTCACTCACATACTGGGATACCGCAGCTCTCGAAAGCTCAAGGATATCCGCTACATCCTGCTGGGTGCATCCATGCTCAAAAATCATCACCCTTGAAAGCTCAGCTCTGATTGCAGGCAAGACTTTCTGTACCATTATTTCGCATGTTGTTTTCATTGGAGACCAACACTTGCAAGGATAAATATATATAACGCATTTTTTGTACGATTTCCGAGCAGGAATTCGTCTTCCAGCCATATATCTGCTGGAAGAAGATGCATGCTATCGAAAAACTGTCAAAAAGATACGTACAACTCCGAATCTGAGTCTATAGGCTGATACTCCTGTTCTCAGGCTATTTTTTCCGTTGGGGGACGGGTTCGGAGTTTAATTTTTAATTTGTTCAGCAGAGAAACCCTTTTCCATGAGGACTTCTTTCATGCGGGCCAGGTGGTTGCCCTGAAGTTCTACAGTGTTTCCTTTTACTGTACCGCCGCATGCAAATTTTGATTTAAGATATGTGGAAAGTTCATGAAGGTCAATTTCACTTGCATCGAAACCTTCTACAACAGTGACTTCTTTTCCATATCTCCTTCTGTTTACTTTCACAGTAATTCTCTGTTGCTCTTTTGCAACCTCTTCGCAAATGCAAAGTTCTTTTGGAAGCCCGCATACCGGGCACATTCCGCTGCTCATTTGTTAGTATGTCCTCCAAATTTGTAATCATTGTATATGTAATTTACATCCGAAAATAACTAAATAGATATAAAGTACTTATCAATGATGGTATTAAAGCCTAATGGTATTTTTAAGGCACTTTATACTGAATTTCAGTCATAAACTGAAATCTCCAATAATATAAAAAGCCAACCAGATCTTCGTATTTCTTTGCTTTTCGTATTTGCAGTAAATAGTCTCACAGGGAGACCGGAAATCTCCCGGTCTTAGCTTCAAGAAATAAAATCTCCGGAAAAACCAGATTCGTATCCTGAAGAATAAACCCCTAAAATTGTGTTTTTGCCGGAAAAAGCATTTTTCAGCTATCAAAAAGCTAAATATAGCTTGAACCCCATCTTTTTATATAACCTATATGATTAGGTATTTATACACTTTAGATATATAAACATGTCTGTATAATATTCAGAGATCAAACATATAGGGAGGTACCATATGAACGAGTTAATAGGTTTTGTGAACGGGAACAGCGTAAGGCAAAAAGTGCTCTCTCTGCTCTCCTCTAAAGGGGAAATGGAAGGAAAGCGTATCTCTAAAACTCTTCGGGTGGTATATCCTACCATAGCAAAAACTCTTGAGGAACTGGAAGAAAAAAAGCTAATTGCAAAAAAAGAAAATGTTTACTTCCTAACCGAAACCGGAATTAAGGTAGAAAAAATGGTTCAGCAAATCTAACTTCTAAATCTAATTTCTATATTCAATTTTCTACTTTTTTAGTTTCAAATTTCATTTTTTAAAGCTGGTTACTTTTCAGATTTTCTGCATTCTTCTTCATTATATCCGTTAATTTGAAGAATATGTATTCTGAATTTTCTTAAATTCTTCCTTTCTTCTGATATCTTCTTCAATCCCTTCTTTTTCATGCTCTCGATTTTTTAAATCTCTTCTCACTTCTTACCTTCTTTCCGGATTTTATTCTCGAAAATCCGGGAAATCTGCGGGCAAAGCGTTTGCAGATGCTTGTTCCGGATAAATATTTTTTTCTCTGGCTTAAAGAAATATTTATCTAATCCCTGTCCCTTTATGTGCGCATAATCTATTATCGTTATATTGAAAAATCGCTATATTGGAAACCCTGAAATTTTAGGGAAGTTACAAAAGAAATTAGAGCTTCGGCATTTAAATGAGGCTTAAGAATCAGAGGCAAGGCAATGTTACCTGAAGAAGATCTGAAGATTATTCAAAAAGAACTTGGGAGAGAGCCTACCCTTGTAGAACAGGGCTGTTTTTTAAATTTGTGGAGCGAACACTGCTCCTACCGCTCAAGCGCCCCTCTCCTTAAAACTTTCACAAGCACGGGCGAAAACGTCCTTATCGGTCCCGGAGACGATGCTGCAATTCTTAAATTCGAAGAAGGATATGTGCTTGCCATAGGCATGGAAAGCCACAACCACCCTTCATACGTAGACCCCTACAACGGGGCAGCTACCGGGGTTGGAGGAATCGTGAGGGATATTATATCTATGGGAGCTCGTCCGATAGCTCTTATGGACCCCCTCTATTTCGGGCCTCTGGACACCCCGAAAAACCTTTTCCTTTTTGAGCAGATCATTAAAGGAATCGCAGGGTACGGGAATTGTATAGGAGTGCCCGTGGTAAACGGCGAGACCTTTTTTGACCGCCGATACAGCGGAAACCCGCTGGTAAATGTTGTTGCAGTCGGGCTCTGCAAGGAAGAAAATATTACTACAGCCCGATCCCAGAAAGCCGGAAACAAGCTCATTCTTGCAGGTTCAAGCACCGGAAAAGACGGATTAGGAGGCGCTTCCTTTGCTTCCAGAGACCTATCCGAGTCCGCTGAAGCCGAAGACCGCCCGAGTGTTCAGGTAGGAGACCCCTACACCGAAAAGCTTGTCATGGAAATGACCCTTGAAGCCATAGAAAAAGGCTATGTAAAGTCCTGCAAGGATCTCGGGGCTGCCGGGCTTGGGGGCGCAAGCTCGGAACTGGCTGCAAAAGGAGGCCTTGGAGCCCGTATAATTACAGATGCGGTCCCGCAGCGCGAACCCAATATGAATGCCTACGAAATCCTGCTTGCCGAGTCCCAGGAACGCATGCTCTTTGAAGTAGCTCCTGAGGATGTCGATGCAGTCCTTGCTCTGGTCCGGAAGTATGACCTGAACGGGGCTGTGGTCGGATACCTTACGGAAGAGCCCACATATGCCGTTGAGTTCAGAGGGGAAATCGTCGCGGACATCCCAATAGCTTTTCTGACGGGAGGCGCCCCTGCCTGTGAGCAGACCTCAGAAGTCCCCACGCAGAGGGAAGAAGGCAAGAAGCCGGAAGCTCCCGAAGACCTGAAAGCTGCTTTCCTGAAAGTCCTGTCTTCCCACAATATTGCCTCAAAGGAATGGATCTACAGGCAATATGACCATGAGGTCCAGCTCAGGACCGTTGTCAAGCCCGGGGAAGACTCCGGTGTGCTCAGGATAACCGATTCAAAAGGAATCGCACTTACCTGCGGCTGCCAGCCCAGAGTCACCCTGCTTGACCCCTACACCGGGGGAAAGACCGCAATTATCGAAAACGCCATGAATCTTGCAGTAAAAGGGGCAGAACCGCTGGCAATCGTAAATTGCCTTAACTTCGGAAACCCTGAGCGTCCTGAAACATACTCTCAGTTCAAAAATGCCGTACTTGGGCTTGGAGACGAAGCCAGAAAGTTTTCAATCCCGGTCGTCGGAGGAAATGTTTCTCTCTATAACGAGAGTGACGAGTTTAAGACCGCAATCCCCCCCACCTCCTCGATAGGCATGATAGGAAAAGTTGACCTAGAAACTCCTCTCCCTTCAGGTTTCTTTGCAAAAGCCGGAGACAGCATTATCCTTGTAGGAGAGACAATTCCTGAAATGGGAGGCTCCGAATACTACGCCTGTATGGAGTCCGAAAACGCCGGAAAGGTCCCGGCAGTCCCGGAGAATGCTCCTGAACTTATAAAAACCATAATTAAAGCTGTTAAAAGTGGAAAGCTGAGCTCCGCACATGATCTCTCTCTCGGAGGACTTGGGGCAGGGCTTGCAAGGATGTGCAGGAACATGGGTGCAAAAGTAGACCTCGGGAAAGTTGCAGGAGAAATACAGGCAGACGAACTCCTGTTCTCAGAAGGTCCGGGAAGGGCCCTGCTTGTAAGCTCCGAACCCGAAGCCGTGCAGGAAATTCTTGAAGGCATGCCCTATGTGGTAATCGGAAATGTTGGCGGTGAGACTCTTGAAATCAAAGGCAAGAACTTCGAGCTTTCCCTTTCCCTAAAAGAAATGGCAGAAGCTTACGGCAGCCTTACTCGTTTCATGATGGGATGATTCCTTCATCCCTCTTGATTGCTGTACTGGCTTGTAAGTCGTTTTTATCTGGCAGGCAGGTGGACTCCAACCCGTTGCGGCGCAGGGAGGGAATACTGAGATATTCATTTTTCGGGATCAGAAGCGTGATTCCTATTTAATCTGGAACAGGTTTCTTTGAACGTTGTAATAATTCGCTATTAGGTAAAAGGCTGAGTGAAACAATAGTTTTTAGTAGGTTTCCGCACAACAGTATTCCGTTATGAAAGCCGTATGCATGTGTTTGGGAGTGCATCTGCCTTACAGTCCGAAGTGGTATTGGCCTGTAGAGGGTTTTTCCGGAGTGCCTGAAATGGACCGGTATTTTGATCGGAACCACATTTTTTCAAGGCTCTTGAAAACAGGCCGGGAACTTCTGCGCCTTAATGACTTTTTTCTGGAATCCATTGAAAGGGGGGGGAGCTATGCTTTTGACCTTTCAGGACCTTTCCTTGAACAGTGCAGGTGGGACCCTGAACTTCTTGAATCTATCAGGGAACTTGCGGAGAGTAAGAAGGTAGAGTTTACGGGGGGTTGCTGTTATCATTCTCTGAGTGCCCTTTATCCCGATCTCTCCGGGTTCAGGGAGGAAGTAATGGTTTACAGTGAAATGCTCAGGGAACTGCTGGGAGTAAACCCCGTGACTTTTGTGAACACCGAACTTCTTTACACCGAAAGAGTGGATAGCATACTTGCTGATATGGGTTTCAGGTGCCTTATCGCCGAAGGGTCGAGAAACATTATGGATGGATGCGATCCTGTCCGAGTTTTTGAAAACGGACTCCCTACCCTTTTAAGGCATATAAACCTCAGTGAAGACCTTGAACTGCGTTTTTCGGAAAAAAGTTGGGAAGGTTATCCTTTGATCCCGGATAAGTTTGCAGACTGGATTGCAGGCATAGAAGGGGATATTCTTACTCTTTATTTAAATTATACAAGCCTCTGCCTTCACCACAGGAATAAAAGTATGATAGCCGATTTCATACGGACTTTTCCGGAAACTCTTAAGAGCCGGGGAATTGAAATGATTACCCCTTCGGAAGCAGTAAACAGGTTCAGTCCTGTGAAACTTCCTACCCTCGGGACCGAACAGACCATTCGTTATGGTATGCACAACGCTATCGGAAACCATGCCCAGCAGCTTTATCTCCGGGAGCTGGTGAGGATTGGGGAAGAACTTGCGGAAATTAAAGAAAAACCGAACTACCAGAAACTGAAGCAGGTTTTTGGCTACCTCCAGCAGAGTGAAATCCTGTTTTCAATGGGTCCCGAAAACACCCGGGAAGGGTATGAAAGGGCTGTGAACTACTATTCCATTCTCTCGGATTTAAGAAGAGCCGTTTTGGAGGAAAGGGTATGACCTCTGTTTGCATGTATTTCCAGGTGCATCAGCCTTTCAGGCTGCGCAGGTTCTGGCCTGATGACAGGTCTGGCTTTTTCCGCTATTTCGATGAAAGAAGCAACAAGGAGATCTTTGAAAGGGTATCCCGTAAATGTTACACCCCTGCAAACAGAGTTCTTCTGGACTCCATTGACGAGCATAAAGGAGAGTTCAGATTTTCCCTTTCGATTACCGGCACACTGCTTGAACAATGCAAACTCTGGGGTGAAGAGGTGCTGGAGAGTTTTCGCGAACTTGCAAAAACAGGGGCTGTAGAGTTTCTGGACGAGACCTTCTACCACTCTCTTTCAAGTCTTTTTGAAGACAAAACCGAGTTTATTGAGGAGGTGAAGGAACACCGAAAAATAGTTTACGACCTCCTCGGAGTCAAACCTCAGGTCTTCCGGAACACCGAACTTCTTTACAATAACTCTATCGCAAAAATCGCTTCAGAGCTTGGGTACAGTGCGATCCTTACGGAAGGCGCAGACCACATGCTTGATGGCAGGTCTCCGAACGTACTCTACAGGGCAAAGGGTTCGGGACTTCCCATTCTCTTCAGGAACTATAAGCTGAGCGACGATATTGGTTACCGGTTCTCAGCAAGATGGTGGGAAGGTTATCCCCTCACTGCGGAAAAATGGGCTTCGTGGGCTTCGGGGGTTAAGGAGGATTTCATCAATATCTTTATGGACTACGAAACTTTCGGAGAACACCAGTGGGAAGAAACCGGAATTTTTGACTTCCTGGAAAAACTACCTGAAGAAGTCCTCAAAAATGGCATGGAATTCAGCACTCCTTCAGAGATTGCCCTAAAATATTCCCCTGTAGCTGAGATCGATATAGGAGACTTTTCCACGATTTCCTGGGCTGATATGGAACGCGATACCAGCGCCTGGCTTGGAAACGATATGCAACGGCGTTGTTTTGAGGAAATAAAATTGCTTGAGCCTTTTGTGAAAAAAACAGGAGACCCCGAAATCCTGCGTATATGGAAGCACCTGTTGACTTCGGACCACTATTACTATATGTGCACCAAGTGGCTCGGGGATGGAGACGTACATTCTTATTTCAGCGTCCACTCTACCCCCTTCGAGGCAGCAGTAAACTTTATGGCAGTACTCATGGACTTCAAGGCTCGTGTATTCAGGAGCTTAACGCAATGACTTAATGAAATGTATACATATAATTCATGGGAGTTTGAGTCACATGGTTAGGGACTTATGCATGTTTGCAGGATTTAACGAAGATTCGCAGATTGTATGGTTCAAGATTACTTATTCGAAAGAGCCTGGATCTTTATCTGTAATAACCGATTTACTTGAAAAAGAGAATGCCTTCATTAAGTTCGGACATATTGATAATATTACGCAGACGACCGGAGAATACTCCATATTTACAGAGCTTAAGAAAGATGCGGATATGGCGAACCTTGCTCAAAAAATTGGAGAACTGGAAGTTGTAAGTGCGGTCGAATTTGGGATCTCGGAATTCGGAATGATATACTCTGTTGATTTTCCCCTTAATGTCATAGGAGTCAGGGGAGTTATGGCAAGGGCGCTCACAATTGTTGATATCATCAAAACTCTTAATCAGAATGTGCCGCATGCCGAAGGACTTCTTACCTTATCCGGACTGCGGGGAGGAAGCCATGCCGCAAAATATTTCAAGAGTATTATGCCTATTAATAACAACAACTTCGAAAGCATGCTTGCGGAACTGTACCGAGCTGTTGGCTGGGGAATTCTGGAAATCGAATGTAACCCGGAAACCTATGAAGGAAGAATCATTGTTAAAGACTCGTTTATAGCCGATGTTTACGGAGCTTCGGACCAGCCTGTCTGTGCCTTTATGAGCGGCTACTTTGCGGGTTATCTGACCGAATATTTCGGGAAGAACATAAGTGTGAGGGAAGTCAGCTGTAAAGCCACAGGAAAGGAGGTCTGCGAACATGTGATCTCTCTGGCTCCTTCTCGTGAAAACCAGGAATATCAGCTTAGAGGGGACACCCGGTGATCCGACAACCGAATGTCATTCTCGGAAATGACGAAATGCTTGTGACAATGGGGCGAAAGGGAGATATTTTAGGCTTATTTTATCCCCGAAGAGACCATGCCCAGCACGTAGAGGAATCTCTTGCCTGCATCCATACGGGGGATAGGCTTCTCTGGACAAATGATAACGATTGGCATTCTATTCAGAACTATATCGAGGATACAAATATCGTATCCACGAAACTCTACCACGACTCCGGGATAAGGATCTCGATTCTTGACCTTGTGCACCCTGAAGTGCCTGTCCTTATCCGCAGATTTAAGGTGCAGTCCCAGCAAAAAATGTCAGGAAAATTTTTTTATTATTCGAATTTTAACGTGGGGGAGACTTCCAAGAAAAATTCCGCATTTTGCGATGCCGAAGCTCGCCTGCTTGCACAATACTGGCAAAATTACTATATCGGAATCTATGCCCTGCCGGAGTTTACGGAATGGCAGATCGGGAAGGCAATGGATACGATATGGTGGACAAACTCTAAATACGATATGGAGGACGGGAAGCTCCAGCGGAATAAGGAAGATATCGGAAATATCAACAATGCTGCTGGCTGGGACCTCAACCTGGAAGCTGACGGAGCAAATGAGTTTGTTATCTTTATGGGGGCTGCATCTTCCCGAAGCCTCCTGTATAAGAGAATGCATGAGTTATCCAAACTGCCTCTTGAACATATCTTTGAAAAGACAAGGGAACACTGGGTAATGTGGCTCTCAAAAAAACATGTGCTCAAGATGCCCGGGCTTGAAGGCCATAATAACCTGCGCCAGGAACTCTTCAATGCCTATAACCGGTCTCTACTCATGCTTTATCTCCTGAACGATCGTGAGTATGGGTCCTTTGTGGCTGCTCCGGAGTTTGACTCCAATTTTGAGAAATGCGGAGGATACGGGTTTTGCTGGAACAGGGACACCTCGGAGCTGGTGCTCGCCCTCAAACACTCGGGATATCCCGAATATTGTGACAGATTTTTCAAATGGTGCATTCGGACCCAGCTCCCTAACGGTTCCTGGTTCCAGCGCTACTGGCTCAATGGAGACATAGCTCCTTCCTGGGGAAATTTTGAATATTCAACTCAGATCGACGAGACAGGAGCCACACTTCATGCCATGGACGTATATTATCGGATTCTTGAAGGTCTCAAAAAGGTTGAGTTTCTGGAAGAAGTCTGGGTCTCCGTGCTCAGGGCTGCCGAATACCTGATGAAGAGGACCAAGTCCGGGCTGCATGAAAGCTGTATGGACCTGTGGGAGACCTATTACGGAGTTTTCACCTATACCAATGCCTCGATCTATGCAGGGCTCATGGGAGCCTCTCGCCTTGCAGAAGAAAACGGAGAGTCGGGCATGGCAAGGCGCTGGAAGAAGAGGGCTGAGTTCATCAAGCAGGCTACGATTGACCGTTTCTGGCTTCAGGAAGGTTATTTTGCAAAGGGAATCATAAACGAAAAGCTGGATAAGACAATTGACGCAAGCATCCTTGGAGCCTATATGCCCTTTGGGATGATTTCTCCGAAAGATCCTGTGGAAAGGGACATGATTCTTCTCCTTATAGAAAATATCCAGAAAAAGCTCTCAATTCCTATCAATGGGGGTTATGGAATCAAACGTTACGAAAATGACAGTTACATCGATGGAAATCCCTGGGTGGTAACAACCCTCTGGCTTTCGGAGGCTATGTTTGCCTTTATCCTTGACCTTCCCAATGGAAAAGAAGGGCCTTATATCGAAGATTTGAAAAAGTTGACCATTGAAGGGGTCAAATGCCTGAGGTGGGCTATGGCCGGGTCAACAAGCACGGGGCTTCTCCCAGAACAGGTGGATAAGTCTTCAGGAAAACCGGCCTGGGCAGTTCCCCTTGGCTGGAGTGGGTCTCTCATGCTTGACAATATCCTTCTCCTTGATAAAATCTGCAGAAGAAACACGGGAAACCGTGAATAATGCAGGCTAATGAATGGTATAAGGCTGAAGGATGAAAGATAATTCCTATAAAAAGAACCGAAGAAAAAGAGTCGAAAAAAAAGAATCGAAGAAAAAGAACCGAAAAAAAAGAATCGAAGAAAAAGAACCGAAAAAAAAGAATCGAAGAAAAAGAACCGAAAAATAAAGTGAAAAAAGTGAAGGAACCTGTTAATTACTTCTTACAGGCGAGGATTTGCCCTTAAGGGCGTTCCTCAAAATAGTGTGACAGGTTGCCTATGATAAGCCTTCTTTTTTATCGAATTTCAGGCGATAGTGTTTTTGAAGTGACCCGCAAGTTCACTCTTTCCTGATTTCTTCGACTCCGCCCATGTAAGGCCTGAGCACTTCCGGAATTTCCACACTGCCGTCCTCACGCTGGTAGTTTTCCAGGATCGCAACGACGGTCCTGCCTACAGCCAGGCCTGAGCCGTTAAGCGTGTGGATAAACTGCGGGCCTTCAGGAGTCCTGAAGCGGATGTTTGCTCTCCTTGCCTGGAAATTCTCGAAATTCGAGCACGAGGAGATCTCCCGGTACTTTTCCTGTGTGGGGACCCAGACTTCGATGTCGTAGGTTTTGGCAGCCGAGAAGCCCAGGTCGCCGGTGCAAAGGGTTACGACGCGATATGGCAACTTGAGGAGTTTGAGAATCTCTTCGGCATCGAGGGTGAGTTTTTCCAGCTCTTCATAGGAGGTTTCAGGTTTCACGAACTTGACAAGTTCAACCTTGTTGAACTGGTGCTGCCGGATGATGCCTCTCGTATCCTGTCCGTGTTTTCCCGCCTCCCGTCTGAAGCAGGCAGTATATGCCGTAAGGAATACAGGAAGTTTTTCCATATACTCATCCATGAAGAGGTTGGTCACAGGGACTTCTGCGGTCGGGGCAAGATAATAGCCGTCAGCGCAGCATAAGTACATGTCATCCTTGAATTTTGGCAGCTGCCCTGTGCCGGTCATGGCTTTTTCATTGATGAGCACAGGCGGGAAAACTTCGAGATACCCCTGCCCGGTGTGTACGTCAAGCATGAAATTTATGAGAGCCCTTTCAAGCTTTGCGCCCAGGCCTTTATAGACCGTAAAGCCCTGCCCTGCTATCTTTGCTCCTCGTTCAAAGTCGAGTATATCCAGCGCCTCTCCGATTTCCCAGTGAGGCTTTGGAGTAAAAGTAAATTCTCTCTTCTCTCCAACTGCCCTTACGACAGGATTGTCATTTTCATCCTTGCCTACCGGCGTTGTCTCGGAGGGGATATTGGGGATGCTGAGCATTATCTCATTTATTTTTGATTTATAGTCACGTATCTGATCATCGATTTCTTTAATACGGTTGTTGATGCCCTGCATCTCATTTATCTTGGATAAGGTGTCCTTATTTTCCTTCTTAAGCTGCGCTATCTCGCGGGTGACCACGTTGCGTTTATGCTTGAGGCTGTCGCCCTCGGTGAGGCATTCCCTCCAGGCAACGTCATACTCAAGAAGGCTATCTATAAGCTCTGTGCCCATATTTCTGTTAACAAGAGCACGCCCAACTATGTCGGGGTTATTTCGTACAAATTTGAGTTCCAGCATGTTAAGCCCGAATTATCCTGCATGTTAGCTAATATATATTTTGCTATTTTTCAGGCAGAATGCCTGCCCTGAAAAACAGATAACTGTCCAAATAAAAAATATTATGGAAAAAGGGAAAGAGATAAAATCCGGGAATCAGCTCATACAGGCAAGAATCTTGCCGTAAGGACTTTTCTCAAAGTAATCGACAAGCTGACCTGTTTCTTCCCCGGAATCCCCTGACTCCGAACCGAGAAGCAAACTTGAAAGGCTTACTCTGTTCATGTACACAACTCTTGGCTCTCCCTGAACACCTCCCAGTTCCGCAGCCTTATCAATAGCGTCATAGAGGTTCCCAAAGCCGTCCACAAGCCCGAGCTCCTTTGCTTTCGTTCCTGTATATATGCGCCCGTCAGCAAGCGCTTTTACTTCACTCCGGTTCATATTGCGCCCTTCTGCAACCTGGTCTACAAAATTTTCATAACTATCCATTACAACGCTATCAGCGTATTCTTTTTCTTCGTCCGTAAGCCCTCTCCAGGAACCTCCCATATCCTTGAATTCTCCGGATTTTGAAATGTAATACTCTACACCTTCCCTTTCGTAGTAAGAAGACATATTCTCAAAAGTCCAGATAACTCCTATTGATCCCGTACTTGTGGAGGGGTTCGCGTATATGTAATCTGCAGGCACAGAGATATAATATGCAGCACTTGCCGCAAGGTCTCCCATGGATACAACAACGGGGATGCCCTTTTCCTGGGCTTTCTCAATCTCTATTGAAATCTCCTGAGCAGCTGCAGGAGATCCTCCGGCGCTGTTAATCCTGAGTACGATTGCCCTGACATTTTCATCCGCTACAGCGGAGTGGATATTTTCAGAGATTTCTTCCGAAGTTGCATAGCCGAGCCCCGAGGGAACGTTTCCGGTGAGCATGGAACCCTGTACATAAATTACCGCGATTTTTTCGGAATTTCCTAATTCTCCTCCGAAACCTAGTCCGTAGAAGATAGCAGCCATACTGACTGCAATAACAGCAATAAGGGCCAGTAAAACCACAAAATAGGACCTGTTGCTGCGCTCCTTTTTCCTTACGGAAGAAGAGCCTGAATTTGTGCTTACTCTCTCGCTTTCAATTCTTCTGTTCTCCGTTTCCCGGTAGTGGAGTTCCGAAGTATTCGTTTTTGCTTCTTCCTGTCTTTCAGGAACGGAATCGGGATCCGAAGAGTTCTCCCTGACGGTACTTGAAATACCCCTCTCAGGGATAATAGGCTCTTTTTTCTCATAAGCACTACTTCTCGAAAGGTCGTCTCCAGGCGTTTCTTCCGGATTCGTGTTTTTTGAATCCGTGCCTTCTGGGTTTGTACCTTCTGGGTTTACATTTTCATCATTCATATCTGACAGGACCGTATTTCTTGGTTTTTTTCTTTAGTTCCCAGTCTATGCTTTTTACTGCTGAAAACTCCAGTAAGAGGGCAGGCAAATTCTCTGGTCGGAAAACTGCCAGAAATCTGTTTTTTAGAAGCCTGCAGATAGAGAGTCAATTCAACAGGTCTGAATTGTCAGAGCAAGTATTTATGTTTCTCTGCATTCCACCTTTCTTTATATAGGAGTATCAACTATCCCTCAAATAAGTTTCCTTGCAAACACAATAAGCGAAATATTTTTCAGAATTGCAGTCGTCCAGAAGGGATACACTCATCAAAATCTATGGAGATAAGAATGTCAGACTCATCCAGTAAACCCGTACTTGTAACCTGCGGCCTGCCTTATGCCAACGGTAAGGCCCATATAGGGCATCTCCGAACCTATGTGCCCGCCGATATTTTTGCCCGTTCCCTGCGGAAGGAGGGGAGGGATGTTACCTTTGTCTGCGGCTCGGATACCCATGGTACCCCGATAGTCGTGAACGCCGAGGAGCTGGGGATCACCCCTAAAGAACTTGTAGAGATCTACCATGAACACTTTGACGAAACTTTCAAGCAGCTCGGAGTTTACTTTGATGCTTTCGGGACAACCGACGATCCTGAAAACCATAATCGTACCCTGGATATTGTAAACAGGTTGATTGAAAAGGGCTATGTATATCCGAAAATTATAGAAATAGCCTACTGCCCTGCATGTAACCGCTTCCTTCCCGACCGCTATGTGGAAGGAGCTTGCCCTTACTGTGGCGAAACCGCCAGGGGAGATGAATGCGACCAGGGCTGCGGAAAACACCTTGAGCCCGGAGAACTTCAGAACCCTGTATGTACTATCTGCGGAGGCCCTGCAGAGTACCGGCATCAGGAACACTTCTTTTTCAAACTTTCCGAGTTCAGTGACTACCTGATGGATTACCTTTCAAACGATCTGGGGGGAACCACAAATGCCATAAATTACGCACTTGGCTGGGTAAAGCAGGGACTTACGGACTGGTGCATCACAAGGAACCTTGAATGGGGAGTTAAATTTCCGGGGCATGAAGACCTTGTGGTTTACGTCTGGGTGGACGCTCCCATAGGATACATCGCTTTTACCGAGGAATGGGCTGCACAGGCAGGCGACTCCTGGGAAAAGTTCTGGAAAGGAGACGGGGAAATCGTCCACTTTATCGGGGGGGACATTACCTACCACCACTGTATTTTCTGGCCTGCCATGCTTAACGGGGCGGATTATTCCGTGCCTACGGCTGTAGTAGCCTCAGGTATGGTTAAAATAGAAGACAAAAAGTTTTCCAAGACCCGGGGTTATGTGGTCTGGGTCGGGGAAGATTATCTTGACCACGGGTTCCATCCCGACCTCCTCAGATATTACCTTGCAAGCTATACCTCCCATACCAAGGAACTGAACTTCTCCTGGCGCGTACTTCAGGAAAAGATCAACGCCGAACTGGTGGCCGTGCTCGGCAACTTCCTGTACAGGACCATGCTCTTTGCTTTCAAGAACTATGGAGAAGTTCCCGAAGGGAACCTCGAACCTGAAGTAAGCGCAGAAATTGAAGGAGCCCTGAAAGAGGTGAAAGAGGCAATGGCTGAGTACGAGTTTAAGAAAGCCGTTGATTCTGCCATGACCCTTGCTTCTTTTGGGAACACTTACTTCCAGTCTCATGAGCCCTGGAAACTAATAAAAGAAGACAGAAATGCATGCGGACAGGTTATCTATAACTGTCTTCACCTGGCAAAAGCCCTGAGCCTAATCTTTGAACCCGTGCTCCCTCAGACCATGGAAACTGCCTGGAAAGAGCTCGGGCAGGAAAACGATATCCATGCCTCACAGTATGAAGAAGCTCTTGTTCCCCTGAAGGCAGGCACGAAACTTGCAAAGCCTGAAATCCTCTTTACCAAGCTTGAAGACGACAGGATCGGAGAGATGGAAGAGATTGCAAACCAGAGGGTAAAAGCCGCAAATGAAAAGAAAAATGCAGCAAAGGGAGGTGAAAAGAAGCCTTCTAAATCCGAAGGAATGGGACCTTTCGAAGAGCCAAAAGCAGCTAAAAAAGCCGGAGAGGTGGCAAAAACTGAAGAAAAGGTTCAGATCGAAACCCTTCCCCAGATTGAGTATGAAGACTTTGCAAAACTTGACATCAGGGTGGGAAAGGTGCTCTTTGTCGAACCTGTAAAGAAGTCCAAAAAACTCCTGAGGGTTGAAGTGGATATCGGAGACGAAAAGCCAAGGCAGCTTGTAGCAGGCATGGCTTCGTATTATACTCCCGAAGAGCTCGTAGGCAAATATGTTGTTGTGCTTGCCAACCTCAAACCCGTCAAACTCTGCGGGGTTGAGTCAAACGGTATGATGCTCGCAGCCGATGACGGCGGGGCGATTGTAGCAGCTCTTATGCCGGACAAAGAGATAAAACCCGGTTCCAGAATAAGGTAAGAATTGAATCCAGAAAAAGTAAAAGTTTCAGGAGGCTGAAAAAATTATTTGGCTCTTCGCTGCTCCATACGGGCCGAAAATAATTGTTCGGTTAGAAAGTATCCAGGCAAAAAAAGAAACATCACGCTTAAATGTGATTTCAACCATAAGTGTTTCTAAATTTTAGATATGATGTTTTGACATTCAGGATGTTGACAATCAGGAGATGAATCTAAGTTACACACCCGAAACAGCGAAGAGCCGAAATAAATGAGTTGTGGGATTGTGTCTCTATGACTGACATGGAAATAATGGACCTTACTCCGGAAAACATTGCTGAGTATGGTGTTTGCGGATACAAAGAGTTAAAAAAGCACCTTGAGTTAAGAAGGAAAATTGACTGGTTTAAAGAATACTATCCAAAAGGGCTCAGGATAAAAGTAATCATCTCAGAAGAAGGCGGTTACCAGGGCATGCTTGAATATATCCCGGGAAAATATGCACACCGCCCGGTCGATGCAGAAGGATATATATTTATCCATTGCATTTTTGTCGGATTCAAAAACGAGTTTAAAGGGAAAGGATATGCGTCTTCTTTGATTGAAGAGTGCATTAAGGATGCAAAAGAAGCAAACATGCAGGGCGTTGCGGTTGTTACAAGAAATGGCCCATTTATGGCCAGGAAAGATATTTTCTTAAAAAAAGGGTTTATTCCGGTCGATGAGGCTAAACCTGATTTTGAATTGATGGTTTTAAAATTCAACCCGAAAGCCCCGGATCCGAAGTTTAAAACCATCTCAGCGAATACGGAGAAATATGAGGAAGGCCTGACCATCATACGCTCCGCCCAGTGTCCTTACTCAGTAAAAAACGTGGATGCTATTTTGGAAACTGCCAGAAACAAATTGAAAATAAAGGCTAACCTGATCGACCTTAAGGATTCGGAGGAAGCTCAACAAACACCCTGTGCTTTCGGAACATTTTGTATTATTTATAATGGGAAGGTCATCAGTCATCATCCGATCAGTAATACAAGATTTGAAAATATTATGAAAAAAATGTATTCCATTTAACTCACCTTTCAAAGATGAGTGATTTTCCGTTATCCTCTGGCTTTGTTTGTGTATGCCTAATAAAAGAATAATCCTGACAATAACGATTTTGTTAATATGGCAGGTATTTTTCCATGTTTAGAAAAGAAAATAACGATGCTTGTTTTGTGTCCATTTCTTCCACAATAATTTTGCTTTTTTTGGACTCTTTTTCCTGAACTACCGCAATCTTGATCTCAGACAGTTTTTCAATGAGCTTTTTCAAAGAGAAACCGTACATTTTGGTCTCCCATGCCAGGTATCTGTAGAAAAGTAGGCCAGCCATAGCCAAAAACACATGAACTCTAATGTTTTCATCCTTGTGATGATATACTGGTCCTACAGGAACAAGCAAGTGATCATTCAACAGTTTAAAATCATCTTCAACAAGATTCTTACTGTTATATGTTTTCACTATCTTTTTAGTTTGCCATTTTTGCTTATCCGTAAATAGGACGTTCTTCCCAAACGTCTTTTCGCACTTTTTTTCGTTTTCTTCATCAATCCAGAACTTTAACTGAGGCTTTTTCTTCCCTTCCAGAGCATCAATTATTTCATATTTTATAACGCTATTGTATTTTTTCAGAATAATTCCTGCAACCTCACGTTCTACGCTGCTCCTGTTTCTTTCTTTTCCTTTACTGCTTTCTAATCTTCTCTGGAGATCCTCCAAACTATCAATTATTCTTGATTTGTTTGTTTCATAAGTGCTCTTTTGAAGCTTGTAAGTTCCTTCGTTGTAGGTTATTACGGTTGTATATTCTGCTCCGTAAAACTGGTGTTTTGTTCTGTATCCAAAAATTTTGTTACCTTTCGAATTCTTGTATAAACACTCATATTTGGAAAGCGGAACATCGAGAAGCTCCTCGGCTTGATTTGTTTTTGCAGATCCTACAAAACTCATTTTTGAGGTTACCTTTTCAATGTTATCTTTTGAGTTGTTACCCTTATCGAAAACAAGAACAAGATCTTCAGAACAGATATTTAATTCAGTCAGTCTGTTTATGATTTTATCTACTATGCCTGAAAATTCTTCAGAGTCATGAACATTTCCAGGATATGTTTCATGAATAAAAGGTATGTTATCCTCGTTTACAGCTAGCGAAACACATATTTGATTTTTGTCTTTCCTATGCTTTTTGTTATATCCTTTATGAAGCAGTTCGCTCTCGTCATCATAATTGTTAGCATACGTAAACCAGTTTGATTCATCCACAAACATTATTGATGGAGTAAATCCCTTTCCTACAAGAACTCTGCAAAGATCGTCTTCAATCTTTTTCATAGTATCCAAGTCGACATAATTCATTTGGTTCAGAAAATTCTGACAATTTAACTTGTGCGGGAATTTCCACATGAAAGCTAAAGGGGATTTTTTGAACCACTCTTCAATCCCGTTTTCACTTAAAACGCCGTGACTTTTTCCGATTACATCAAGTAAGAGGTATTCTCCAACACTCAATCCATCTATTAATTTTTTGTCAGTATGCTTGTTAACTATGTCAATGAATCCAAGTTCTTCATTCACATGAAGAAGTGCGGCAAGCTTGCCGTAATCAAAGGATCTAAGTTTATCATAGGGCAATGATTCACATTGCCTTTTCATCTCAAGTATTTTTTCTGCGCTACCCAGATAAACCTGAAAAATGGTTTTTACCTTTCCATCAACTCTGGCAGATTCTACTATATACCAGTAAGGTTTCCCATTGACGAGTTTCTTTCTTAAAAATACCATAGTATTGATTATGATCTACCTATATAAATAACTTTTTGAAATAAACAATATCAATAGACTTTTTAAAGTGAATTTAATACTTAGGATCTACAAATAAAAAATTTGCAAAAGGTCAGCTGATATTGTTTTTTAGAGAAAATTGAGGTTAAAATCGCGTTTCTTTGAAACTTCAGTTTAAATCTGAATAGGTTTTCAGTCACAGGAACAATATAATCGTTGTTCTATTTCTCTTTATCACATTTTGGTAAAAATACTATATTTATTTGCAGTATTGTCGCGCCAATCCTCAGAATTAAAAGATAATGAAAAAAAAGATTCTGAACGCTGTAATCGGTTATACTGGACATTCCATTCTTACTGCTGACATGATATTTACTGCTGACACAACAGCATTAATGGGTAAAAATGCTTTCAGTTCTTATTTCCAAGTACCATCTCAAGGTAAGATGTCCGGATGGAATCTTTTTCATCTACTCCTAACTGAGATAATAATTTAAACAACTGATCCCTGGAACTTCCAAGATCTTTTTCATCTTCTACATCAAGCTCTACTTCCAGGAATTCTCCCAGCCCTTCGACTGCATCAAGGCAGACGATTATTTCTCCTGCTCTGAATATTTCTCGTTTTTTGCGGACTGCTCCGGCTTCCGAGAACCCCAGGGCACGAAATATTTTTACTGCTGTGGCTTCATCTACAGGAGTTTCGAGTTCTTCTCGGGTTTTGGATACTTTATCGAGTTTAGGCCCTTTATATGTTAAAACAGCTTGCCCACCCAGAGAGCGGATCCTGAGGGCTTCATCAGTCTTTGCAAAGTCCCTGTACGGAGCTGCAAAATAGGTATCTGCCTGTTCTTCAACCCCTATTTTGCCTGCCCCGATTTTCTCAAGGAGCGGGCGGATCTTTGAGTGATCCGCTCTGACCTTGACTTCCACTTCGATCATAGTTTCCAGACATCTCCGGTTCTGTTCAGGTTCAATCCGTAATTTATTAACTAAACCGTAATTTATTTCCTAAATTTTCCAGGAAGGAAAAGTCTTGGCCCAATCAGTCCTCTGCAGGGACAAACTTGGTGCCGTAGTATATCATGCCGTGTTCCCCGTCTTCCCCTAGCTTTCTGAACACGGACCTAACCCGAGTTCCGATCTGGATCTTTTCAGGGTCGCCAATTACCTGAGAGGTCAGGCGGGGCCCTTCGTCCAGTTTGATTATTGCAAGGGTATAGGGAGCCTGGCTTTCAAAACCTTCCGCAGCCGTGTGAATCAATGTGTAGCTTACGATTTCGCCGGTGCCTTTGAATTTGAAGGGTTCGAGCTCACCCATGCGCCTGCAGTTTACGCAGACATTGCGTGGGGGATAGAAGTATTCCCCGCATTCCTTACAGCGGGTTCCTTCGAGGTTATACCTGCTGCCGAGGTTTCTCCAGAATCTTGGTACAGAAGACATCTATTTCACCTATCCCTCGAGAAAATGTGTACTACTGCCGTTGCTCCTGACCCTCCGACGTTGTGGGTCATTCCGTACTCAGCCCCAGCTACCTGGCGCTTGCCTGCATCTCCGCGCAGCTGGGTTACGATTTCCACAGCCTGCTTTATGCCTGTTGCTCCCACGGGGTGTCCGCAGGCTTTCAGGCCGCCGGAGGTGTTGACAGGGATTCTTCCGCCGATTGCAGTTTCTCCATTTTCGGTGACAATCCCGCCTTTGCCTTTTTCTGCAAAGCCGAGGTCTTCAATTGCACAGATCTCTGCAATGGTAAAGCAGTCGTGCACTTCGACAAGGTCAATATCTTCAGGCTTCAATTTTGCCATGGAATATGCCCTCTTTGCAGCCATTACGGTTGAGTCCAGGGTTGTGATATCTCTTCTGTCATGGAGGGCGATAGTATCACTTGCCTGTGCGGTTGCCTTAATGTAAATGGGGGTATCGGTGTATTTGTGGGCAACATCCGCAGGTGCCAGGACAAGCGCAGATGCCCCGTCTGTTATTGGAGAACAGTCAAAGATATGTAACGGGTCGGCTACCATTATTGAGTTCAGGACGTTGTCTACGGTGATCAGGTTCTTGTACTGGGCGATCGGGTTAAAGCATCCGTTTTTGTGGTTCTTTACGGCTACTTCTGCAAGCTGTTCACTGGTGGTTCCGTACCTGTGCATATGCAGTTTTGCAATCATTGCATAAAGCCCGGGGAAAGTTGCTCCTGCCATGCCTTCCCATTCCCGGTCGGCGGCTGCCGCAAGAGCTGAAGATGCCTCTTCGGAGCCAACGTCTGTCATTTTTTCCGCTCCTGCCGCAACCACGATCTCGCTGTAGCCCGAAGCCACGGACATTATGGCCTGGCGCAGGGCAAGCCCTCCTGATGCACAGGCGGCTTCCACTCTTGTAGCCGGGACATGGAGGTTCCTTGAAAGCCCTGAATAGTCCGCAATGAGAGCCCCTATATGTTCCTGCTCAATAAAGCGGCCTCCACTCATGTTCCCTATATAAAGCGCGTCAATATCTTTTCCGCTTACGCCTGCGTCCTGGATTGCTCCTATGCCGGCTTCTACGACTATGTCTCTTAAGGAGCGCTCCCAGAGTTCCCCGAATTTTGTATTCTTTACTCCGATAATTGCTACGTCTCTCATTATATTCACCCCGTTTTCAGGCCAGACGGATCTTGCCTTTATGCCTGGCATACCTTGCGTAGTCGATGTATACAGGATCCTTGATAATTTCGGAAACCGTCGGAGCCCGATTTCGGATTTCCTCAATCCTGTCGGTAACTGTTATGCTGAATGCGTCGGCCCCTGCTCCGGACCCGAAAGCGGTTGCAAAAATCCTATCTCCGGGCTTTGCCTGGTCAAGGGTTGCAGCAATTCCCATTAGGCAGGAACCTGAATAGGTATTTCCGATTTTAGGGACAACAAGTCCCGGCGTGATCTGGGTTTTTGTAAACCCGAGCATCTTTGCAGCCTTGCTCGGGAACTTTCCGTTTGGCTGGTGAAATACCGCATAATCATAATCTTCAGGTTTTGTCCCGATTTTTTCAAGCAGCCCTTTTGCACCGTTTGTCACATGCTTGAAGTATCCGGGCTCTCCCGTAAACCTGCCTCCATGCTCGGGGTAGGGCATTCCTTCCCTCCTCCAGAAGTCAGGGGTATCCGTTGTAAAAGAGTATGTATCTTCAATTATTGCAGCAAGTTCGGATTCTTTTCTTCCGATCAGGCAGGCAACTCCACCTGCAGCTGCAGTGTATTCAAGAGCATCGCTCGGGGCCCCCTGGGAAACGTCTGCTCCTATGGCCATCCCGAGGTCGATCATTCCTGAGCCCACCAGGCCCATACAGGCTTGAACTGCGGCTGTTCCTGCCTTACAGGCAAACTCAAAGTCTGCTGCAGTCATTTCGGGGGTTGCGCCGATAGCCTGGGCTACGATGGTGCTTGTAGGTTTTACAGCGTAGGGATGACTTTCTGAACCTGTGTATACCGCCCCGATTCTGGAGGTATCGACACCGCTTCTTGCCATTGCGTATCTTGCTGCTTCCACTGCAATCGTTGCTGCGTCTTCATCGACATCAGGTACGGATTTTTCGTACACCATGAGGCCATTTCTGAGAGCCTCGGCATCATCACCCCAGAGCCGGGCGATTTCTTCAATTTTTATACGGTATCTTGGGACATAAGCACCGTAAGATACAATTCCAATAGTCATTTGTTCACCTGTTTTTGAGTGTTTAGGCATCAGTTTCAGGGTTTTCATTCCTTCGCATAATATTGACTGTATTTTTTCAGTAACTGCACAATCTGATCGAGGTCCATTGTGGTTGCGACAAGGGGGATACGGTCTACCTCTGCCATCTTGACTACAACAGGTTCGACCTCTTCTTCACGGAGCCCGTGGAGCACAACGACTCCGGGTTTCAGATTGGTGACCCGGATAGCTACCATGGGGGATTTCCCGGTACTGACCTTCGTAAAGATCATGGCTCTGTCCGTACTCCAGCCGTAGAGCTTCTGGAATTCATGGGAGGAAAGTTCCAGGATCGCCCTCTGACTGTCGATAACAGAAAAACCATACAGAGGCTTTTCAGCCCCTTTGTAGACAATGTCGCCTTCGATAAGGTTGACCAGTTTTGCAAGCTGTATCGGGATGGTATATTCATAGGTTGAATAGATGGATTTTGAACTATTTTCAGCGTTAAGTATGGATTCGTAAGCGTGGATCTTCTTCCCCCCCCGCTCTATATCAATTTCAAGCAGGGATTCAACGATTTTCCGGACTATCAGTGTCCCTGGAGACTTTCGCCTTCCGCTTTCATAGTCACTTATCACAGAAGGAGAAACCTTAAGGTAATTTGCAATATCAGTCTGGGATATTTCGAAGTTTAACCTCCACTTTTTCAGGGACTCTCCGGGTTTTTCCGAGAGTGTGATATCACCAGCCATTTTTTCCGCGAGA
This sequence comes from Methanosarcina siciliae T4/M, assembly GCF_000970085.1. Lineage (NCBI taxonomy): Archaea > Methanobacteriati > Methanobacteriota > Methanomicrobia > Methanosarcinales > Methanosarcinaceae > Methanosarcina > Methanosarcina siciliae. The sequence goes on along the minus strand of NZ_CP009506.1, from coordinate 4,252,267 downwards.
CGGTTGCGCAGATTTTCTGAGGAATCGTTTGATGTCATGACTTACTTAAACTAAGACGAAACATTACCATATATATCTAACGAATGCGAGTTCGGCAATTGTCGCAGTACGGGAATTGTTTGAGACCGGACATCTTATACAAAAAATTTATAACATCTGGATGGTAAATTGGAATGTGATGCCTGCAGATTCACGGAACCCGGATATAAGCGTCTCCGACATTCTCCTATATAACAGCTGCCCGCGGCGGGTGTACTTTGTCAGCCGCGGATTTGAATTGTTCCCGGAAATAAACGCTTCTCGGCTCGAGAGAATGCTCCTGAAAGAGCTCTCTCTGAATTATCCTGAAATTGTAAACAAGTGTTCGTTAAACGCCGATACCCTGTGCAAAGAACTTGAAGCTGCTCTGAATCAGGCATATGAAGACCTTCCGATAATGTTTCCTGGAGATTTTGCCCGCATAGAGGGAGGAGTCCTGGAAGAAGGGAGCGCGCGGGCAAGAGCAAAAATTCCGGAAATTGTGGCTAACCTTCTCAAAGGACTTGAAGAATATGGAAAAGACACCATGCTTGCGGCACTTACTCCTGTAAAAACCGAGCCGTTTCTTTCCTCGGAAAAAATTAACCTGAAAGGGGTGCCTTCCAAAATAGTCCGTTTCGAGGGCACGGATGTTCCTTCGATCCTGAAGCCGGGGAGTTGCCCTGTCCAGGGCGTGTGGGCGTCCGATAGAATTCACGCTGCATCCCTTGCCCTCCTCCTTGAAGCCGAATCCGGAAAAGAAGTCCCTTTCGCTTTTGTTGAGTACGTAAGTTTCGGGCTGCTCCGAAAGGTGGTTATCCGAAGTTCTGACCGGAGAGAGGTATTGAAAATCTGCAGGCGCGTGGAAAAAATAAAAGCCGGACTCATGCCCGAGAAAACGGAAGAAAAATTCTGCACGCAATGTACATTTTCGGAGCACTGTGTTTCGAATTCTTCTCTGATGTCTAAGTTTTTTTAAACAGAACCTTGAAGGTTGAGAACAGTTAAAGATTTTATTTGCCAAGGTTTCAGTATCTAATATTGTTTAATGTCTTATTTGTTATTTTTCTTAAAAGATACTTTGCCGTTCTTCAATCATATTTTGGTTCATATCGGAACTACCTTGCTTTTTTATACTTATCTTCTATATTTTTATCTAATTTATTATTTAAAAAGACAAAATTCTTCTCAAAATCTTATATTTTGATTTTTTTTCAAAAAATTCGCTTGCAATAGGTATGTATTATATAATTTTTCTGACCAGGGTCTCTAACAATCAATACTAAGAGGATAATTATGGACTATAAACAAGTGTGAAAATCCTACCGTTTGATATTGTGGAGAGAAAACTTATAAAGAGTTAACGAAAAGGAGTTTATGGAGTCCATATGTGCTTTCCAACATTCCCCCTAACTCCATTAAATCTGCCCTAAGAGGGTGAGTTTAAAGGTTCTGATGCATTCAAAATTAATAATGTCTCAAGCGGGACTGACTCTCTAAATTTAGCCCTATATACGATATGGAATGTCTTATCTGATTGGGTTTTTCAGATTGCTAGCTGGTTGTATAATGAACTTGTAGACTTACTAAGCGAAGCAGAGGACTTTATTAATCAATATTCTTAAATTGGCCATATTTTGCTGGGTTCAAACCCAGCATTTTTTCGAATGTGATATCGTGAAAACCGGAAATTTATTGTTTATAGGAATAGTGGTCGGGCTTGTATTATTCGGGTTTTTTGAATTTTTAGGGTTTGATCCAACATACGGAGGGATTATAGGTGCGGTTATTGTAGGTACATTAATTGGTAAATCCATAGGCAAAGGATCGGAGAAATATGCTTTTTTTTCAATATTTACATATAACCTGATCGGCTTGATTTTAGTATTTTTGTTTACCTCCGATGGAAAGCTCGCGTTACAATATGGGGGTGTGGCTCTGTCTGCTCTCATCGGTTTTGCGCTCATTATGGTTTTTTTCTATTCAATAATCGGGTCTTTTGGAGCATTTGTTGCCTCCAACCTCAGCAGTAATCAACAGGATGAAGGACTATGAATTTCTCTGAAATACGAATTATCGGGGAAGATGAAACATTAAGGAGTTCAAAAAGTAGATATGTATGGCTTTTTGGCGGAGTTTTTATCTTTCTTTGTTTTCTGGTAATGCACTATAGTACAAGTTACCTATTCCTTTTCTTTTCAAATTATGGCGGCATTCCGTATACTTTGATTTCTTATCAGGTGGTATTGCTTATCGGACCTGTTATGACTATGATAGCATCTTTTGATATCATAAGCAGTGAAACTGAAACCGGGTCGGTAAGATACATTCTCTCCAAGGTCCACAGGTCATCTTTTGTCTTAGGAAAGTTTTTCTTTTTATTACTGGTATTTATGTCCGTTTCTTCCGGAATTGCACTTCTAAGCTTGATATACCAGTATTCCGCAGGAAATGCCTTTCAGTTTGAAAGTATCATTCTACTCTGGATTTCATCAGGCCTTTATCTGGGGTGCTTCATAAGCATTTTCATATTTATCTCAACATTATCTGCAAACAACAAAATTTCGTTTGCAATGTCTGCAGTCTTTCTTGGGATTTTGATATTCTTCATTTTACAGGGAAATGAAAGTTATCTAAAATATATCACCCCTTTTTTTATGGAATTAAAAATATGGAGTTCATGAGAGGCTTCCCGGTTGAAGGGGGATATCTTAAAGTTTTTGAAAGCCTGGTGTCAATGTTCCTGTACATACTGGCCTTTTTGTCCATGAGTTTGGTAGCCATTAAAAGGAGGGATTTCTAATTACTGCGGCCATCTCTACCAAAAACCTGTACAAAAAATACGGTTCCCGCTTTGTTCTGGAAGATCTTTCCCTGAATGTAGAAAAAGGAAGTATCTACGGTTTTTTGGGCCGGAACGGTGCCGGAAAAACAACTACAATAAAATTATTGTCAGGGCTTTCAACGCCTACACAGGGGCAAATTTTTGTTGACGGCATGGACATGTCTGCCGAATCGGGAAAGATTAAACAGATCCTGGGTCTGGTCCCCCAGGATTCCGGTTTTTACGATGAGAGGACAGCCTTAAGCCACATGATCTATTACGGCAGGTTAAAAGGCCTGAGTAAAAAAGAGAGCCTGGAACAATCTCGGGATTTACTGGACCGGGTCGGGCTTGGGAATGAGATTTTCAAAAAAGTGGGTTATTTTTCCCATGGTATGAAAACACGGCTGGGAATTGCCCAGGCTCTTTTGAATAATCCTGAAGTACTGGTTCTTGACGAACCAACAAACGGTCTTGATCCTGTTGGTATCCGGCAAATCCGGCAAATTCTTCGCGCGTGCAATAACAAAGGGATTACGATATTTCTTTCATCCCATAACCTTCTGGAAATACAGGAGATCTGTACCTATGTCGGGATTCTGGATAAAGGCAAGCTTATTGCCGAAAGTGCAATTGAGAAAATTCGCCACCTTGAGTCAAATGGAGTTATTACGATTGGGGTCTACAATCTCTCTTCCGGGATGATTTCTTTAATCGAGAGTCTGGAGTTTGTTGTAAAAACCGAATTGAAAGCCGAAAATACTCTGGATATTTTCGTAAATTCCAGGACAGATGTCAAACCGGAAATCAACAGGTTAATTGTTGAAAGCGGAGGCCGTGTTTTCAAGCTTATAGAAAATTCTCTCTCATTGGAAGATGCTTTTTTTAATGCTACAGGAATGAATCTTTAACTTTCATGCAGGAAAGCCGTGTTTTTGCTTCAAAAGGAAGAAACATGGCTTTACCTATGGTCTGTGAAGGTCGGATCATACAATTAGCTGTTCCCAAAACCCGGATTTAGATCCCAAATTTTTGCGTTTCCTTTTGTTTCCTTTTAATAGTATCCTTCGGTTTTTAATTTTAGGGGAGCCATTGCGTTAGGTATGGGGATATGGGTGAGTATATATTTTCGCCAGCATCTAAAACAATTTCTCATATTATATAATATTTCTGAAAAAGTGGGTTGTATATCCAGTATTATCTCAATTGTTAGAGAGAATGGTCAGAAAACTTATAAGGAATTAACAAAAAGAGACTTGTAGAATTCAAATGTACTTTCAGAATAATTCTGACATTGGAACATTGCTTCTGGCAATGTTGCTTGTATATACAGTGCTTATGCCTGCAGTAAGTGCAGAGGAAAATTTAAAAACAGGTGATAAGCCTTCAGAATGGGAGCAGGGGTTAATTTATGCACTGAACTCAAATACGGAAAACCTATCCACAGAAGATGTGATTGCGGATTATTGTAAAGCAAACAGACATAAAATTTCAATGCCAAAGCTCGATACTGCTTCAGATGAAAACAATTCAAGGACATATCAACTGAAAGACGGATCAAATATAACTTTCACAAATCAAGGTTATTTTGTTATTGATAACCTGATAGTAGAAGAAACAAAAAATAATACATTCCAGTTAAATAACCAAAAAAATACAATCCAGCCAAGTAGTCAAAAAAGTGAAATGGATTCCCAGTCGCTGGTGAATCCGGATTATACTTCTACTCTAACTCATTCCGTAAGTGAGTATAATTTCCTTGGTTGGAAATTGTTTACAGTTACCACAGAAGGGTATTTTGGGTATGATCACAAATCAGTACAGCCTTATCATCTAGACTCATGGTACGTACACAACATGCCTCTCAATCTCTGGCAAATTTCTAACTGGGAAGATGGAGAGAATCTAACTTCTAACAATACTGCAGAAGTTTACGGCCAGGGGAATTTCCATTACGGTTTTGAATACAGGGGCAACAGCATAACTGTTCAAAACTATTACATCAAGGTTTATTTATCGTGTGATCAAAATGGAAATTATGGGACTCATTATTCTATAACCGATCTTAACCAAAAACTCAAAATTGGTCCCCTTAATCTTGAATTCTGAACTCTCAATCAACTCTTGTCAATGCTCAATTAATCTTATCGATGCTCAATTAACTCTTATCAACGCTCAATCAAGCTTCTGATCATGCAAAATGGTTCTGACACTTTTGGTTTTAAGAAGAAATCCGGGTTTGGAATTAGCTCAATTATTGAAATGAATTAATTTCTTTGTATGGGTGTGAATTTATTATGAAAAGATCAAGTTATGAAATATTGTTTCTCGCTTGTTTTGCCTTTTTTTTTATTTTGAATCTCCTGAATGTGATTGGTCAACCGGATATGTCAATCCTTATAGCAATAATTATTGCAGCTTTTATGGAATCTCTAATTCCCTATTTGATTATAATTCTGATTATACACATAGTAAATCATGACAGCAGAGAATCTTAATTAATGAAGATTTTACTATGTTGCTGCCTTTTGGTCGAGCGTATAATGAGACTATATGCAGGCTCTGTAAAAACCCAGAATTAAGAATTTCTACAGAATCAACTTCAAGGCACTCCTCAAAAAATGTAAAAACCGAGCATGTTGTCCTGCGCCTAGTTATAGGTATTTTTTGAATGCTATTGAACGTTTTGTCTCTCCCTTAACATAGCACATTTTAAATTTTTAATCCTGATTATGCACTTGCTCCGGTACGAGTATATAGTACGACTATATAAGTTCTATGACCCGGGTCTTAAACAATTCTTCATATTAAATCATATTTCAGAGAACTGTAATTATAATTCCGACATTCGTTCTGATTGTTAGAGACTATGGTCAGAAAACTTATATGGAGTTATGTAAAAGGAATTTTTAGAGTTTGAAGATACATTCCAGGCAACCTGAACTTTTCATTTTTTCAATTTTCGTGATATAAAATTATTAGCACAGTACGCAGGATCGGAATTTGTTTCAATAAAACAGTAGGGTTGTCACTCAACTACTTTCCGTCTAATTCAAACTCGTTTATCACTTCTAATAATTAGTTTAAAATTTCTATTCCTTTGAATGAAAGCATAAAAGTATCTGTGGTTAAGAATCTGCCATCTTTGAAAATACAAGAACAAGGCCTTGAAGGATAGGACGTAAAATAATGGGAATAAACAGACAAATAATTTGTCCACTTATCTTTGTTGTTTTTTTGGTAACGATCACAGGGTCGGTTTCTGGAGTTGCCGCTGATCCTGAAGTCAACATGAAACCGGTGGGGCATTTCGGTGGGACGATGGATGCTGTTGACATCTCTGGCAATTATGCTTACGCTGGGCAGGGGCAGGACCTTTTGATATTAGATATAAATAATTCCTCTTCACCTGTTTTAGTGAGTAAGATTATGACAGAAGGTTTTGTGAGGGATATAACAGTTTCCGGAGGTTATGCTTATGTAGCCGATGACGATAATGGTCTTTTGATTATTGATATCAGCAATCCTGCTTCTCCTACCCTGAAAGGAAGCTACAATATTCCCGGATATACTTATTGTGTTGCAGTTTCCGGTAATTACGCTTATGTAACTGACGATGATGGCCTTTTGATTGTTGATACCAGTAATCCTTCCGATCCGATACTCAAAGGACGTTATGTCGGTTCTAATGGCGATATTGCAGTTTCCGGGAATTACGCCTGCGTAACCGACTGGGATAATGGTCTTATGATTTTTGATATAAGCAATCCCTCTTCACCGATCCTCAAAGGAAGCTACGATACTGAAGGAGATATTTACGGTGTCTCCATTTCCGGGAATTACGTCTATGTGGCCGATGGCAATGCCGGTCTTTTGATTGTTAATATGAGCAATCCCTCTTCTCCTACTCTCAAAGGAAGCTACAATACTGCAGGAATTGCTTGTGATGTTTCAGTTTTGGGTAATTACGCCTATGTAGCTGATAATGACAACGGTCTTTTGATTGTTGATATAAGCAATCCTTCTTCCCCTGTTCTGAAAGGAAGCTGTGATACTCCGGGATATGCCAGAGATATTTCAGTTTCAGGTAATTATGCCTGTATAGCGGATAAAAATGATTTTGTAATTGTTGACATCAGCAATCCTTCTTCTCCAGGTCTCAAAGAAATTTGCAATACTATCGGAATGAGTAAAAGTATTTCTATTTCGGGCAATTATGCCTATGTGGCCGATTGGGATAACGGTCTTTTGATTGTTGATATAAGTAATCCTTCTTCTCCCATTCTCAAAGGAATTTGCAATACTCCCGGATCTGCTCAAGACGTTGTGGTTTCAGGCGATTATGCTTATATAGCCGATAGGAATGATCTTGTGATTGTTGACATAAGCAATCCGTCGTCTCCAACTCTGAAAAAAAATTTCAATACCGGGGGGTGGGCTCAACATATTACGGTTTCCGGAAATTATGCCTATGTAACCGACAATGCTAACGGTATTTTCATTGTTGACATCGGAAATCCTTCTTCTCCAACTCTTAAGGGGATTTATGATACTTCTCCAACCGTCATAGAAAATTATGCGTATATTGCATGTATCTGGAATGTTGAGGTTTCGGGTAATTATGCTTATGTGGCCGATGAAGGAGACGGTCTTTTGATTGTTGATATCAGTGACCCTTCCTCTCCTGTTTTCAAAGGAAGCTATGATACTGCAGGGTATGCTTACGATATTGCAGTTTCAGGAAATTATGCCTATGTAGCCGATAGCAAAAATGGGCTTGTGGTTATCGATATTAGCAATCCTTCTTCTCCGGTTATGGTAGGAAGATATGATACTGTAGGATACGCTGACCGTGTTTCAATTTCAGGAAATTACGCCTATGTGGCCGTTGATAATAGTATTATGATTGTTGACGTCAGCAATCCTTCTTCTCCGATATTAAAAGGGATTTATGCCGTTCATGCCAGTGGTGTTGAAGTTTCCGGGAATTATATCTATGCGATTAATGGTGTTAATGGTCTTGTTATTCTTAAAGCAAATCCTGAACATTCAACCTTTTTTGTTGCAGACTTCAGTAGTAATATCACCTCCGGTTACGCTCCTCTCTCGGTCCAGTTTAATGATCGCTCTCAGAACGCAACTTTATGGAACTGGGACTTTGGAGATGGATTTAATTCAACCGATCAAAATCCGGTCCATACTTACTCCTCAGCAGGAACCTATACTGTTAACCTGACAGTAAACAATGAAGACAGAACAGCTTCAAAAGAGGCCACTATCTTTGTGCTGAATGCAACAAGTCCCGGTGAAAACGGAATTGGCGGCGAAGGAAACATTAGTTCCGGGGCAACATTAACAACAGATAAAGGCAATCCTGCAAAAGATAGCAAAAGAACTCCCGGATTTGAAATCGTTTACGTGATGATAAGCCTGACAGTTGCATTCCGGATAAAGGAGGACAATAAAAAGTAAGAAAACTTTATCCTGAAATTATTTTGCCTCAGGATTCATTTCAATTTTTTCATAAATTCATAACCCTAAAACCTTATCAGATTCGATTTTATCCGGAAATCGAATTAAATTATAGAAGATTTTAGAAAATATCATAAATCCGGATTTTTTGATAACAATACTGGCATGAAGGACAAACACTGATTGGAAAACAAAAGATGAAAAGTAAAACTATCTCAACAATACCAATTGCAACTTTTTCGATTCCACTTCCATCTATGGTAATGTCTAATAAAGCACGTAGAGGACGTACTCTCATAAGAGCTTTTGGAACAACGGCGTTTGTGATTCTAACACTGGTGGGCTTAGCAGGCGCAGCTCCGTTTGCATATGTGACGAGTATAGGAATCGTCACCGGTACTGTCTTTGTAATTGACACCGCAACTGACAGTCTAACAGCTGTGATACCTGTAGAAGGCTGGGCCGGAGAAGCCGCAATCAACCCTGCAGGAACAAAGGTATATGTGACAGACATATCAGGATTAAGCACCAATGTTTTTGTAATTGACACGGCGACAAATACCGTTGACGCCGTAGTGGATGTAGGGTATTATCCCCGGGCAGTTACGGTTAATCCGGCAGGATCAAGGGTTTATGTGACGAATCGTTACAGTAGAGTGGAGGATAATAGCAACATTGTTTCTGTAATTAACACAGTAATTGGCACATCCACAAACACTGTAATGGACCCGGTTAATATGGGGTTGAGTACTTATAACGTTGCATTTACACCGGATGGGGAAAAAATCTATGCTACGAACAGTCGCAACAACACTACTTCTGTAATTGACACGATTACTTACAAAATTGTAGCTACAGTACCTGTGGGAGACTATCCTACTGATGTTGCAATCAGTCCTGATGGAAATAGGGTGTACGTGATTAATTCGGGCAGCAACAATGTTTCTGTAATTGACACCAATACAAACAACGTTACAGGAACTGTGCCTGTAGGAGACGGGCCCAGTGATATTGCGGTCAGTCCTGATGGAACTAAAATATATGTGACGAACTCCGGTTCCCTTGATGAACCGGGTAACACTGTTTCTGTAATTAATACAGCAACAAACAATGTTACAGCTACAGTGGCCACAGGAACTGCTCCCAGAGGAGTTGCAGTCACTCCAGATGGAAAAAAGGCCTATGTAGTGATCTCTGATATCCACTCAAGTGACTACACAGATAATGTCTCCGTAATTGACACAGCCACAAACAAAGTTACAGCAACTGTAAATACAGGAAAATATACTATGAACTGTCCTTTTGGAGTTGTCATTGGACCTCTTAAAGGTTCTGAAATTACTGATCAAATTAAGATTGTAAGTTCCAATGAAACTGACAAAGGTACAGTGGCTATTTTTAATGCAACTGAAGATATAGGAGTTGAAGAAACTAACTTCTCGCCTTCTGACGAAAAAAACATTACCGTACCCAACAATTCAAACAACACTAACAATACCAACAATTCAAACAACACTAACAATAATAACTCTGAATCTGATAATGGCAGTGGTTCAGGTGAAAATGAGTCGAGAAATAGTAACTCTGCTCCAGACTTCGGATTATTGAGTAGCTTAGGCTGTATTTATGCAGGCCGGATGTTCAGGGAAAAGTAATGTGGTTTGGACAACTCCAGTTCAGAGTGCGTTGTTTTCCCTTACATCTTTCCGATAATTTCGCTATGAAGGTCTTCTTTTCATGTACGCACATATAGATAATTGAATAATAATTTTGGAAAAAATAATTATAAATCTGATTTCCCTTCTGATTGTTAGACGATGTGGTCATAAAACTTATAATGAGTTATCAACGAGATGTTTATGGAGTTCGAAAGTACTTTTCAGGTTAATACGAAATCCATAAATTGATATGTTCAAGTTTATATGGCCGGGTTTGGAGAGAACAGATGAATAGTAAAGATTGTACGTTAGTGCTGTGTATTGCTGCAGTATTGTGTTTATGTCTGATACCCTTAGCCATGGCTTCTCCCGACGAACAGCAAACCAACCAGACTAAAGATGCTGCCCAATTAAAGATAGAGGCTCTGGAAGCTGAGCTTGGGGAAGAAGGAATGAAGGAGGTTGAGGACTACCTGGAGCTGCAGGCTTCTTTGCCGGAGGTAGTGAAACGTATGCCATATAGTGGGCTTGCTTTTGCTGCTACAGATCCTGAAAGTCGAGCTATAAAGATGGAATATATTGACAATTTCGACGTTTCTGAGAAGAAGAAAGAGGAGTATAAAGCCGGATTGCAGGACATCTGGGACAGGTATCCAGACAATATCACTAAAGATGACTATGCTTTCATGAGTGAGCTGGGTCCGATGATCGATAAAGAGGCTTTTAAGAAATATCAGGATCAGAATTCTTCAAACAACATTGGCCCCGAATCTGATAGTGGCAGCAGTTCAGGTGAAAATGAATCGAGCAAAAATAACTCTGCCCCGGGCTTTGGATTGTTGGGAAACTTAATCTGTCTGTATGGTGGATGGAAACTCAGGAAAAAGTAACACAAGGGAAAAAGTAACACAGGGTTTGGATTGAACATTTATTGCTGGGATTGCTGGCGGCTGACGATTCATTCCTATCAACCCAGGTAAATGAAAAGCATAGAAACTGACGATTGAAGCTTCACGCATACTGTGAGGGATTAAAACCTTTCATCTTTTTGTGGTGTTGGTATGGGCAAAATCAATACAGAACTCGCTGTTTTTGTTGTGTTTCTAATTCTTGTAGTTCTTTGGGGGCTATTTATTAAGACGCCAGTTGATACGGAACCAACGGTCAACAATGAGCTTAAGGCATGCGGCATATATGTCCGGTTTGAAAACGGAACTTCCGATTCTGAAGTTGAAACTATTCTTGAAAACTACAACATGAATGTGAACTATAGTATCGAATATAATAATAGGAATATGGCGGACGACTACTACATCATGTTAGACAAAGATGAAAGGGATGTAAGGCGCGAACTGAGTGAAGGGATGAAGGAGGAGAAAAAAGACTGGACGGTGTCTTCTCTTTCACATGTTGTCCGGAAAGGAGATTCTTACGTAATCGCGGTATCCGAACAAGCTGTCAATGATAAAACTTTTCTTGCGATACTGGAGAAATATGATATTCGGTTGAAAAAGTCTGTCTGGTGCTATATTTGCTTTGAAATGCCGGACGGGACCAGATATTGGATTCCGGAAGAAGATGCGATCAGAATAAAAAATGAGTTTGAAAATAATGAAAGTGTTTTTTCTGTACATATTGACTATATCTATGATCAATAATTTATTCACATTTTTGAGAAGGTGTTTGAAGACAATTCGGATCTTCTGGTCCGGGCCCCGTATAGTCATATTCTTCAATCAATTCTCTGATAGCAGCAAATTCGGGACAGTGCTAACACTCAGTGCAAAAGTCCTACCCTGAAGCCTTTTTTTGAGCCAACCAATGAATTGTACAGGCTAGCTGCAATACGCCCTATGAAGTATCCAGATACTCCATAAAATATAGGCAGATTGAGCACAGCCCATTTCCCGAAAATCAAGGAAAAAATTCCGAATTTCCTTGGCACCGAAAATCCCATAAAAGCAGCGATTGTTGTAAAGGTTCCGAAAATGAAACCCATTGTTCCGTAAAGGATTGTAAGGATTTTCCCGAATGTGACCGAATCGATTTCTTTTATTACTACCATGACTTTCCCCCAATACACTATATTTTTTGCATTTTTATATAATTATGTTACTATTATTTTTGAGATATCTGAAATATAAACACATATAAAGCACACGTACTCAGAAAATCATTCGGAGGAAGTCGAGAAAATCCGCAAGAAAGCCAAAGCCTTTTAAAGGGGAACTTATCTCAATCTGCTTGACATGTCCAGACCAGCATACCTTGGCAAAATGCTCCTGCACTGGTGCGAAACCTGTAATGTGCCTGTGCTCGGGAAAAAGTGTGGGTGCGGAATAAGAACAAAACGAGTTGAAGTCACTCCTCCCGGAGATATCCGCCCGGCTTTTGATTATGATATAAGGCGCATAAATTCCGTTTCTGAAAAACAGTTTAATGCTCCTCTTATCCCCGAAGGGTATCTTGCGGTGCTTAACAAAGCCCCCTATGAAGACCGGATGGATGAAATCATAGTGAACGGGGAAGTCCTTGCATCCATCAGGTTTGAAATCGAGAACTGTGAATGGGTCCTTCTCCCCCGCCTCGAAGGGGCAAGGCGGCTTTTCCAGGGCAGGGACAGAAAAAACCTGAAAAAGTGGGTCGTTATTGAAGAGGAAATTCTACCTTTTATCCTGAAAAAAGGGGCAAGTATTCTCGCTCCCGGGGTTCTTGATGCAGACCCTGAAATCAAAAGAGAAGACGAAGTCGTTGTCCTGAACCCTGCCGGAGAAGTGGTCTGCTGCGGACGCGCCCGGATGGCAGGAAAAGAGATGATTGATGAAAAACGCGGAAATGCGGTAAAACCACGCTGGAGTGCAGAGCCAAAAGCTGCAAAAATCCTCGATTCAGGAAAAAGCTGGGATGATGCCGTAAAAGCCAATGAGAAAATCCTGAATTCCATGATAGAGGATGCCCATGACTTCATAAGAAACGTTTCCGGAAGCATGGACCTCAAGGTCAGCGTCTCCTATTCCGGGGGTAAGGACAGCCTTGCAGTGCTGCAGCTTGTGGATGAAACTCTGGACAATTATGAATTGATGTTTGCGGATACCGGGCTTGAGTTCCCTGAAACCCTTGAAAACATCCGAAAGGTTGCGGAATATTACGGAAAGCCACTCAGGACCGCAAGTGCCGTGGATTCCTTCTGGGAGTCCATAGGGATTTTCGGACCTCCAACAATGGATACGCGCTGGTGCTGCAAGATCTGCAAACTCGGGCCTATTACCCAGTTAATTGACGAAAACTATGAGGGGGGTTGCCTTAGCTTTATAGGGCAGCGCCAGTACGAGTCCCATGCACGTTCCATCAGTAAAAGGGTCTGGAAAAACCCCTGGGTCGGAAATCAGGTTGGAGCGTCTCCTATACAGGAATGGACAGCTCTACATGTCTGGCTCTACCTCTTCAGGACAAAAGCTCCCTACAACCCGGCTTACGAAAAAGGGTATGATCGGATGGGCTGCTGGCTCTGTCCCTCATCGTCACTTTCAGACTTTTTCCAGCTTGAAGAAAGCCACCCTGAGCTTGCAAAAAAGCTCAACTCCTATCTCCTTACTTACGCAGAAAAGATGGGGCTTTCTCCCGAATGGGTCAGGTACGGCTTATGGCGCTTCAAACGCTACCCTAAGGTCCTGCAGGCACTTGCGGATAAAAAAGGAATTTCCCTGCTCCCTTCCCAGGAAACTCCCGGAGAGCTCCATTTTGAAGTTGCTACAGGCTACCGGCCCTGTAAAGCAGGTGGAATCTCTGCGGACGGAAGCTTCGGGCAGGCTATCAATCTTGAAACACTGGAAGAAAGCGGGATGCTTAATCCTGTCGGAAAAGTCTCCTTCATCGAAGGGGCTGCTTCTGTTGCTCATGGAGAGTCGAGAGCCCAGGTTTTTGCTTCAGGAAACGTAAACGGAAGAAGTGCTGATGAAAAAACCCTTAAAAAACTCATGCGAAAGGTCGAGTTCTCGGTAAGAAGAGCCCTTCTCTGCCAGGGATGCGGGGTCTGCGTAGGACACTGCGAGCACAATGCAATTCAAATGAAAGAAAAAAGAGCCTGGATCAGGGACAGCTGTACTCACTGCGGAGCCTGTATCGAAGTCTGCCCGCTTGTGAAATTCATGTGAGTACTGCCCTAAAATGGTCAGGTTGTCCACAGTTAATTGTTTGACATTATTCCGGGCAGCATGACCTTCTTTTTTCTGTCCGGCGCCCGCATAGTTTGGTTTCATTTTTTCTATTCTGCGTTTTGTGAGTTGCTGCGGCGCATTCACCAGAGAATAAATGATACTCTGCAAACCTGCCCTGTATTTGAAATAATCAGGATTTCGAAATTCCTTCCCTGACATCATTTAAAGATATGACTCTGGAATACAAGACTGGAGGAAAAGTTATCAGTATTATTTAATTAGCCCTTTTGAGCGTAACTAACTACTAAATCCAATAAATCAGTCCTCTTGAGCGAGCAAAGCGAGTGAAAAGGACCTCGTGCTCCCGAAGCGAAATTCGGGTGCCGAAGCGAAATTCGGGTGCCAAAATTAAGGAAAAGAAGCAGATGCAATGTAAGTTAAACCCTCGGCAAGGTAGGGCGGATGGGATTAAACCAGAGAAGGTTACCTTGCCCGGGCTTCAGGCGCTGTGACCTGTATATAATATCATTCGGCATCGATATTGATCTCAAAGCAACTTGCTATCTGATTACCCCTCCGGTATGTACCTGTTATCTTTTGACTACCCTGAGAAGTTACCCGAATGTCCCATACACGGTATCCCCCATTACCTGTCTGTTCCTCATCCTCGGGGACGAACCTGTCCCTCATTATCTGTAAGCCGTTACTGGTTGCAATGTCCCAGCTGAATCCGCTGACCGGATTTTCCGGAAACTGGATTGTAAACGGTTTTTTAATCATATTTCCCTCTCCTGACCGTCCTTATACAGCCCCCTTCCTCTCTTCCCAACTTTAAAATTTTCGCTATTTCAGTGCATTCCAGATCAAGTGCCATTTTGAAGAAATGCGCATGCAGAGCTGATCTACATAAAAAATAGCTGGTTTAAAAAATGGGATAGAAATTCAGGTTCTGGAAGTAATTTCGGTATATATCCTATATTATCATTACATTTCTTGTATGATAAATTTTATGAAATAATTCTCTTCCGGGTTAACAATAAAGAGAACTAAATTGCCTAAATCTTTTTGACGGAGGCAAATGCTGTTTATATACTAAATAATAATCTAAATAATGTAGGTTACTATACGCCTGTATGGGCTTAATTGAGTAAACGTAATTCTCTGGAACCGCATGGTTGACAGAGAAAACATAGAATCCAGATATATACCAGTAGTGAGGCAGGGATGTCCATATACATATTTACAAAGTAGCATTCGGGCTTAATAATCAAAAAGACTTTTTTGACCTTTTTTTTCCTGGAGTCCCCCTACCCTAACTCCCACACGTCGGAATTCGGTTTTGCTTTCCGAAAGGAACTCACTAAGGATTTCCCGGGCAGCTTCAAGCAGGGCTTCCTTTGACGAAACCGGGTGGTTGAGAGTACGGCTCTTCGTATACATTCTGAAATTTGAGTTTATGACCGTAACGGTTACAACCCTGAAGGAGAGCTCTCTTGAGCCCAGTTTTTCAATAACATCTCCTGCGAGCTTCTCCAGCAGCGGAAGGATAAGCTCCTGATCCAGCGTATCCTCAGGCAGAGTTGCAATCCTTCCTATCTGTTCCGAGCCTCCCCTTTCCTTTAGGGGAGAGTTATCTATTCCTGAGGCAGCCTGCTTAAGCCACGTGCCCCGGGATTTCCCGAAGGCGGAAATAAGTTCTATTACATCATGTTCCGCTAAGTCCTTTACCGTAACTATGTTCATTTCCTGCAATTTTTTTGCAGTTACATCCCCTATCCCCCAGAGTTTGGATACCGTCAGAGGCCAGAGAAAAGCTTCCAGTTTATCCGGGCTCACTGCCGTAATCCCATCGGGTTTTTTTGCGGAAGAAGCCATCTTGGCAATCAGTTTGTTAGGACCTATTCCTATAGAGCAGGTCAGTTTTTCTTTTTCTTTTATTTCTTTTTTTATCTGCATTCCCAGCTCAAAAGCAAGGTTAAAATCTCCTCCTGCCCGGTCGGTAATTTCAAGGAAAGCCTCATCAACACTTATCTGTTCAAAGGAACCTCCGTTTTCTCCGGAATCTGTATATCTACGGAGGATTTCCATGATCCGGTCCGAAACCGAAATGTAAAACTTCTTCCTGACAGGCAGGAAAACAGCTTCAGGGTTAAGTTTTTTTGCCCTGGAACAGGGTATCCCTGACCGGATTCCAAATTCTCGTGCAATGTAATTGCATGTGCTTACCGATCCGCTGAGTTCGCTTCGCCCGGAGAGCATACAGACTACAACTGCTTTTCCACGGAGTTCGGGTTTTTCCCTCTCCTCGATAGCTGCATAAAAATAGTCCATGTCTACATGAATAATGACCCGCTGCATCACAGTAAAGGATGAGGGGAAGATTTGTATAATTATCTCTTAGGCTTCAAACCAAAAATTACAGATAATGTAGTGGAATCAAAACTCTTCAGTCTTTTGTGAAAGTACAGTAAGTTCCTGAGAACCTGTTTTCCCGGTATTTAAGTATATTTAGGATGCGTATCCGTTTTTTGTTTGTTCGTACGACCTATGGATCTATGAAGGCAAATTACTTAATATTATTGCTAACTAAAGTGTTACTTGTTGTATAGATCAATGAAATTATATATTATGACTTTAGGGATAAACTTATTTTTATTAGCTGGCACGAAGTATAGAAAAGTACAAAACATAACGCATAGAAGAGATAACTTCATTAGCTAACACTATTTTGAAAAAAGTTAGTTTTCAGCGGTTAGATGCAATCTTCATGAAGAACATTTGTTAGAAAAAACAACGGCAAGTAAGAGAAAAGGGGTACAAATGAGCTAAGATCGGGAAAAACATATCCACCCTAACTTCCGCCTTTTTAAGCGCATAAGGTTCTTCTGATATCGGTTCTTCTGATATCATATTATGCGCTTAAACTTAAGCGCATGAACAAGAGGTTCTAATTTAAAACCGCAATCAACTGACTTAGTAGATTAGTGGAATTAGATTTATGTGCTTAAATTTTGGGAACTCAGGATCCACCTGGATCGTAAATGAAATGAACCTCTCTCGATTGCTCAAAAGTTTTGCCCCCTATCGACATCCCTGAAAGGAAGTATTTATTGGCCGGTACAGCAGCTATTCGTGACTGTATCCAGAATGCTCTGGTGGTTATAGTCTATCCTTATTTGTGCTCATGTTCATGTCCATGCTCATGTTCATGCTCGTGTTCGTATCTATGTATGTGCTCGTGTGTGTGAACCGCTCCTTCATGTTCATGCTCATGTTCATGTTTATATTCGTGCACATGTAAGTGTATATGTACGGTCGATTCTTCGAGCGCTTGCTCGGGCTTATGTACGTGTATGTGTGTTTCCGCTTCTCCCATATTTTTCACCATCTCTAATATTTCAGCCGGACGATTAGAACCTTAAGTTCATCAGGCTATATCGTCTTATAATTGCTATTCTTTAAAAACATTTCCTCCAAAAAGGTTTACGAAGTAATACTCATTAACAAATAAATATTAATTAAATATTAGTTTGCTTGAATTGAATAGTTGTTTGTTAAAATGAATTATTGTCTGGCTGAACTTATAATTGACAAGTTACTGATTAAATTGAAAGACTTCAGGTTAGTTTCGGGATAGTTTATTTAAAAGCGTTCCATATTTGTCTTTCAAATCAGTAGACAAGTTTAACTAAAATACTTTTTGAAACTAATTAATGAAGTATGGGATTAAGATAACTAGTCAGACTATGATTTCAAACCATATGACTATAATGTACCAAGTATGAAAAAATAATAGCATCTAATCAAGTATGAACATATAATAGCGTATAAAGTGTGAATATGCACTACTTTTATATGATAAAAATATAATTATATGTGACAAGGAATATATTTGCAATTTTGGGGATACTGTGCATATTCCGGATGGTTATTTAGGGCCAAGTACATTTATCGCATTCTGGATCATCATGATCCCGATTTGGATTTATGCAGGAAAGAAAATGGGAACTCTCGGGTCTAAAAGAGCTCCACTGCTTGCTCTAGCATCGGCATTCGCTTTTGTTATTATGATGTTCAATTTACCCGTGCCCGGCGGAAGCAGCGGCCATGCAGTGGGCGGGGCTATAATCGCTGTCGTTATAGGACCATGGGCTGCAGTTATAGCCATATCTATAGCCTTGGCGCTACAGGCGCTAATGTTTGGGGATGGAGGGCTAACCGCTTATGCGACAAACTGTTTCAGCATGGCAGTTATTATGCCTTTTATTGGTTATTACACTTACAAGTTTATTAGCGGAAACACGGATATCAAATCCTCACGAAGGGTAATCGCTATAGCCATCGGGGCCTGGTTATCCCTCACCGTAGCAGCTACGTTCATGGGAGTTATTCTCGGGTTGCAGCCCATTTTATATACAGATGCAAATGGATTACCTCTGTATATGCCATATCCACTAAGCGTGACTGTTCCAGCAATGTTTCTGGAGCATGCATTTGCATTCAGCATCGTTGAAGCGCTGGTTTCGGCACTCATATTCGTCTATATTCAGAGAACAGATCCATCCATATTCTATGCAGAGAAAGCTGCGCCGCAAGAAGTATCTAAAAAACGCACAAGAGACCTGGCTATTGGTATGCTGTTGTTGATAATTCTAACGCCTCTGGGTCTGCTTGCGGCAGGTACTGCATATGGCGAGTGGGCCCCGGAGGAGCTTAAAGTCAGGGTCGGCTATATGCCACCGGGTCTGGAAAAGCTTTCAGACCTCTGGCATGCCCCAATCCCAGATTACAGTTTTTCAAATTTCCATCCGGTTATCGGGTATATTCTAGCAGCTGCAATAGGAGTAATATTGTGCATGGGTATCCTGTACTTCATGGCCAAGAAGATCGCCAAAGATTAACTGCTCATTTTACTTTTTACTGGAGGTTCTATGATCCCAGACTGGATGAAAGAAATAAACGCAGGACCTTGCGAGTGCTCTGTTGTGTATCACGGCAAGAAGAGCTTCATTGGCAGGACAATTGAGGAAATATTCGAGTTCATAGAGACTTCTTTTATTGCGGAGAGCTACTCAAGACGCAAAGGCCTGCTTCAGAGCCTGGATCCTAGGATCAAGCTGATTTCCATCATAGCTGTAGTATTCGCAACGGCCCTGGTAGCGAATCTGAGGATACTGATACTTGTCTATTTCTTGTCAGCGTTAATTGCATACCTCAGCAAGATTGAGGTCAGATTTTTCATCAAACGGGTCTGGCTCTTTATTCCCATCTTTTCGGCAATCATTGTCTTACCCATGATTTTCAATATATTCTTTCCAGGTGATCCTCTTATTCAATTGATATATCTGGGACCTGGCGCCCACATAGGACCGTTTCCACTGCCGGAAAGCGTTTATATTACGAGACAGGGTGTCTACGCAGCAAGTGTTTTTATCATGCGTGTTGCAACATGTGTTTCTGCCATAGTTCTGCTCTTTCTTACCACACCTCAGCAGATGCTCTTTAAGTCCGTACGCAGTGTTGGCGTTCCGAAGATCTATGTTCTCACACTAGGTATGACATACAGGTATATCTTCTTGCTAACTAGTCTGGTTCGCGAGATGTACATTGCAAAGAGAGCCAGAACCATAACATCTCGAAGCATGTTTGAGGAGCAGAAATGGGTTGGGGGACGCATAGGATATACACTGATGAGATCTCTGGATATAAGCGAAAAAGTTCATATGGCCATGATATCCAGGGGCTTCAACGGGGATTTTAAGACGATGGAAGAGTTCAAAATGCGTAAGCGAGATTATATCGCAGGTGCAGCGTCGCTAGCCCTGAGCATAGTCCTGGTGGCGACCTCCCAAAATATATTCAGGTGGACATGAACGTGGGGACGATCTTTGACTTAAGGAATGTATCATATTCCTATACGGGAAAAATAAATGCCTTGAAAGATATCAACTTCAAGGCTAATTCAGGCGAGCAGATATCCATAATTGGCTCAAACGGCAGCGGCAAATCGACTCTGCTGGCTATTCTGGATGGACTCATATATCCAACAGCCGGAGAATTCTACGCCTTTGAGAATATGATAATAGAAGAGGTTTTCGATACTATTAAGGACAATGAATTCAGGTCCTATTTCCGGACAAGAGTTGGCTTTGTCTTTCAAAATTCAGATGTGCAGCTCTTCTCGCCTACGGTCTTTGAGGAGATTGCATTTGGGCCCATGCAGCTTAATATGACTCCGGAAGACGTCGAGACCAGAGTAATGGAAGTCCTGGAAATGATGGAATTGACCAAGCTCAAAGATCGGTCGCCTCACACTCTGAGCGGAGGGGAAAAGAAAAAGGTTTGTATTGCAACTGTCCTGGCTACTAATCCTGATATCCTTTTGCTGGATGAACCTACTGCCGGATTGGACCCGAGAACCCAGCTATGGCTTACAGAGCTATTACAGGAGCTTGGAAACAGGGGAAAGACGATAATTATTGCCACTCATGACCTGGAACTGGTAGAACAGATCAGCAAAAGAGCCATAGTCATGAGTGAAGACCACATGATTAAAGTGGATGGAAACGTGGAGAAAGTGCTGGATAACCTGGAACTCCTTCTTTCCACAAATCTGATTCATGAGCACATGCACTTTCACGGCAAGCTTGTGCATGAACACCTGCACGCCCACTATAAGGAACACATGCACGAGCATGAAACTTAAGGTTGTAACTGACCGGCAAAAACCAGGATTAAGAGCCTATCTGAAAAGTCTTGCTGCTCTGAAAGTTATCCATGCGCATGCGAAATGTAGCATTGCTAGATAATTCTCAATCTTCTTTTCCCATCTAATCAGCAGCCTTCTGAATCTATTCAGCCAAGAATGTGTCCTTTCCACGACCCACCTTCTTGCCCTGTAACCTGGTATATCTATTCTTATGTTTTCTTCTCCACGTTTCCTGATATGAGCAGTATATCCATAATCATCAACCAATTGTCTGATATCAGGAAAATCATATCCTTTATCCATGCAGATATTCTGATTTACTTTATGCGAAGGTCTTTCAATAATAATGGCATCAATCGTTCCTTTCACAAGCTTTTTATCGTGACGATTGGCACCATCCACGACAACAGAAAGCGGTATACCTTTACCGTCTGTTAACAGACTTCTTTTTGTACCTTTTTTTCCACGATCAGTTGGATTAGCTCCTGTCCCAGCTCCACCTAATGGTGCTTTTGTCATAGCATCGTCAATTGCTTGTCACTCCCACTCTAATCCGTTTTTAGTATCGTACTCCAGTAGACCAGTTTGCCACATTTTTTCAAATAAGCCTGATTTTCGCCATTCTTGAAATCGATCATGGACGGTGCTTGGAGCTCCATAAATCGTGGTAATGCCTTCCATTGGCAACCAGTACGAAGAAGATAAAAAATACCACTCAGTAGTCTCTTACCATCTTTTCGAGGTCTTCCAGCCTTCTTTTTCGGTTTAGGGAAAGATAATAATGGTTTGATTTTAGTCCAGAATTTGTTAGAAATCTTGTAGTCCTGTCAGTTTTTTCGTATTGCCACTATCAATATTAACCTAAAATGTAGTTATTCTACTTTTCGGATAGGCTCTTAGTCTCTTGACGAATATTAAAGTCTGAGGAGCAAAATGAAAAATGAGCATTAAAATAAAAAGAAAATTGAAAAGAAAATCGTAAGAAGATGATAACTTCATTAAACGTAAACACTATTTTTAAAAAAATTAATTTTCAGCGGTTAGATGTGGTCGTTATACAAAGCATATATTTGAATTTAGCACAACCGGTAAGAGACGGAAGCCAATAAGCGAAGATCAGAAAAATCGTATCCATTTAGATTGTAAATGAAATGGGTCTCTCCCGCTCAAGTTCTTGCTCCAATCAAGTAACTTTCAAGGAATGCGATCAGAATATTCTGCTGGGTATGGTTTTTCTGATAAGTATGGTTGTCCTACTGGTGCGTTTTATCTTTATTCTTTGTGCTCATGCTCATGTCCGTGTACATGTTCATGCTCATGTTCAATTCTATGTAAATGCTCATGTGTATGAGTCTCTCCTTCATGCTCGTGTTCATGTGTATGTTTGTATTCATGCACATGTAAGTGTATGTGTATGTGTGCTTCTTCTTGATTTTGTTCCTCAGGCTTGTGTACGTGTATGTGTGTTTCTTGTTCTTCCATTTTCTCACTATCCTTTTATTTTTTCAGCCAAAAAGTTCATCAATTGTATTTTACTACCTTTAGGTTAATTATTGTTATTTATTAAATACTTTTTGGAAGATTATTTCTATTTAGTAATATTAAACTTCTCAAAATTCGCACTCATCCCTTCTCACTCATCCCGGGAGTATTGTCGCTAAAAAAGATTTTTTAACCTACTTTGATTCTTTTTAGTGGACTACGCTTGTGTTTCCAAAAAGAACTAACATTGTTATAAACAGCCGGTCTCAAAACCGAATTGAATACTACAATTGAATAAACGTGTTTACTTTTTATACAGTCGGTTATTCGGGGATCCTTCCAGATTATGACAAAGTATTCCTTGCCAATATCAGAATGAGACTGAGGTTGATATGGACTGCAAGGTATCAGTTTTATTCATGTAGGCCATGCGATTGAACTGGAAAAGAATTCCTGCATCTCACTTTTAAACGCTTGCTGGAGGACAGGGGATTTTTCAAAAATTTGTCTCCAGAACTTGCGCTCTTCCTCATCAAAGCCGTTTACTCCGTTATACAAGTGGAGGACCTGAAATCCCAGTAATTAGCAATAAGTTCCTTGAAGTCGATAAATACTTCAGATACTAATAGCAAAAAATATTAATGTAGGGATATACTAATATACTTTTTTATCATAATAAATATTACTAAAATTTTATTAGATCAAAAAATTTCATACATAAAAAACTAAAATTATGAATATATATTGCCCAAAACATAACTATTCAGGCTATTCAAAATCAGTATTTTGATATCGATTTTGGCATGGTAGCTAAGCAGATTACTACCTGAGGAGAATAAAAAACATTACCAATACCAACAAGTAAAGAAAAATCAGCTAGGAAATTCATCCTTAAAGCCTTAATGGGATTTTGGTGAAAGGACTAAAACATCATAGAATATGTATTATCCCTCCATTTATTGCCCTGTTAATTCTTATTCTTTTTAAGGGATTACCTGGATTTACATTGTTAGACTAAAGCGCAAGCAGTGAATGGAAACAAGAAGTACCAATATAGTCTATAAAATATGTAAAATAAAAACCATAACACATAAAACAGATAACTTCATTAGATGTACCACTATTTCTGAAAAATCATTTTTCAACGCTTAAAATACAATCTTCATACAGGACGTTTTCAAGTATGAGCATATCGAATTCCTCACACAACTTTGAAATCACAACAAACACTCTACCAGAAGCGGAAGGCATGATAACTCCTAAAACAAAGACCAGCCTCGAAGAAGTAAACAGGGCTTCTGAAACAAGTGTTATTCCTATCCTTGAAATCAAAGACCTTTGCTATAGATATCCTCATCTTGATTCAAACGCCCTTGATAAAATCAACTTGAAAATATTTAAAGGGGAGAGAGTTGCCGTGCTCGGGGCTAACGGGGCAGGAAAATCAACTCTTTTTAAGCACCTCAACGGGATCCTGCGCCCTCTTTCCGGAGAGGTCCAGGTAAAAGGAGAAATAATTACTAAAAAGAATGTCCGGATGTGCAGAGAGACCGTGGGCATAGTTTTTCAGGACCCCGATGACCAGGTGCTTGCTCCTAGTGTTGAAGAAGACATAGCTTTTGGGCCTATCAATATGGGGCTGTCCAGAGTAGAGGTTGAAAAGAGAGTAAAGGAAGCCCTGGAAATGGTGGGACTTACGGGTTTTGAAGAAAGAGCCCCTCACCACCTGAGCGGGGGGCAGAAGAAACTTGTGGCAATTGCAGGCATCCTGGCCATGCGTCCTGAAGTTATCGTGCTCGACGAGCCGACAGCAGGCCTTGACCCTCTGAGTTCTGCCCGCATCCTTGAGTTGATTATGAAAATGAATCGGAAGCTTGGGATCACCCTGCTTCTTTCCACTCATGACGTGGATGTCGTTCCTTATTTTGCAGAAAGGGTTTTCGTACTCCACCATGGAAATCTTGAAGCTGATGGAAGCCCGGATGAGATCTTTAACGATTCCAATCTACTGGGGAAAGCTCACCTCAGGCTTCCGAGAGTGGCTGAAGTATTCGAAATGCTCCAGCAGGAAGGACTCGATGTAAACATACAGATTACAGCCGAAAAAGCCAGAGATGAGATCCTGCGGCTCGTACGGGACAGAAAATCGGTGGGATTGATTGAAAGCCGAAAAGAAGGCTCCTTCTCGGAGAATCTATAATGGTAACTCTCACTGATATTGAACGTGAATCCTACAAAAACAGTCCCATACACAGGCTTGATCCCCGGGTAAAATTGCTTTTTTCGATTGCGATAATCATTTACGTGGTTAGCCTGCCTAGGATTCACGAGAATAATATGGTTCGCCTTTTTGCCATAGAAGTTTATTTGCTGGTTCTTGTGCTTGTTGCCGGGCTGGATTTAAGGTATTTTTTCCTCCGCATTCTTGCGATTTTACCCTTCGGGCTTGGAATTGCCCTTATCCAGCCTTTCCTGAGACCTGCCTTTATAGAAAATTATACGGTTTACCCTCTTGACCTGCCTTTCGGGCTTAGCATAACCTATGAGGGACTCGCCTTTGGGAGCTCTCTGCTTGCGAAATTTCTGGTCTGCATAACATCCATCGTCCTACTCTCTTCCACCACGCGGCTGAAAGATATGGTTTCAGCAGCCGACAGGATAGGCATCCCGAGGGAATTTACGCTGCTTCTGAGCATGATGGTGCGCTATCTCTTCCTTTTCTTGTCCGTCCTCAAAAGGATAAGGGTTGCACAGCAGACAAGGCTCTTTGACATCTGGAATAAAGATGTGCCGAGGAAATGGGTCATCGAGCAGGTGGGAAACAGCATGAGCTCAATCTTCATCCGCTCCTATGAGCAGGGAGAAAGGACCTATATCAGCATGCTTTGCAGGGGCTACGGAAGCGGGCACGAAAAATCGTATTACAGGACTAAAATCAGAACCCCAGATGTCCTTTTTCTGCTCCTGAGTGCAGGTTGTATATTATATATTCATCTTTATGTCTGAATGACTTACTGCCTTAAATCCCTGAAACCGAGAGATATAGTTATTAAAAAGACCTTATTTTGTATTGACCCTTGAAATCAACCGTTATTAATCAACGATTGTTTAGAATTTAGGGGTTTTGATGAAGCTGGTACTTTTTTTATCCGGGCTTATGATCTTCCGTGACCCAAAATGTAATTCTGAATTTCGTCCCCTCTACTTTCTTAAGCTCTATTTCTCCATCAACCTGATCAACAAGGATATTTACTAGCTGCAAGCCCAGGGATTCGACACTTTCTAACGCTACGTTTTCAGAAATTCCTTTCCCATTATCTGAAATTATCAGGCTGAAAAGGGATTTGTTTATTTCGGGATCCAGTTTTTCCCTGCAAAGCCGGATTCGAATATCTCCCTCTTTTTCAGTAAAGGCATGTTTGAGAGAATTCGAAACGAGTTCGTTAACAATTATTCCTAACGGGACAGCGGTATCCATATTGAAGAAGGCATTTTCTTCCAGATCCAGGAACAGTTGAACATTTTTACTACAAAGGCTGTAGGTCTGGAGAAGATTTTCAGCCAATTTTTGGAGATATACTGAAAAGTCCAGAGTATCGGTTCCTTCTCCTTTATAGAGTTCTTCGTGTATCAGGGACATTGAGATTACACGGTTCTGACTTTCCCTGAAAGCTTCAAGAATTTCCGGAGTAGTAACTGCCTTCTTATGACTGAACTTTTCAGCCTGAAGGTCAAGAAGAGAAGAGATTACCTGTAAGTTGTTTTTTATTCTGTGGTGGATTTCTTTTTTCCTGGCATCCTCAATTTTCACCAGGTTTTCTTTTGCTTTTATTCTCTCGGTGACGTCGGTTATTGTGCTCTGATGATTGTCAGACCTCCCATTCTTGCCCGGAATCTTCTGATATACTTCATGCACCCATTTTATTTTTTCGTCCTTACACCTTATTCTGTAGCTAAGTTTCCCATAATGTGGAGAGCGGGCATTTTTGATCTCTCTTTCTTTTTTGAGGAATAAAGGCAGATCTTCCTTCTCAACAATTTTTCTCCACCGCTTTTTAGATATTAATTCTTCTTCACTGTACCCTGTAATTTCTTCTACGTTCCCTTTTACAAACTCCAGGTTGAGATCCTCGTCTTGCTGAAAAGCAATCCCTGTAAAGTTCTGTATAAAAGAACGGTACCTTTCCTCGCTTAATATAAGCGAGTCTTCAATTTTAGTACGCTCCGTAATGTCCTGGAGGGTTCCCTTCATTCTAATGGGAGTATTTTTTCCATCAAAAATAACTTCTCCATGTGAATGGACTATGCGCTCTTCTCCATCAGCTGAGATGATCCTGTGATCAATGCTAAAGGGGTCTCCTTTTAAAGCTCTTTTAACGGCATTATCCACATATTCCCGATCGTCGGGGTGTAATTGAGTTAAAACATCATTGTGCGATAAACCAGATTTTCCAGGAGTACACCCAAAAATATGATACATTTCATCAGACCAGCAGAGTTCATCACTTACAATATCCCATTTCCAGCTTCCAATATGAGCCATTTTTTGAGCTTCAGAAAGATCTATTTCACTCTCTTTCAATCGTTTGTAAGCCTTTTCAAGCTGCATTGTGCTCTCTTTAACTAATTCTTCTAAATAATCGTATGATTCTCTCGATTCAACTTCTGCATTTTGTACAGCGCAAATAGCGGATTTTTCTACTTTTCTGCACCCGGGATTTCCTATCCGCTCCCATATACCCTCTCTTTTTATCAAAGAGAATCGATGATTTACTGCAATGTCAATTATCTCGATTGCGCTGTACCTGTCGAGAAAATAAGTGCATAGCGCCATTATCTGGCAGTTCTCTATGATGTTATCCAGTTTTTCTTTGAGGTAAACAATATCATTCCGGTTTTCTTTTTCCAGCAAGGGATTATTCACGGACAATCTCAAACCGTCATAGCCATTGGCAAGAGCTTCGTTAAGTTTCCCGACCAATCCGTTTAATAGCCCCTCCAGATCAAAAGTACCCTCTTCAGGAAGCCAATGCGTACGGGTAATGATTTCAATTTGACCTTTCTCCAGATAAACATCAATATCCGGGGAATAATTCCTCAAAGCTTTTTTTGCTTCTTCTACATCGGGAGGTTGTGACGTGATCCAGAGACAAAATTCGTTACCTTCCAACCCTGCTTTAAAATAGGGAACAAGTATATCCATCAAATCTTCTTTGGTTTGATAGAACTGGCACAGGTGAACTCCCCAGTGAATGTCTCCAATAATATCGATGCCAGAACTCCTATTGTTCGTTCCCATCCCCATCTCTCCAACTTAGGATTTACGCAGTGGCAGGTTTATATAAAGAATTCCAGGCATTATTGGAATTTATTCTTTACATTTCAGAATAATTTTAAGTTTTCAAGGATTCAGCTGCGTAAGTCATAATGTATCTAGTTTTGTTAAAAAATAAACATTGTTTGTCATTTATACATATCGTCAGTAACACGATATAAACGTTTATGACATTTTAAACATTTATGACATTTATTTTGAAGGTGCATTTTTAAGATATTTTATATTTTTGGCACAAAGTCAAGACTTCTACCCAAGGAAAGTCTTCTTATAATGCCCAAAGCCTCCAAAAGCGTCAAGCCTCTGAAATTAGCTGTAGAATTTGCCCTGTTACAAATTTTTCTTTCAATATAACATGCAAAATAAGAATTTATTAATAATAAATAATATTTTTTGGAATAAATATATTAAATATACGATCGTACTTCAGATGCTTGTTAGTTGTATCCAAAAAAATTACAAAAATCAATAATTTTTTCCGCATCCTTCTCCTCATTTATAACCTCGGATCAGACTGTAATGTCTCTGGAGCCTTTTTATCTTCGTTTAAGAAATACAACCGTATTATTAACTGGAGGTTTCGGCTGAACCCTGAGATATTCTTCAAACCCTGAAGGCGGCTCAAAGAGGGAACTCCCGTCCATAACTCTTCGGAGTCCCTTTTCGTAGAGGCGGTAGGAGACCTTAGTTCCTCCGGGAAGAATTTTTGCCAGGTGGTCGAACACCTCCTTTTTGGGTTCAGCCTGAGCGGCGACCATATAAAGGTAACATCTGGTTTCAAGGGGTAGGTTGAAGTGGTTTCCTTCAACTATTTTGATGCTTTCGGAAAGTCCGAGACAGGCAATCACCTCTCTCGAAAGCTTTGCCCTTTTTTCGTCCTGCTCTATTCCGATTCCGAAAAGGCCGTATTCGTGGCAGAGTACTATCAGACTCAGAGGGAGAGGGCCGCTTCCAAGAAATAGGATGCAATTTCCGGGTTTTATACCGGAACCTGTATATTCGGTCCTGGCAAGCTGCAAGTAGTTCGAATAAAATGTAAAATTCCGGAGAGTTTCCCACGGGTCCGAGCTTTCAAGAAGGCTTTTTGCTTTTTCGTTTTCAAGTTTCAGATTGTATAAAAACCGGAATCGGGAAATTGAATCTACCAGAAAATCAAAATCCGGACTTTTAAGGATTGTATCAATAGACTTTTCATTTACTTCCAGGGCTGCGAGTTCATCCAGCCTGTTAAATAGTACCTGCAGCTCACTCGCGGAATCCTCCTGAATATCCTCTTCTCCAGAGCTCTTTACCAGAGCAGAAATCTGCCGAAGTTCGGCAATTAAGGAAGCAGTCTCGATTTTTGGAATGTTATTCACACTCCAGGAAGATGAGGGTGTTGTTTGCCCCACAGGAAGGGTTTATTTCATTTATTTTCCGAAAACCCCGGGTATGCTCAGGAAGGACAGGCCAGTAGAATAGCTGCCTCATGCCCGTATAGCTACGGTAACACACGGAAATAGGCTTATCATTCTCGAATTTTTTCTTTTTGATTATTGTATGGAGATTCTGGAAAATACGCGGCTTCGGTTCAGCAAGAGCTGCTATGAGCACGGCGTCCCATTCGAGTTCCGAAAGCATATTCTCATCCCCTTCAATAATACTGATTTCTTTTTCAAGACCAAAGTGCTTTACACAGCTTTTTGCCAGAGCTACTGCTTCTGGGTCTTTGTCTATTCCAATGCAGTGAATGCCGTACAGTTTACTGAATAGCAGCAGGGTGACAGGAAGGGGGCCACAGCCTATAAAGGCCAGCACTTTAATTCGGGTGGAATTCTGGAACTGGGTGTTGATCAGATTTTCATATCTCGGATACAGGGAAAAGGATTCGAGTATTTCCCAGGGGTTTTCATTGTCAAGAATTTTTCGTGCAAGCTGGATTTCATGAAGGCTAAAATAACTGCTGTAGCTGGAATGGACTGAAGGAAGTAAGGCCCTAATTACAGGGTCCTGAAGCACAAACTCACAAATCGTGCTGTCAACGTCCAGATGCCCCAGCTCATCTAGCTCGGAAAATATCTCATAGAGCTCTTTCAGATTTGATTCTGCAATTGTACTTAGATCACGGTTTTTAATATTGTCGTAAAAATGCAATATGTGTGATCTTATGTTGCATAATTGTGGCTCATATTCCCGGAATAGGACTAAATGAGAGTTGCCTTCAGCGTTCAGTAAACTATTCATGAGATCATATGCCTCTTTATCGTTCTTTTATTATACTTCTAAAATTATTTATTCAAATTTAATTTAACGTTTATTTTTTCGGATCCAGATAAAAAGCTTTCTACAATTTTCGAAATGTATGTATGTTAAAAAGTTTTGTTGCACCAAGTAAAAAAAACCTGATTAGAAATGTAAAACTAATCCGTATAAATCGTCAGGATCGTATGAACATAAATAATAAAAAAATGTTAACGGTGAAGAAATAAAAATGTCAGGGCATCTTATGGAAAAAATTCAACTAAAAAATATGAAGGGACAAAGAAAGCTTATCCTTGAACTTTAAAGCTTATCCTTAAATTTTCTGCCCCGATATCAGAAATATGGAGTTATTCTCAAACAGCCTCTGTGAAAACGGGTGCCGATTTCTTTGAAACTTACGCACCTCTAGGAGAGGATTGATTGCAGTGTTCACAAGTCCTGTTTCGGAAAAGAGAAGAGAGATACTTTCCGGGCTTATTTTCTCATAGAGGGGAAGAGAATTCCTTATCGGAGCGTAAGAGTTCTTGAAAATCCGGTTGTACTGTTTTTTCTTCGCAAGGCTTTCTATCAACTCGGAAAGCATCCTTTTGATGTACCTGTCCGGACGGGGATCAAACCAGTTGCCATCTATGGCAAAAATCATGCCTCCCGGTTTAAGGACTCGCTGCCATTCGCGAACAGCATAGGAAGGCTCCTGGAGGGTCCAGAGCAGGTATTTGTTCACAACCAGGTCAAAAGAGCAATCTTCGAAAGGCAGGCTTTCCGCGTCCCCATGGAAGAGATCAATTTCTAGGCCCATGTTATCGGCGTTACGCTTTGCTTTTTCGAGCATTCCTTCGGACAGGTCTATGCCTGTTACTTTATGTCCCATCTCGGCAAAAAGGAGGGCTAGAAAGCCTGTGCCTGTTCCCACATCCAGTACTTTTAAACGCTTGCCGGAAACCAGGGATTTTTCAAAGTTTTGTTTCCAGATCGTTCGCTCTTCCTCATCAAAACCGTTTACTCCGTTTGTGTAAGTGGAAGACCTGAAATTCCAGTAATTGGCAATAACTTCCTTACAGTCGATAAATATTCCTCCATGTAATAATGAGAATATTGTAATACACAAATATTCTTTTTTTAATAATAAATATTACCAAAGATTGAAATCTGATGAGCATATATTACTTAATTGCTTATAAAAGCAATCCATTGGGAATAAAAAAGGTAGTATATAACTCATTGGGAATCAAAAAGGTGATAAAACGGGATTGATGTGGATTAACATCAACTTTTCCGGGATGAATATCTATTCGGCTTGATGGAATATTCCAGGATACTTATTCGATAGAAAAATAAAAAACCCGACACATGAGAAGATTTTCTAAATAAATTATCAAAAAAAATAATACCATAATGTATATATGTAATACTGAATTATTTAGGATTATCAGAAAATCTTCTGAAAAATATCTTCAAAAATAGACATTAGGAAGAGTCATTATAAATTTCTAGTGGTGCTAGTTAACGTGGTAGCACTTAACAAATTTTGGTCTTTTGGGTGTTTTTTATCTTTATATGATGAATATTCTGAAAAACATGGGAAATGGAATGTTCACAGTGTAAACGAAGATAATCAAAATAAGGTGAAGATAGAGGAATACGAAAATGCATATACCTGATTCTTTTATGCCGTTAAGCCAGGCAATTGTCTATTGGATAATTGCCCTTCCATTTATAATAATGTCAATGAAGTGGGCAAAAAATGATCTTGACGAAATGAAAGTGCCCGTTCTTGCCGCCCTTGCAGCAGGGATCTTTGCTATCCAGGCTATGAATATTCCCATAGGGATGGGGACAAGTGGACACATGGTAGGAGCAACCCTTGTTGCCATCGTCTTCGGAAGCCCCTTGGCTGGTGTACTTGTACTCACACTCGTGCTGCTTGTACAGGGTTTTGCCTTCGGAGATGGCGGGATCACTACAATGGGTGCAAATATCCTTAACATGGGCATCATTTCCGGGTTTGTCGGATATTATACCTATGTTGCTCTTCGCAAGATTACAGGCACAAGCATTGCAGCCTTCGGAGGCGCGTGGCTAGGGCTATTTATCTCGGCAATTGTTTGCGCAGTTCAGATGTGGATTGCAGGGACTTTCCCCCTTGTTCCGGGTCTCATTGCAATGGGAACCTATCATCTGATAATTGGTTTTGTCGGTGAAGGGCTGATAACTGCAGTTGTAATCACAGCGATTGCAAAATCCCGCCCCGATCTCCTTGAAGACGATTTCACTGTAAAGTCGGAGAAATCCAAGAAGGAGGCTCATGCATGAGCGGAAACTCTAATATGAAATTCCTTTACGCCGGAATTGCAATTGCGCTTTTGCTTTCAGTTCTTGCTCCTTTTCTTGCATCTTCCGACCCTGACGGACTGGAAAGTGCGGCTGGAGGGATAGTTGAAGAATCGAAAATGTCCGCAATTGAAGAAATGGAACCTGCAGTAAGTTCTCCTATGCCTGATTATGCAATTGAAGGTATGGGAAAAAGCGGAGAAGTCCTGGCGATTGCAGTGGGCACGATTGCAGTACTGGCAATAAGCTTCGGTTTTGGAAAGGTTTTTAATAAAAAAGCCTGAGCAAAAAAATCGTTTTCCTTTTGAAAAGCCGTTTTTCTTCGGGGGGAGCGGCTTCTCATGTATTTTCTCCTTAGATTTTTATGAGTTTTTTGTGTCTCTTTTATGAGTTTTTTGTGTCTCTTATTAGTATTTTATTAGTATTTTATTAGTATTTTTCATGAGTTTCTGATTTAAATATTATTTTTCCGGATTCTCTTCAATCAAGATATTTTTGACCCTAAGAATTTCATTTCTTACTCTCCAATAAATATAATGCTGGAAGGGCACAGCTTTTTTACAACACAAATATGGCACCTGGGTTTTCTTGCCTGGCAAACTTTCCTGCCATGATAGATCAGGGTCATGGAAATTGAATCGAGGTCTTCTTTTCGGGCAAGGGCTATCAGGTCCTTTTCAATTTTTTCCGGGTCGGAGTGCATGGTAAAGCCAAGCCTTCTTGATACTCTTTTTACATGGGTATCCACGGCAATACCTTCTATTACCCCAAAAGCCCTTGCAAGTACTATATTCGCGGTTTTTCTCCCTACACCGGGAAGGGCTACCAGTTCCTCCATGGTCTTCGGGACTTCCCCCCCAAAGCGTTCTACAATTATTTGTGCCGCAGCTTTGATGTTTTTTGCTTTGTTTTTGTAAAAGCCAGTGGAATAAATGTCAATTTCGAGTTCCCTGAGGTCTGCCCCGGCATAATCCTCGGCAGTCCTGTATTTTTTGAACAAATTTTCAGTTACTCTGTTGATCTGGACATCTGTTGACTGGGCGGAAAGGACAGTTGCTACAAGAAGTTCCAGGGGGTTGCTGTAGTTAAGAGAAGGTTTTGCATTCGGGTACTCTGCTTTCAAAAGCGCCCATACCCTGTCAAAATTATGTCTGTTGTCGGGGATATCATACTCCTGCAGGGGTTCACTGGGAGCTGATTTCTTCGATTTGTTTTCGGTCATCGAAAAAACTCCGGTCCGTATTTGTTTTCCGGCTTCAGCCGTAAACACAGGTTTTTTAAAGGCATCTGGATCTCTTTTTATTTTACTTTTTCCGGATAAAGATGATGGGGATCGGGTAAAGGTAAATAAGTCAAGATAAATCTCAGATGACCTGTTTCCACACAACTGGAGTTTACAACATATAAAGAATATCGGAACATGTCGTTGGATAGGTGAACACCATTTTCTTTATGCTGGATGCCCTTAGCCCAAGCTGCATTGCCATAGCAAATATATTGATGGTCTCTTCGGCATTCGGTCCCAGAATATGGGCTCCTGCTATACTGTCATTTGTTTTATCGAGAATTACTTTTGAGGCTGCAAATTCAAGTCCTGCTCTTCGGGTAGTGTTCCATTTACTGCGGTCACGGAAAATTACTCTGTGTTTATCATTAACCTTTGCTTCGGTGATCCCGACCGAAGCCAGGACAGGAATAGTAAAAACTGCACTCGGAGTCCCCGTGTAATCTATTTCAACTCCGTTCTCCTCGAAGATGTTGGCTGCTGCGATTTTCCCCTGCAGGGTTGCTACCGGAGTAAGCTGCATGCCTTCGGCAGTACAGTCTCCTCCGGCATAAACGCGGGGGTTTGAAGTTCGCATGTGCTTATCAACTATAATCCCTTTTTTTTCAGCTTTGATCCCGGCATTTTCAAGCTGCAGGTCTTCTATATCAGGAGTTCGACCTGCACCGTTTACTACCATGTCTGCATTGAAAGTCTGAGTTTCGGATTCGGTTTCGGTTTTGTATTCGGTTCTGACCAGAAATCCGTTCCCTTCTCTTTCGACAGCTATCACCGGCCTGTCTGTAAAAATCCTGATGCCTGCACTCTCAGAAGCCTTGACAAGCAGATCCACCATGTCGGAATCAAAATTTCCCAGGGGCTTTTTGCTTCTGTGCAGGATTAAAACTTCTGCCCCTGCTCGCAAGGCAATATGTGCAAACTCGAAAGAGACATACCCGCCCCCGACAAAAATTATCTTTTCAGGAAGCTTCTCGGTTTCCATGAATTCTTCGCTTGTTGTAAGGTATTCTTCACCCGGGATGTTCAATTTCCGCGGTTTTGAGCCGGTCGCAAGGAAAATATACTTTCCCTTAAGTTTGTTTTTCCCGACAAGTATGGTATTCTCATTCTCAAAATTAGCTCTCCCGTGATACATATCAATTCCCATATCTGCGAACATTTTCTCGGCTTCACGGGGATAATCCCTGGTAAACGTTCTCTTGAATTCGATAAGTGAAGGCCAATTGATTTCCAAAGGCTTCTCTGTTCCCGCACCTTTGCCTATAAGCCTGTTGTTCCAGTCCGTAGCTTCCGATGCGCCTGCAAGAGCTTTTTTGGGATCGCACCCTCTAAGAGGGCAGGTACCTCCGTACTCCCTCGAATCAATAATAGCAAACTTCAATCCCGTGGATTTTGCCCTGCCTGCAAGGGTTCTGCCTGCAGTGCCCGTCCCGAGAATTATAATATCGTACTCTTTTTCCATCGGCTTCCCATCTTTTTCCCTGTTTCTCTAAATATGAGCTTAAAAAGTAAAATTGATTTTAAAAATCAGGAGCAGAGTGAAAGAATAATTCTGAAGAATACCACTCCCGTACTCCTTATTCTTTCCTATTCCTGACAATAAAAATTTCACCTAAACTTTTATTCAGAAAGAATGTCCTTATCTCAGGGGGATGAAAAAGATAGTTCAAGATACCAAAAACTTAAAGAACTAGAAATCCGTGAGGTTCATGATCAAATGTTAACAGAAATGTTGCATTTGAGGGATTTAACTCTGATTTTCTTCAATAACAAAATTTCTTACCAATAAAATAATGTGTAAACCATAAGTTTTATAGCTAATAATTTTTAAACCAAGTATATTGGTGATTTTTTGGTAAAAAGGGCACTGCTCAGCGTCTCAGACAAGACAGGAATTGCGGAATTTGCACGCGGGCTTGAAGCACTTGGCGTGAAGATCATCTCAACAGGCGGAACTGCGAAAATCCTTCGCGACGCCGGCATCGAGGTTACCGATGTCTCGGAAGTCACAGGCTATCCGGAGATGATGGGGGGAAGAGTCAAAACTCTCCACCCGAGAATTCATGGCGGGCTCTTATGCCTGCGGGACAGCAAAGAACAGATGGAGGAAGCTGAAAAAGAAGACATCTCCCTCATAGATCTGGTGGCCGTAAACCTGTACCCCTTTGAAGTAACGGTTTCCAAAGAGGGTGTGGAACTTGAAGAAGCCATCGAAAATATAGACATCGGGGGTCCTACCCTTCTCCGTTCGGCAGCCAAAAACTATCGTTCGGTAACAGTTATATCTGACCCTTCGGACTACGGGCATGTCCTTAAGGAATTGCGCTCAAGTGGGGTAATCTCTGACAAAACCCGTGCAAACCTCGCGGTTAAAGCTTTCAGGCATACCGCTGACTACGATGCAGCTATCGATACCTATCTGAGCAGGACTCTGCTTGGAGAAGAGGTATTGCGCTTGAAGTTTACCGAAGGGGTCAAGCTCCGCTATGGAGAAAACTGGCACCAGAAAGCCTGTTTCTACAAAGACCCCTCCCTCGAAGGTCCAAGTCTGGCAAAAGCAATTCAGCTCCATGGAAAAGAACTTTCCTACAATAACTATGTTGATGCCGACAATGCCCTTCAGACGGTCAAAGAGCTGGGAAATGCCTCTCCTGCAGTAGTAATTGTAAAACACAATAACCCCTGCGGGCTTGCCACTGGGGACACTCTCCTCCAGGCCTTGCAGGCTG
This sequence comes from Methanosarcina siciliae T4/M, assembly GCF_000970085.1. Classification (NCBI taxonomy): domain Archaea; kingdom Methanobacteriati; phylum Methanobacteriota; class Methanomicrobia; order Methanosarcinales; family Methanosarcinaceae; genus Methanosarcina; species Methanosarcina siciliae. Next base: position 4,216,026 of record NZ_CP009506.1, on the reverse strand, counting down.
CCTGGGACGGAGACCCGATTTCAGCTTATGGGAGCATAATCTGTACAAACGAAACTTTTGATCTTGAAGCTGCAACTTTTCTGAACGGGAAATTCATAGAAATCATTCTTGCTCCTGACTTCAATCCCGATGCTCTTGAATACCTGAAAAATAAAAGTGAAAATCTGAGGCTCCTGAAGCTTCCGGAACTTAGAGAGGTTTTCGGGACGGAATGCACTTACAAATACGTGATCGGAGGTATGCTTAAGCAGAGCCGGGACATAGGGATCTACGACAAATGGGAATCTGTTTCCGAAGTTTCCTATCCCGATGACAAACGTGCCCTTTCGGAGTTTTGCCTTAAAGCCTGCAAAGCCACAAAATCCAATGCCGTGATCCTTGCTAACGAATATGAGCCCGGATTCTTCATGGTGCTTGGTATGGGGGCGGGGCAACCTAACAGGGTAGACTCGATCCGCAAACTGGCAGCCACAAAGGCAGTTGAAAATCTAAAGGTAATCTATGAGCGTGAGCAGCCTGCTGTACCCTTTGAAAAGTATTGCCAGAAGATTCTGTCCGAATGTGTAATGGCATCGGATGCTTTCTTCCCCTTCGATGACAGTGTAATCCACGCAGCAGAAAATAACATTCGTTATATTGTCTCCCCGGGTGGGTCTATCCGGGACAATGAAGTTATTGCTACTGCAAATAGGCTTGGAGTTGCCCTGGTTTTTACAGGCATGAGGCATTTTCTTCACTGAATCGTCAGCCTGGACTACGAAAAACTCAAGGTATGCACCTGAGCTCAATACAAAAACACGAGTACCCTGCATCAAAGGACAGGGTACATTCTTATTTCAAGTTTATTTTTCAAAACAGCAGAGTTTGGAAGGTACGGTTTTTTCCTGAGTTGAAATTTTTATATTCTCGATTAAAGGTGCTATGTTTCCGGGCTTAATTAGATATCAACTTTATTAAGTTCTTTATGTGTCCTTCAAGTATTTATTTCCCTGCTGGGGCTGTGTACTTTCATAAATAATTCATCAAACAACGAGCATTAATTATCAATTTTTTATTCCTGATTTTCAGCCGGTATGTTGAATCTGTAGTTTTTTGCCGTATATTGATGGAATAATTTTATCTCATTGTCATATGATTATTATTTGTAAAGTAATCTCCTTTTTTTAACTGGATATTTTACATTTTCGAAAGACTGGTACATAGACGATCTATATACTATGAAAAATTATTATGTGTCAAGTCTACTCTTGAAAAAGATAATATATCTTGAATTCGTATACCATTCTAGCAATATTATATCAGTCTGATATAAGTGCCACCTCTATTCAATATAAAAAATGAGAAGAATTAAAAAATTAAATTACCGCCACTTCGAATCAAAGCTGGAGTACTTACCTTTCAATAATAATTCTCAAATGACTCTTGAGACAGTATAAAAATCAATGGGCTGATATGTGTGAAATCAACTGGACTTTTAAGCATCCTAACCTTTTCTGAAAAACGAAAAGAAATCTTATTTTTACTTCAGGAGAGCCCAAAAACCCTTTCGGAGATCAAGGTTTACTTCGATGTGAGGTCCCCGGAGATTCTACCTCGCCTGAAAGAAATGGAGACCGCCAATTTAATTGTAAGACAGGAAGGAATGTATCGGTTGACTTCCCTGGGAAAAGTTTCAGCTATATATTACAGGCCTTTCCTTGATACTCTGGCAGCTATAGAAGCAAACGAAGACTTCTGGAGAGACCATGACATTGCAGCAATTCCGGAATCGTTGCTAAACCGAATTCAGGAGCTGAAAGAGTGTAGAGTTGTAAAGGACGAGCACGAACATATTTATGATTCGCATAAAGCGTTCATGGAAAACGTTCTGACTTCCGGTCGTTTTTTGGGTTTTTCATCCATTTTCCTCCCTAGCTATCCCTCAATGTTCCTTGAGCTGGCTCGCAGAAATATCCCTATCTCTATAATTGTTACACCCAATGTCTTTTTCAAGATAAAAAGCGAGCACAATGCTGAGATTGAAGAATTTCTTAAGCACAAACACACAAGTTTCCATGTCTACGACAGTGCAAAGGTAGCTTTTGTCGTAACAGACAGGTTTATGTCACTCTCACTGTTTTTCAAAAATGGGACCTTTGATCCGAGGCATGACCTTGTGGGTTTTGATTCTTCGTCAATTAAATGGGGTGAAGAACTTTTTAAATATTACAAAGAGAATGCAGTTGAGATCAAAAATCTGTAAATCTAAAAAATGTAATGGGGAATGTTATCTCTTTCGATTGCAGATCTTCGAGAGTCTGAAAGAGGAAAAGCTGTAAAACAGAATTGAAGAATAGCTGATGAAGAGGTTTGATCTTCAATCTGGCCTTTTTAAAACCTGTTTAACCAGGCTCTCTACCTTCCTTACTCTTTCTTTTGGTAATGTTTTTTACCTAAATGTCTTGCTCCGGATGTATTTTCTGTTTGGTTTTGTCTTAGTTTTTTGATAGGAATCTTTTCTCATTCAGGTTTTTATGCAATCAGAGCCCCTGTAATCATCCTGAGCCCGACAATTGAAGCGGATTCTCCGTCCACAAGCACGGTTCTTTCAAGTTTTTGGGAAGAATGTTTCTCATCCTCGGGAGCTGTAAGGCTCTGAATGCAGATCAGCCCGCAAATGAAACTGTAGATAATTATGAGAGGTTCAAATGCAAGAATTCCGTGGATAAGGGCAATTCCAAGTGCCAGGTGGCAGAGAAGATGCATGGAGGAAAGAAGATTGCGGGTTTTCTGGATTCCGAGGCTTACGGGCAGGGTCTTGATGCCTGCAAGGGTGTCTCCTTTAATGTCCTTGAAATCATATATGGCAGAGTTAATAAAGAGTTTTACACCGAAGAAAATGAATACCAGAACAACAGGGGTCAGATTTCCACACCTACTGCCTGCAAGTCCTGTAATAAAAATTCCCCAGGTAAGCCCCACAATAATGTTCTTCATCCCAAGTCCCCCTTTAAGTTTCAAGGCGAACTTGCCAATTTTTATGCCTTTACTGTACAGATAGCCGGTTATGAGAGGTACGAATGCAAGTGCAGGAATTCCTTCTTTTGCCAGGATATAAGTTCCGATCATAAAAGCCAGCAGTGAAACTGCGAGTCCAACTTTTTTATTCGAGCCCCTTAGTTCTGTCCGGTTTACAGTATCTTCTTCAGACTCCAGAGCTCTGTCTATGGTGTATACAGTATAAATAATTAGACCACCTGCAATACAGGTTTGTATGCTTGATTGTATATGTAATAATAGAAATGCTATGTGTATTCTTAAAGCGCCTGAGAATGCAACTAAAATAGAACTTTTTAAAAGTTCAAAAGTGGCATTTTCTTCTTTATTTCTAAAATTGGTCGTTCTGTGGTGCTTGAAAATGTGTCTCAGATTACCAGAAAATACATTGAAGCTCATGGAGCTAATTCTGTACGACTTTCTAATATTATTATTTCAATATAATTTCAACAGATCTGTATAATTAATGCCGTACTAAACAAATCGTATATTAATGAACTAACATATAAGTTGATAAACTATCTATTATATTTATATAGATAACTTATTCTGCCCTGAACCCCTTAAAAATCAACGGGCTCCTTTATTCTATAAACTCAAAAGTCCGCAAAAACGCGGATTTTGGAGGATCAAAACTTTACTCGAGTATTAACACGTATTTAAAAAGAAACATTTTAATTTCTAATAAAAAGAATGTCAATATATAGCCTGAATGTAAAGCCGATAATTTTCCCAAAAATAACATATGTAATTTCTATAAAACATCTTATTCTGAGTAGCACAGGAATAGATTTTGAGGTCTCTATGGTTGCTACTCGTCTCTTTGGTCTTTGAGGGGAAGTCAGAGTTCTGAAGAAAAAACAGGCAAAAACACAGGCAAAAGAGGGTCTTGATAATTTTGTTCTTCCGGTTTTTACGGAGGCAAAAAAACTTTCTTTTGAGCTTATGTGTGGAATTTTTCATGGAGGGCGCGAGTTAAAATCTTATATATATTACTTTCGCAAACGATTTCTATCAGTAATATTTAATCCTGTTTTTCATGAAAAAAGGGTCTGAAATATTGTACTCCTGAATCCGGAGTAAAAGTCACTTGATGTTAATTTTTTTTCAAAAGGCAGAAACTTTCCACCACACCTTGACCCTTGTGCTCCGGCCCTTTTGCACAAGAGCCCCATTTTCATCCTCAAGCAATTCCTGGAAGTAACTCCTGGGAATTTCTTCCTGCTCAGGTGAAAATGCAGCGCACTGGGGTTTGAAGTGTTCAAGGGCTACTTCTAGGTTTTCAAAGCGGTTTTTGTGCTCAAAAGGAAAGACCTTCACATCCGGATAGATCTCCATATCGTAGAGTACATTTTAAAGGGTGTCTGCCTTTGGGCCCTGCCTATATTCGCACCCATGCAGAATAGTCGACCATTTTCTGGATTGAAGCTCGGATATCTTTCATGCCCGGGGAGTATGATGCAAACACAATATCATAAAGGGGAAAGATGTCATCCTCTATGTCAATAGCTTCCCGGTCTTTGTATACCCAGTCGATATTCTCCATCCCGTAAGTCTCTATATTTTGTTTCAGAACCTCCATCATCCCTTCTGCAGGTTCGACTGCTATTACATGTACAATTCTTCCGGCAAGAGGAACTGTCAGACTTCCGGGACCAACACCGATGTCAAGGGCTCTTTTGATGTCCATCCTTCTTCCTTATCCATTTTTCCCGTTCTTGATTTTTTGTAATATGAAAAAGCAGTATGTCGTTGGACATTGAATAAAAGATAGGCTATAAAATTGGCTGATGAAATTGGCTGATGAAATTGGCTGGTGGAAATTTCTGATAAAAATAGTTGACAAAAATCAACGATATGCAGCTAATCAACCTAACTAAATTAGCCAAAAGATAACTGATAAAATAGTTAATGAAAAATAAGGGGGTATGAAAGGTTAATAAAAAAATGGGCTTAATAGCCCAAAAAAACATTTCTGAACCTTCACGCTCCTTTTTAGAGCGGAACTATCTTTTTCCCGTACGCCTCATTCAGTACCTGGCCAAGGGCTGTATATATTGCGGCAAGTCCTGTAAAGATACCTTCATAACCAGCGACTTTGAGTATTGCAGGGTTTCCTGGATAGTTTCCTGCTGCAAGCAAGAAGAACAGAATTGCAAGAGCCAGGAAAACAACAGAGAGAGCTTTTGAACCTTTAAGTGTGCCTATGAACATGACAAAGGTAAAAAGTCCCCACATAAAGAGGTATGCAGCAAAGGGTAACGACTCAGTAACGAACCCTGCATAGATTTCATTCTGGGGAAGCAGGACAATTCCCACCAGCGTGAGCCAGAAAAACCCGTATGAGGTAAAAGCTGTTGCCCCGAAAGTATTCCCCTTCTTCCATTCCATTATCCCTGCAATAACCTGAGCTAATCCGCCGTAGAAAATGCCCATAGAAAGGATCATCGCGTTCATCGGATAGAAGCCTGCATTGTGTATGTTCAACAGTACAGTCGTCATTCCGAACCCCATCAAACCCAGTGGAGCAGGGTTTGCACTTAAATCCTTTATTTTTATATCACGAATGTTCATAACATCTTTAATGTCTTGACTCAAGATTCCAATCCTCCTTCCCGTTATTCGGAGATTTTGCCTGAACTTCCTATAAGAAATACATAGAGACACGCTGCGTTTTTGCTGTCTCTTTTTTACCTTTTGGTGAAGTATGTAATTATTAATACTTATATTTACGGACAGTAAATATATTTTCAATACATCATAAATATATATTATTCAATTTCATTAGAGGGCCTCAGAGAATCTTATTCCGGATTTTTGGGGTTTCATGACAAGCTATTTATGAACAGGTGTGGAATTCCCTTCATATGACTCAAGCAAGAAGACCTCTTATGCTCATGATCCTTGACGGCTGGGGTTACAGGGAAGCCGCAGAAGGAAACGCTATCCTAGCAGCCAGAACCCCAAACCTTGACAGCTTGATGAATGAATTCCCCTGGTGCTTTTTGGAATGCTCGGGGGAAGCCGTAGGCCTGCCGGAAGGTCAGATGGGAAATTCCGAAGTCGGCCATCTGAATATAGGGGCGGGAAGAGTCGTTTACCAGGAACTTACAAGAATAAACCTCTCTATCAGGAAAGGGGATTTTTTCGAAAATCCTGTTTTGCTGGACGCAATCTCAAACGTGAAGCTCAATGATTCAAGCCTGCACCTCATGGGGCTTGTCTCTTACGGAGGCGTTCACAGTTATATGACCCACCTTTATGCCCTCATCAAACTTGCACGGGACAAAGGGCTAAAAAAGGTATATATACATGCTTTTCTGGACGGGAGAGACGTGCCCCCTAAAGCTGCTCTTGCAGATATCAGAGAGCTTGATGCTTTTTGTAAAGAAAATGGGAGTGCTAAGATTGCGACGGTACAGGGACGTTACTACGCAATGGACAGGGATAAGCGCTGGGAGAGGTCAAAACTTGCCTATGATGCCCTGACTCTGGGATTAGCTCCATATTCTACTCCTGACCCCGAAACTGCAGTTTCTGAAGCCTATGCCAGGGGAGAATCCGATGAGTTTGTAAAACCCACCGTAGTTACCGGCCCTGACGGAAAGCCTGAGGCAGTCATACGGGATAATGATTCTATAATTTTCTTTAATTTCAGGCCTGATAGGGCAAGGCAGCTCACCTGGGCTTTTGTAAATGAGGACTTTGATGGTTTCTCCAGGGAAAAACTCCCGAAGGTCCACTACGTTTGTATGGCGCAGTATGACGAAACCCTGAATTTGCCAATTGTCTTCCCACCTGAAGAGCTGGAAAATGTGCTTGGGGAAGTTCTCAGTAGGCAGGGGCTTGTCCAGCTTCGTATTGCTGAAACCGAGAAATACGCCCATGTGACATTTTTCCTGAACGGTGGGCAGGAAAAATGCTACGATGGAGAAGACCGCTGCCTTATCCCCTCCCCAAAGGTTGCCACCTATGATCTCAAACCCGAAATGAGTGCATATGAAGTTACGGACGAGGTAATCCGGAGAATTCAGTCCGGAAAGTATGATGTAATTGTACTCAATTTCGCAAATATGGATATGGTAGGGCACACAGGAATATTTGAAGCCGCAGTACAGGCAGTAGAAGCAGTGGATACCTGCGTGGGGAGGATTATTGAGGCTCTGAAAAAAGCAGGGGGTGTGGCCCTTATAACTGCAGACCACGGAAATGCCGAACAGATGGAAAACCAGCACACAGGAGAGCCGCATACAGCCCATACCTCAAATCCCGTAAGGTGCATTTATGCAGGAAATGGCGAAGTAAAAGCCCTTGAGGACGGGAAACTGTCTGACCTTGCCCCCACTCTCCTGGCCCTTCTTGGAGTCCCTAAGCCTAAAGAGATGAAAGGCAAATCGTTGATTTTAAATGAGCGACGCTAAAAAGAAAAGTCAGAGTTTAATACTCAGAAAAGTAAGGTTTGCGAAAAAATCAATTATTTTTTAATATTTTTCGTTCCGTTTTTTATTTTCTATCCCCTCTCCCTTCTTTTCTTTTTTCCGGCCTTATTCTACTTTCTTGTTTTATTCTTTTTCTTGCTTCTTGTTCCATTTTCTTTCTTTTCTCTTTTAGGGTTTTACCAGGTTTTCTGTCGTTCTCTTTTATTTGGGCTTCCTACCCTGTTGATTTAGTATCAACTCTATTTTTTCAGAGTTCCAGGCATACGTTTTCATAAAAAATGCGTTTTTTCCGAGCAGGATTTTTTTAAAAAGATTAAATATCAGCAGTTACAATAGGAAATAAAGATTCTAAGGTTATTATAAAATTTTATAGTGTTTGTCTCGGGTTGTCCACGCATGATCAAAATAACCACTCCCAGCCGGCTTCACATAACCCTTATCGATATGAATGGTGAGATAGGGAGAGTTGATGGAGGGGCAGGACTTACTCTTTCCTCCCCCAATGTAAAAATTACTGCGGCAGAAGCCGATGAAATCCGGATAGAAGGACTTCAGGAATTTGCCGGCCGCATGATAAAAGCCGCTGAAGTCCTGCTTCCTGATGAAAAAGGAGTCATAATTGATGTAGAATCTCTGATTCCCGCTCACGTGGGCTTTGGATCAGGTAGCCAGGCGGCCCTGGCTGTTGCAGCAGCTGTGAATGAACTTTACGGACTTGAAAAAAGCGTTCGAGAACTTGCATTTGTCGTAAAAAGAGGAGGAACCTCGGGTATAGGAGTAACGGCTTTTGAAAAGGGCGGATTCATAGTTGATGGGGGGCACAGGTTCAAAGACAAAGGGGCTTTCATGCCATCAGCTGCAAGCAGGGTACCTCCGGGGCCTGTACTTTTCAGGGAAGATTTTCCTGATTGGGATGTCGTTATTGCAGTTCCCAATGACAAGGGCATGCACGACCAGCAAGAGATCGATGTGTTTCAGAAATTCTGTCCCCTGCCGATAGGGGAGGTCAGGGAGGTTGCACACATGGTACTCATGAAGATGATGCCTGCAGTTCTCGAGGGAGATATCGAAAGTTTCGGGGCTGCGGTAAATCATGTCCAGACCGTGGGTTTCAACAAAAGTGAGAGTCTGATCTGGCCTGACTTCGTCAAGAGCATTGCCTCTTTTATGCGGAGCCGGAGCTACGGGGCCGGAGTAAGCTCTTTTGGACCTGTAGTTTATGCCTTTGTGGATAACAGGGAAGAAGGCAGGCAGCTCCAGGCTGAAGTTCAGAAAATGCTTGACGAATCAGTCGGTGGAATCACAATGATGACCCGGGCAAAGAACAGTGGAGCAGAGATCTCTAATATCTGATACTTAAATCCCGAGATTTAATGTTTGATACTTAAACCCTGGTATTTAAAGTCTGATACTAAAAACCCGAACTAAAATCCGGGTTAAATTATTTTGAAATCGTTTAGAGTCCGGAAGCCTGCAGTTTCAGTGCGAATCAGCCGGGGAAATTTCGGAATCGTGTCCCGGAAGACGATGAAAGTTCTCTCCGGATGCTCCAAGAGGATCTACGTGTACAACTGCGTTTGACAGATAATTCAGGCCATGGAGCATCCTATGTCTCACATTTACTGCAATTTCATGTCCTTCCTTAACGGAGAGCCCGGATTCTACTGCGATATTAACTTCAGCATAAAGCCTGTGTCCTATCCAGCGTACCCTTACCTCCGTAATATCCTTTACCTCTTTTACCTGGCTTATTACCTGCCGGATATCATCAACAATTTGAGGGTCAACTCCGTCCATCATGCGGGAAATAACGGATTTACCCGTTTCCAGGACTATACGGAGGATTGCAACTGTAATCAGGAGCCCGATTACAGGGTCTGCGAGTGGATATCCAAACCAGATGCCAAGAGCTCCTAAAAGCACTGCAAGGCTGGTAAACCCGTCTGCACGCGCATGGTATCCATCGGCAATTAGGGCAGCACTTCCTATTTCTTTTCCGACTTTTATCCTGAATTTTGCCACCAGCTCATTTCCCAGAAATCCAATAATTGAAGCTGTAGCCACAGCCCACAGGTAATCGACAGTCTGGGGAGCAAGAAGCCTTTGAACTGATTCGTAAGCTGCAACCACTGCACTGATGAAGATAAGAAAAACAATTAGCAGCCCTGCAAGGTCTTCTGCTCTGCCGTAGCCGTAAGTAAATCTTTTGTTGGGGTTTTTTCTGGAGAGCAGGAAAGCAAAACCCAGGGGAATTGCAGTTGCCGCATCTCCGAAGTTATGAATAGTATCGGCAAAAAGGGCTACACTTCCCGAAGCCCATACTACAAAAATTTGAAAGAGCGCGGTTAGCATCAGGCCTGCAAAGGACCATTTGACTGCGTACAGCCCTTTATCCGTGGAAATAATTTCGGGATCCACTACTCCATGGACATGGGAATGCGAGTGCTCTTTTTCTGAATGTTCCGGTTCATGTCCTTTTAGGCCCATATCTTCCTCTGCGCTTAAAACTCTTCAAAACCACTGGTCGAGGGTTTTCTGCCTTGCTCCTGACACTGCTTTAAGGCGTTCTGCAGCTTTTTCCACCCTCTCTGCGGAGAAGTCGTTCTTCTCTGATAGGAATTTGATGAGTTTTTCGGAATCCGGCTTTGTCCATTTAATTTCGTAGTTGTCGGTTACTTCAGGATGGATAAAAAGTTCCCTTATTCTGTCCAGGCCTTCGATTTCTACTTCTTTTTCCCGGAGCACGGCATGGATATCTCCATGCTTTTTTATCAGTTTGAGGGCGGTTTTAGGGCCTACTTTTTCCAGTCCTTTGTTATAGTCCGTACCGACGCAGATTGCAATATCGATTAACTGATTCCTGTTGACCCCCAGAGCCCTGAGGGTTTCCTCAAGGTCGATTACTTCAAGTTTGACATCAACATAGACATTCTTTCCGGGGAGCTTACGCTTTCCGGTGACAGCCATATTGCGGACAACTTTGGGGGCTCCGAAAAGAAAGGAATCATAGTCCTGTGAAGCAACATAGTCTGCGTCTTTCTTCAGAACCATGTGGGCAGCCTGTGCCTCTCCTTCACAGGGAGCCTGTATCCAGGGAATGCCCATTATTCCGAGGAGGTATTTTGAATCTTCAACGATTTCATGGTCGACCTTTGAAGATGCCTGAGCATACTTATAAGCAGCTTCAAGGTCCCCTTCTGCCTTTGCATTTGCCCATTTTTCCCGAGAAGTCTCCCTTACTTCTTTCCTCCGGCTCAGGGTTTCGGATTTCAGGTCAGGGGGCTTGCCGTCAAAAATGAAAACAGGTTTGATGCCGGCTTCAATCAGGCTTGCTGTCCTGTAGAGCAGCCCGGAAAGGTGAGAGGTCACTTTCCCTCTTGAATTAACCAGAGGACTTCCGTCCCTCTGGCGGATAATGCTCAAAAACTGGTGAAGGGTGTTAAATGCATCAACTGCAACCACTCGGTTTGAAAGGTCAGAAAGCTCTATTTTCCTTTTCTGAAGCAGATCTCCTATATCCGTGCCCATATTTTTTCCCTCCTGTGTATGAAATTCTTTTTTAGCCTCAGGTTTCTTTACTTTTACTCTCCGGTCTAAACTCTTTTACTTCCTGCGGGAACTTACGATCCTCAGGCAGTTTTAATCCGGGTACACTAGTTGCTCGGGACACTAGTTGCTCTTTACATCTTGTTCCCCGCATCTTGTTCCCGGTATCCCGTTCCTGGATCTCTCTTCCGATAACTCTGTTTTCTTGATAATAGACTTTATGTGTACCGAAGTTTTATCCCTGTTGCCAGATTAACGGCTTTTTGAGATGGAGGAGAATTGTTAAGGAAGTTTTCAGACAATTATTCCAGGATAATCTCCTTAGGTTCGCTCATATTGACGTTAAGGCGGTAATCTTCTGCATGGAGTGCGGTATAATAGGTCCTCTCAGGTAGAAAGTCGTAGACAAAAGCTGTATTTTCATCCATCTTAAGCCTTCCAAGCGTTGTCCAGTACTTAATGCCGGCTTCTCCGTAGACCGGGGCGTATGCAGTGATAATATCTCCGGGTTCGGGTTCAAGCACTTCTTTTGAGAACAGGATGTTTCCGTCGTCAAGGACTTCGTAGGGATTCATATAAGCTCTGACAGTCCCGTTGAGAGTATCCAGGTAAAGCTGAGTAAGACAGGATCTGAACTCCCCGTCTCTTTGAAGTCCCAGTTCGGTATCAAATATTCTGTCTCCGTTCTCGCTTTCTCCTCCGCAGACCGCATAAATAAGAGAGCTTTTCCCCGTTTTGGAGTTCTCTATAAAAATCCATTCCCCTCCCCAGGGGGGAAGGCTGTAGTTTGTGCCTCCTGAACAGGTAAGGGGCATTTTTCCTATGAGAACCGGACCTTCAGGGGAAGCTATAAAATACACCTGGTCTACCGAAGCCAGCCCGGAATCGTCTTCTACTGAAAAGGTATCTCCGGATTTTGAAATGCCGGGTTCGGTAAAGTCCGCACAGGTTTTCATGGCATAACCGTCAAGGAATTCCGACCATGTTTCTGAAATGGAAACCCTGCCGTAATAAGTGGAGTAGCTATCCAGTGTCTGGGGAGAATATACGGAAACTCCATACGCTTCAGGCATTGTACCGTCCTGCCTGGAGTAAATAACAAAATCTTCAAGTGATTTTATGAGGTCATCGGACCTGTCTGTAAGTTCCGGCATTTCCTCCCCGATTCTCAGGGCAAAACTCTTCAGGTCCATTGAGATTTCCGAGCCTTTCTTTGGCTCGACCCCGAACTTTCGGGCTTTTGTAATGGATGCCCCAAGCCCGCAATACCCTTTTGAGTTTGAAAAGCTTGTTCCCATCTCCTCTGCAAGCCAATCTACATTCTGCAGTACCTCTTCGGTTTTGGAAAGGTCAAGGAGAGAAAGGGTTCTTGGGGGCACATGCGAGGGGTTATCCAGATAACTATCAATGATAACCTTGCCTGTTTCTTCTGCAGAGGCTTCGGGAGACTCTGAGACGTATCCGATGAAAGCAACATAGTCCCAGCCGTGGGTGGGTTCTATTGACTCGGAGGAGAGCATGTAATCAGCAGAAGGTTCAACTGCTCTTGCAAGCTCAAGAGTGGACATGAGGCAGGCATCAAAGCCGATAAGGTCAAAATGCATCCCTGAGGCTTCAAGGGCATCGCTCAGTTCAGGCAGCTCCAGCCTGTCATACCCGTTATTTTCGTCAAAACAAAGTCCTCTGTAAGCGTCTCCGTGGTCCCAGAAAATAAGCAGGATGCTTTCACTCTCGTAGTTTTCCCGGATATACGAAAGAAAGGTTTCAAGTCCTGCGGCATCTCCCATGTTTGCATGGGGATATTTCTTCCTGTGGATTTCTTCATTGCCTATGACTTCGTCCTCGCTGTCCTTTCTGAGGTCTTCAAGCTCTGCGATCGTCATACCTTCCCATCCCTCCACAGCAGCCCCTCCGTAAGCCACGAGAACTTCAGTCTCGTTTCTGTTCAGCGTGGATGCCCCATCAATAATTTCAAAGATGTCCTTGCTGGCATATCCGTTTGAAGACTCAAGGTCACTCCCGACCATATAGACCGCAACAAAAGTAGATAACTGACGTTTTGGAAAATCGCCTTCATATTCTGTAGAATGGTTACTTTTGATTTCAGTCCCGCCGCCGGGGTTTTCAATATCTGTTTCTTCTTCCAAACAGCCTCCGCTAAGTAGTAAAAAAAGAATGATCATAAAAATAATTGCAGCAACTTTTGCTTTCTGGAGTTCCCCTTCCAAACTCAACCCTCCATGAATCCCAATCCAAGCTATTCAGGAGAAAAGGGGAAAATCCAGAAACCTCGATTTTTTGTCGGCATATGTCGATGTCTGAAGATATCAGGCGGTAAGATCAAGTCGGACATCAATAACAGAATCTTCATTTGCCTCTATCTTGGATATAGTTAGCAGATTTCCTTTCCTTTCCAGAAGTGTTGCCTTTGTGACCTGGACCTGGTGACCGTCTATTTGTTTTTTGCTATTATTTTTGTGAATAACCAGAATCTTCTGTCCCATTTCGGCTCCTTCTCCTATTTTGGACACGATATTTCGTATGACCTGCTCAAAATCAGAATAAATCAAAATCTCCGACTTATTTGCAACCTTTTTGATAATTCCAATCGGTTCAAGATTGAGGTGCATATTGGCTTTCCTTCTTTACCTGTTTACACAAGGTAATCAATATACTAACTCTGGGTAATAATAACTTACGATCCACTATCTCAATTTTAATATAATTATCAACTTCCTAGCTCCAGATCTCTCCCTCCACTACATAACATCCGATATATATACTTTGCTAAATCATGGAGCTTGTATCCGAAATATTCAGATATGATGTCATTTTATGTATGGTTTCATATCATAAATTGTTATGTTTATGTTTAAAAGTACTATCAAGTTTAATTTGACTAAAATGTAAAGCAGGATTTCCTCCACAAAACTTGTATATCAACTTTTCGTTTTAATTACCTCTGTTTGTTTAAGGATTTAAGTCGCAAAGTAATTAATTTATACAAATTACATAATTTGCCCGCCTGAAAAGATACTTCAAAATAAAAACATTTGGAAGCTTTCGTAATAATCGTTGATTAACGATAAAAACCGTTTAAAAACCGTCCTGGTAAATATGTGGAAGAAATGAAGTGAAATACGTTTGAAGGATACCTGAAGAAAAAATAGGATCTGAATTCAAAGGCAAAGCCAAAACTGTGAAAAGATATGACTGTGAAAATAAAACACAGGATAAAAGAGAATAAACATCTGATGGAATGACAAAATTGAAGCTAAACTAATAAAGGAAAAACTTCTGTATTAAAACGAATGTCTGGATGAATAGGTCTATGTCCGGACGAATCGGTCTATTAATTCATACCAGTCAAATTCAGAGGATAAATACTAAAATCTATAATATATATTTAAAAAACCAAACTAAATTTTAAAAACTAATCCGGATATTGGTAAAAATCTTGCCGTATTTATGCCTGCAGTAAAAAATAAGATTGTGAGCAGAAATCAGTGATATTTTCTGCGGTTGAATTCATATACTGCGTTATCAACTTTACTTGAGAGCTCATTCATCCTTTCTTCGATTTTTGTTTCCGAGCTTTCCATATTGACCCTGAGAGAGCGGTCCCTTGCTTCTATCGTGTCTTCAAAGTCCTGAAGCTTGTTGTTAATAGAAATGAGCATAAGAGATAATGTCCCGGCCAGAATCATAATAGATAAGATGATTAAAGGGTCAATGAAAGGGTTTTCGGGCCTGTATGTAAACCTTCTAAGCCACTGGAAGGATAGAAGGAAAGATGACAGAACCATCACAACAAGGAATACTGTATCTTTAGTCTCCATTGTATACCTCTACGTACTTATGGAAATTCTCCTAATGCATTCATAAACTTCATATAAAGCCACAAATTCTTCAATAACGGGCTGGAAATTATCAGGTGGAAGGTAATTCCATTAAAGTATTTACTGTTTGTCTATTTTTACCGTATTTTCATATTCACTAGCTTTTTATTTTTGCTTATTTTTTATACAGTAATTCTATATAATTTTTTGCATAAACTATTTATGTATCATTTGTCCCGAATTCATTTTTGCTCCTAATCTGTCAAATGTCTCGAATTCATTTTCACTCCTGATCTGTCAAATTTCAGTTCATCATCTGAAGAGGATTGCCGTGACTCTTCTCCGGTAAACTAACAGACGCATAAAACTTCTTATATGAAAATCATGAAGATTGTAAGGCCAGACTTTGATTACAGAAAAAACATGAGTATGGCAGGCAATTGGCAAATTGGATTATCTATTAAAAGATATAAAAATTGAAGACTGAGAATAGAGTAAATATATAAAGGAATAGAAAAGGCATAGTGTCAAGAAATAAGGGAGTTCAGTACTTGAGTTCAAGCGAACATTCACTTAAAGATTATTTGCCGATTCTCTCCATGGCAGGGTTAATCCTGATCGTACAGATTCTAGCCCTTCTCCTATCAATGCCAATGGAGATCAATGATATGCAGGCTTTTGAAGATCCGACACAGGTCTCCAATTCGATTTATTATATCGGGATGATCCTTGTTTTTACACTTCTGGTCCTGATAGCGATAAAGAAAAATATGAAATGGGTTATCAGCCTATTCATATACCTCGCCATAGTCAGTACTCTGTACTATGTATTTTTCGCGCTGTTTACCATGATCCCTGCCCTCGCAGGGCTTGAAAACATAACTTCACTCCTGCTTTCTACGGGGCTGACGGTACTGCTTTACAAATACCCTGAATGGTATGTTATCGATCTTCTGGGAATCTGCATAGCAGGCGGGGTCAGTGCCCTGATCGGAATTTCCCTTTCCATTGTTCCGGTAGTTGTCCTTCTGATCTTGCTTGCGATTTATGATGCCATCTCAGTGTATAAGACAAAACACATGATAGCCATGGCTGAAGGGGTCATGGACCTCAAACTGCCTATTCTTTTCATAATCCCTAAGCACTCAAACTATTCCTTCATCACGGAAAGTTTTGACGAAGGGGAAAAACGTGAAGCCTTTTTCATGGGTCTCGGAGACGCCGTCATGCCCACTCTGCTCGTAGTTTCCGCAAATGTATTCCTCGAAAACGGAGGATTATCCTACCCTGTACTCGGGGCAATGATCGGAACTCTTGTAGGGCACATCTTCCTGTCCGTCCTGGTAATGAGGGGCAAACCCCAGGCAGGGCTTCCATTCCTGAATTCCGGAGCAATTATCGGGTTTTTTATCGGGGTCCTGCTCTCTGGAGCCTCAATCTTTTAAAGGGAAACGAAAACGAAGTTTAATTCCCTAACTTCATTCATTTTTATAAATTTCGGTATCCCATCTATTTTTCCGGGTTTTTACAAAGATTTTTTTATTTTATAGGTTAATCAATTGACATGGCCAAACGAATCGCAGTGGTCTTTGACAGTGCCGGTACTCTTCTCCACATGTACAGAGTTGCAAAAGAGCCAAGCACCGGGGACATTCTTGAAAACATAGAGAGCACTGCCATTGTAGCGAGAAAAAACGGTTGCGGCCTGGTAGCTCTCAATACCGAAAAAGAAATAATCCTTAGCTCCAGAAGAGATATGTTTTTATTTGAGTTTATAAAGAAACATGGAGTTTCAATAGGTATCAGCTGTTCAAAAGGAAAGTTTACTCCGGAAGTTGCCTTTGAGGTTATAAGAGGTTCTTCTCTCCTGATGGGGGATGTGCATGATGTGCTTGAGGCAGTTACAATCCGCTGCCCTGACAGCATTTATTTTGCGGCAGGTCTGATCGTGGATTCAAAAGCAAGAAGAATTCCCTACGTGCTCAGCACGGGAGGGCAGGTCTTCAGTAAGACATCTCAGACCATCCAGTTGCTCCATGCTATGGAGGTGGACATGTACATAGCATCCGGGGACAGAATGTCTTCTCTTGAGCAACTTGCAGAATTCATAAACATCCCTCCGGAAAGAGTCTTTGCCTTTGCAGATCCTTTTATGAAGGAGAAAGTTGTGTTTGAACTTAAAAGCAGGTATGAGAAAGTAGTTATGGTAGGGGATGGAATTAACGATATCCTGGCTCTCAGGGCAGCAGACATAGGAATTATGACCGTCCAGCAGGGAGATAAAAGGCCCGAGGAACTAAGGGACGCAGCGGATGTGGTGCTCAAGGATATAATAAAAGTTGTGGATGTGGTAAAAGGATTGCAATAATTAGATATCCAGTAAATTTCCCTACTGATATTGGTTCTGGATGTTCACAGTGACAAAATAATGCGTTATGTTTATGTAATGTTTACTCTTATCTAGTTGTTGCCCAAATGTGTGAAATTTATTGTTTATGTTAATGCGGTACTCACTTTAAAGTAATTACTTTTCACTCTTGAGCGAATACAGGCAGGCGGGAGAAAGCCACCAGAATTTATTTACAGCTCATAATTTGCGGAGGAAAATAAATGCCAGTATTTATTGAAGTTAAAAACCTAACTGTAGACTTTGACGGTCTCAAAGCCCTGAAAAATGTAAATTTAAGTATCAACGAAGGGGAAGTCGTTGGAATTCTGGGAAAAAGCGGATCAGGGAAAACAATCCTGATGCATGTGTTACGCGGGACCGAATCTTTTGAGAATATCTCAGGCGAAGTGATCTATCATCTGGCCCGCTGTGAGAAGTGTGGGTATATAGAGCGTCCAAGCAAAATCGGCCAGAAATGTCCGGTCTGTGGTGAGATGCTTGAGGAATTCGAAGCTGATTTTATAAAACTTTCACTTTACGACCCGATAAGAAAGGATATTGCCAAGCGCATTGCAATCATGCTCCAGAGGACTTTTGCCCTTTACGGGGATGAAAGAGTTCTGGTAAACGTCATAAACCCCCTGAATGAAATCGGGTATAAGGGAGAAGACGCCATGAAAAAGGCGGTTGAACTCCTCGAGGAGGTAAACCTGAGTCACCGTATGATGCACGTGGCAAGGGAACTTTCCGGTGGAGAAAAACAGAGGGTTGTGCTTGCAAGACAGCTCGTAAGAAACCCCCTCCTTCTATTAGCTGACGAGCCTACGGGTACCCTTGACCCCATGACCGCAAAACTGGTTCACGAAGCCATTATAAACGCTGTTAAGAACTACAACATGAGCATGGTCCTGACTTCCCACTGGCCTGAAGTAATCGAGAAACTGGCAGATAAGGCAATCCTGCTTGAAAATGGAGAAGTTGTTCAGGAAGGTGATCCGCTTGAGGTTTCTGCGATTTTTATGCAAAGTGTATCCATGGTTAGACAGGAAAAGAACGTTCTGGTAGGAGAACCTATTATCCGTGTAAGGGAACTCTCAAAGCGCTATATCTCAGTAGACCGGGGCGTGGTTAGAGCTGTCGACAAAATCTCTTTTGATGTGAAAGAAGGAGAGATTTTCGGGCTTGTAGGGATAAGCGGAGCAGGCAAAACCACAACCTCAAAAATCCTTATGGGAATTTTGCCCCCTACCTCAGGAGAAGTTGAAGTCCGTGTCGGAGACGAATGGGTGGATATGACAAAATTAGGGGTTGATAATAAAGGCAGAGCAACGAAATACATGGGATTCCTGCACCAGGAATACGGGCTTTATACCCATAGCTCTGTAATAGACAACCTTACGGAATCCATCAGTCTTGACCTCCCGTTTGAACTCGGAGTCAGAAAAGCCATCATTACTCTCAAGGCCGCAGGTTTTGAAGAAGATAAAGCAAAATCCATTCTGTCCAAAATGACCGATGAGATGAGTGAAGGTGAGAGGCATAGAATTGCACTTGCACAGGTTCTGATCAAAGAACCAAGGATAGTCATTATGGACGAACCTACCGGGACCATGGATCCAATTACCAAGGTGGCGGTTACAAACTCCATTCTGAAAGCCAGAGAAGAGATCGGAGAAACCTTTGTTGTCGTTTCTCATGACATGGATTTTGTAAATGAGATATGCGACCGTGTTGCCCTCATGCGTGACGGAAAGATTGTGGAAATAGGCAAACCCGATTCCGTACTTGCTCAACTCACGGAAGAAGAAAGGCTCAAGGCTGCAGAAGAAATATAAATATGCTCCCACCTCTTAGTATAGAAAATACTAAAATGAGGTGCAGATTACGAGTAATGAGATCAGCGTAGAGGTGAATGGGCAAAGTTACACTTTGCCCGCAGGCTCTACCCTTGGAGACGCCCTTAAAGTTTCCAGAGCCCCCTACATAGCCGGCACAGCAGTTGGAATCATTAAAAAAGCTGCCGAGAAGAGAACGGAAGAAATCACTGAATACGCTATCAAGACGCCCAGAGGGGAACTGAAGATAGAACTCAAAGATCCAGACTCCTCCTCCGGAAAACTATGGGCTGAACATTATAAAGAGTATGAAGGTAAAAATATCCACTGGGCAAGTCCCGAAGCTCTGGCTTTCGGACCTTTCGAAGCCGACATAAAGCCTTTGCATGAGGCCGGGAGTTTTGAAGCATTTGATGTTGTGTTCGGAGCAGGAGGATTTGACCCCAATAATACTCATCTGATCCTTTCAAGAAAAAGGCACGTTGCAGAGTATGGAACTCCCGAAGATGGTGTTTTTGCAACAGTTGTAACCGGAAGAAATCTTATTTTCAGGCTTTCAAGAGAAGACTCAATCCTGAGTATAGAACCTATTATAGAGTGGGAACAACTTGCAGAAAAGACATGCACCACCGACCTTTCGACTATCCTTGAAGATGAAGACAGCGTATTTACTTATTTTGAGGTCGAGCTTTCCAGAAACTCTCCCAAAGGAGCTGAGCATTTCTATGCACTGACTCGCGAGGGAACCCTTTCCGTAGATGTGACAACCAGTTCTTTTATTTCGGATGATACCCTGAGAGAAGAATCTGTTCCTTACGAAAACTTTGAGCCGAGGAAAGAAGGTGCTATTTCTGTAAGGACCGTCGGGTACGGGACAGGCAGGACATATCTCTCCAGAGAAGAACGACCTTCCAGCCTTGTGCATTCTATCGTTGGGCAGGTAACAAAAGGTATCGAACTTATCAAACTTGCAGAAAAGGGACAGAAGTTGTCAGTAGAAAGCCTTCCTCCCCAGATAGTTCTGCTGGGTCACAGTTTTGAAGAGGTCGAACCCGTACTTTCCGCCATAGGGGTGGAACTGGTAAAGGAAGGGTACAGAGGAGAAAATGCAGTAATCGTAAAGCAGGACCCTCCAACAACCCTTGAAATTCTGGGAGGGGCTAAAGTGACCGCTTACGGGGTTCCCAGGGAAAAACTCATCAAGGTCGAGCTTTACCCTGAGGAAGCTCCAAAATCCGTAGATTTTTTCCGCCATTCTCTCGAACTCAAGACAAAACCCGTTGGAAAACTGCCTGTCTATATGATATACGATAACACTTACCTCTTCAAGACCGAAAAAGAAGCTGTGAAATACAAAGAAGTCCTCCCTGAAAACACGCCTGCCGGCAGGGTCCTTGCAGGGGAAATTGGGATCACAAATCAGGCCGCAAAGAGGATGGGAACCATAGGAGTGAGGCTTACAGACGACGACCTTTTTGGCCCTACCGGAGAGAAGTTTTCCTCAACGAATATTATCGGGCGGATAATCGATCCCGAAAAGCTCATTGGCATCGAAGAAGGAGATGCGATATATGTAAGTGAAGTAGTGCGCAGGAAAACTGATGAGCAGGAAACCGGGAACCCGGATAATTGAAATTCATCAAATTATATAAAACAAAACATAAATTAGTTGAATAATACATAAGAAACTATTAGATGAGCGAAGTAATGTACCTGATATTTGAGTGGATTCACATGTTCGGACTTATCGCAGTTGAAGTCTCCCGAAGTTGAGGAGAGACAGAAGATGACAGAAATAAAACAAAATGAGATTACAAAGTACATTGTAATCAGTTCGGATATAGTGCTGCCTGCGGATGCAACTATGAAGATTTACGAGTCAGAGTATCCGGTTACGGTAAAAGAGACTTGCTTTGGACTGATTGTAACAGGCCCGGAAAAGGACGTCCTTGCAGTGGTAGAAAAGATCCGGCAGCTGGATAAAAATCATATTTTTATAAAAGATAGGGGATTCCCCGCAGGTGATGAGAGACGCTGCCGGGCAACCAGGGGTGGTGGTCCTAGACCGGGATTTCATTTCCTGAGGGAAGAAGTTGAGATGCTTCCTGCCATAGGGGCTGCACTTGATGAACTGGACGCTAAGGGGGCCGTAAACGAAAAGCATGGGGAGAAACGCAGGCTTAAAGTCTCGGATCTGGAGAAAATTATCGAAGCGGAACTTTCGAGGTGAATTTTTTGGCAAAGGTTTTCATTTATCCTGTAAACAGTCTTATCCTGGCTGACCTGGTCGAGCGTTTCGGGCACAAACCCCTTACAATGATGAATCAGGTACGAGAAAAAGTTACAAACATCAGCCTTGATTCGCCCCCTATTAATATCACTCCCGAAGACCCTAAAATAGGGCTTCGATATGCAGCAGTTGAAGTCCCTCCTGGAGTAAGAGGCAGGATGGCCCTAATAGGCCCCCTTCTTGAGGAAACTGAAGCTGCAATAATAGTTGAAAACCCACCTACAAACTTCGGCTGCGTGGGTTGTAACCGTACAAACGAACTGATGAAATATCTGGTTCGCTCAAAAGAGGTCCCGATTCTGGAAGTCAGGTATCCGGAATCGAATGAGGATGCTCGGGATTTCGTAAGCAAAATCGCAGTGTTTCTTAAGTCCCTGCCCTCAAAAAATACCGGAGAAGACGAAAAGGTGGAAGAAATAGAGTCCGTAGGAGAGGAGGGTGAAAAATGAGTGACGACGACATCGGAATTGTCAAGATTGCCCTTGTGTCCTGTGGCTCCGAATATTCAGGAGTTCAGCCCGAGTTTGAAGCTGCTGCAGCAAGAGTAAATGCAAAATTCATTTATCCTGAAATCGACGTCGCATCCATAGATACAATAGGCAAGGATTTCGGGCTTGAAGTTGCAAGTGGAGACCTCAGGCTTATGATGGCAAGGGCAAAGGCCGTTGTTGAAGGACTGACAAAAGTAGACGGGGTTTTTATTACTACCTGCTTCCGCTGTGCTGAAGGAGCTATTGTTAGAAACGAGGTCCGAAGATACATCCACAAGCACTCCGATATCCCTGTAATCAGCTATTCATTCACTGAACGGACAAGTGCAGGCACCCTGCTTACCCGGCTTGAAGCCCTCACCACGGTTGCCAGGCGCAGACATCTCCTTGCCAGGGAGGTTCAGACAGGCCTGACTGCCGGAATAGATTCGGGGTCAACAACCACAAAAGCTGTGATCATGAAAGACAATAATATCATAGGTAAAGGCTGGGTGCCCACAACAAAAGTCCTTGAAAGTGCTGAACAAGCTTATTCCAGGGCCCTTGAAGAAGCCGGGGTTTCCAGAGAAGAAATCCAGGCTCTGGGAACTACTGGATACGGGCGTTTCCTTATAGGAAATCATTTCAATGCTCAGCTTGTTCAGGAAGAAATTACTGTCAACTCAAAAGGAGCTGTCTACCTCGCAGACCGGCAAAAAGGGTCTGCAACGGTTATTGATATCGGAGGTATGGACAACAAGGCGATCTCGGTAGAAGACGGAATCCCCGGCATGTTTACGATGGGAGGAATCTGTGCCGGAGCTTCGGGGCGTTTCTTTGAAATGATCTCAAAGCGGCTCGGGGTGGATATTACGGAACTCGGGGCTCTTGCAGTCAAGGGTATGCAGGAAAATGTAAACATGAACAGCTACTGCATAGTATTCGGAATCCAGTCCCTTGTAAACTCCCTTGCCCGGGGGGCTACCCCTGAAGATGTCGCAGCTGCAGCCTGCTACAGTGTGATAGAACAGATCTACGAGCAGCAGCTTCAGGAAGTGGATGTAAAAGAGCCGCTGATCCTGGTAGGTGGTTCTTCCCTTATCGAAGGAGTCCCTAAAGCTCTCGGAGACCTTCTCAAGATTGACGTCCTCGTGCCGAAAAACTCCCACCTGATAGGGGCGGTCGGGGCTGCACTTCTTGCGTCCGGCTATGTGGAGGAGTGAGGTAAAAATGGAGTCGCTTGAGACCTTTGTTGTCGAGTCAGCAATTGAGTCGGAGCAGGAGTTTTACAGGAAGATTATCGAGGACAACCTTGCAAGTCTCAAGCTTGTCCCTGCAATCGGACGGATCAAGGTAGTGTTGAGACCTGAAGATTCTCTTTTCCAGATGGCAATTATCCTCAGAGATGTTGGTACCAGGGTTACGACAATCGATATTGCTGATGTGGAAGCAAAACCTATCGCCGGGGAAGTAATGATTTCTATCAAAAAAGAGCAGTATATCCCGGAACTGCTCGGAAAACTCTGGGAACGCTACGGAAAAGCGAATATCAGCCAGCCGGACCGCTGGACAGTATCCGTAAGTACGGATAATCCGGCAGAAGAGGCGGCTTTTCTTAAGGAAATGATGGTTGCAGATCCCAGACACAGGCTTCACGAAAACCTTGTGGAGTTTGCGATCCGGGCTACTCCGGAGGGTTTCAGGGTTCGCTATCATCTCTATAAAGGTAACAGGTTTGTTTTTGTGGCATCCGAGGAAGCATTGAAACATGAATGGATCGAAGAAGCGGGAGCAATGCTCGAAGAACTGACTAAAGGAGGGAAAGAGTAAGATGGTTGTACTTCTACCCTATCTTTATACCGGCGGGGTCCATAAGCACGGGCTTTTGATCGAACTGATGGAAGACCTTGGAGGCTACATAATTCAGAAAGTAGTTACAGGGACCGAAGTCAATCTTATAATGCTTATCCCTGAAAAAGACCTTGATATTGTAAAAGAACTCGCTGGTGAATTGCTTGGAATCCTGATCGAAGCCCCTCTTACAGGGGTGGAGATTGCAGTTGTCTCCCCCACGCTTGCTTCCCACCATCTCCCTCATTCGGCCTGTGATGTGGCAGAATACCTCCGCCACCCCGGAGCCAATACCAATATGATAGGGCTCGCCAGGGGAATGGGGCGCAGGGTTTCTCTCTCCATGGACTACGAAAGAAAACTCATCAACGAACACGATATTGCGGTTTTCTCCTTCGGGTCTTTCAGTGATTGTATTACGAAAAAGAAGCCGAAACTCTTTGAAGGCATTGAGATCCCAATAGTGGCTACCGGAGGGCCTACCGAATTAAAAACCGAAGATGTTCCCGGGGCAGACCTCTACGTTGGAAATATCGGGAGGGTCTCTCACAGGTTAAGACGAACCGAGGAGATTGAAGCCCTTGATAAACTCAACGAAGGGGTTTCAAAGATTGCTTCGGATATTCGCAAGCAGCAGGCAAAAGACCCTCTTGCGGTGCTTCCTGCTCGAGTTATGAAGGAAATCGAAAACCAGATCCCGGAAATCCAGAGAGTCCTCTCTCCTGCTCCTCTCACCCTTCAGCTTAACGGGCTCAGGGTCAAACTTCCATACGATGAATTCCATGAGAAAGTTGAAAAACTGGAGTTTGATGAAGGAGTCGTACTTTCCGAGCTTGCAAATATTACCCGGTCAAAAATGAAAAATTATATATTGATAAAAATCAAATCTAAGTCTGACGTTGGTTTTGCAATTTGACCCGGATTCTTGAGTTTAAAATACGGCCACTTTACATTTTTACTGGGTTTGTGCCTCTTCACTCATCCTTTAAACTGTAAAGCTTTTCCCGGAAAACGGCGTCTGACTCGGTTTCTACTTTAATGTGTGGTGGTTTCTTATGGAACTTGAGGATATTGTGGAAGTTTTAAAAAATGACCCCGAGAAAGTCATCCCGGAACTTCTCGAGGATGTCCGGAAACAGTACGGGGAAGTGCCTTATATTATGAACTTTATGAAAGATCTCCCTGAGATCTTCATCCCGAAAACTATTTATGATAACTCCATCATGCGAGAGTTCAAAAATCTCGACCCGGAAACAGTGGAACTTATTTCCATAGGTGTAGCTTCTGCCCTCCGCTGTGAGCATTGCCTGAAAATGCACATAAGAATCGCAAAAAGAAAAGGCATCCCGAAAGAAAAAATATTTTCTGCAATAATGATAGGGGCATCCCTGTCCAATGCAGCAGTACTTGCGGAAAGTACCAGGGCTCTTGCATCTGAATTCCCTGGGGATGAAAAGGGCAGCGAAGAAAACGAACGTTGCTGTGACTCTGATTGCGAAGTATGCAATATCTCCGGAGCAAACATCAAGTAAACAGCATCAAGTAAACAGCATCAAGTAAACAGCATCAAGTAAACAGCATCAAGTAAACAGCATCAAGTAAACAGCATCAAGTAAACAGCATCAAGTAAACAGCATCAAGTAAACAGCATCAAGTAAACAGCATCAAGTAAACAGCATCAAGTAAACAGCATCAAAATGTCTGAGATCTGACTTTTTCATGCTTACTTCTTAAATTTAATCTTAAATTTAATTTTTAAAAAATGTTTTTGAATCCCGGTTTAAACAAAGAATTAGTTTACAGCCCAAATCCCGGTTTAACTTATTAATAAATATTCTTAAGTTAAGGTACTTATAATCTTAAAGCTTATTTTTTGACAGATATTCTTCGGGCTTTAATTACTCGATTCATAAGGTTTTAGCATGATTAGAAAGTCTTATCGGATTCAATCCTTATCGAGGTTCATAAGTCTTTATGGAGATTTGTAAGTTTTTATCGAGGCTCACTTATAACTGACAAAAATAACTGACAAAATATGCATGTACAGCAGTTTTACCTTGTATAAATCATAACTGAATATAATCATAACTGAAAATAAATTAATTACCTATAATGGAGGTTCTTTTGCATTAATCGAAAAAGTATTTCCGTAATCACTTTCTCCGTTGTTTTATTGCTGATGTTATTATTTTTGTCCTCTCCAGCAGCCGGGGAAGATCCGGAGAAGATTCTTGACAAGCCCTGGGATCATTCCCCTATTACAGTGTACATCGACGACAGTAATACCCCTCTTCATTACAGCACCACCTACTATGAACAAATAGAAAAGGCTCTTGAATACTGGGAAAACGGAGGAAACGGTAATCTCGATTACAGCCCTGTTTTTGAGGTCATCGACTCCGAAGACGCGGACATAAGAATAAAGTGGGTGGAAAACCTTGAGACTGTCGAAGAGGCTCCTTCGGGTGTGGCGGGCTATGCAAAACCCAGTATCTCCGGAGATCATTTTGAAGAAGTGGATATAGTCCTTGAGGTTGGAAACTACCAGGGCAGGGGCTGGCGGCAGTATAGTGACGCGACCATGTTCACCATTGCAAAGCACGAGCTCGGGCATGCCCTTGGGCTCGGGCACAGCAATGACCGGGGAGACATAATGTATCCCGAATACGAACTCCGGGATAATGTGAACCCTCTTCTGCTGAGTAAATATGGACCCATTCTGCGGGTGGCAGGTTTGGTAGCCCTTGTAGTTCTCCTCTTCCTTGGAATAAGCTGGCAGTACAGTCGGAGAAAACGAAAAAAACTTGAAGATAAGTACTTCAAATGAGGTCTGAAACGAAAGCTGAAACCGGGAAGCTGATCAAACGGGTGGTTCAGAAGTTTTTTTGTTTTCAAGAGCAAACCTTCTGAAAAAGTCCCTGAAATAGGCAGGAAGCGTCTCCATTCTGAGAATACTTTCCAGGGAAGTCCAGGCATATTCGATATGTTCAGAACTCAATTTAACTTCAGACATAACATATCCCCCATTAAAGACGATAGCAATAACCCTTTTTTTCGGGAGCTCAAATTTTACCTCTCCCGCAATTTCCCCCGGAAATATTGAAATTCCTGTTTCCTCCAAAACCTCGCGCACAACTGCCTCTTTAAGAGTTTCCTTCAGGTTTACTTTCCCGCCTGGCAGGTCCCATTTCCCTGGATTGGTGCGGGAGTTTTCCGAGCGTCTGAGTAGCAGGAATTCTCCTTTCTCATTCTGGACAAGGGCGTATACAGAAATGATATAAGGTTTCTCCAGATTCATGTAGTATTATCTGAGATTTCTCTGTCTTAAAGTCTGGCTTTTTCAGGATCTTCACAGTAAGGACCTTATTTAAATTCTCTTTTAATTGAAGGTTTTAAGGACAATATTTCTATAGAGTGGTTAAAAACTTAAAGGAAAATGGCAGCATCTCCGAAACAGATGAGAATGAATGGATAAAAATTATAATCCGAAATCCGGTTAAAAAATCAGAACCCGGTTCAAAAAAGTAGAAAAAAGATGCATAAAAGGGATTTATATGGCTGGCTGGACAGGAAAAATAGTATGTGTAGACCTTAGTTCCGAAAGAGTTACCATCACCGGTACTGATGAAAAATTAATCCGCATGTACCTGGGGGGCAGGGGACTTGGAGTAAAGTTGCTTTCAGAGCTTTCAGATCCTTATATTGATCCTCTTGATCCTGAAAACCCTCTTATTTTCACCACCGGCCCGCTTACAGGTCTTGCCCCCATGGCTTCGGGGGCAGTTCTCACTTCAAAATCCCCTCTCACAGGCACCATATTCAGCTGGAACACAGGTGGGGGCTTTGGGCGAGAACTGAAAAAAGCCGGAATTGATGCCCTGGTTATTAGCGGAAAAGCAAAGAGCCCTTCTTATGTGGAACTAAAGGGAGACGAGATAAAAGTTATGCGTGCAGGCCAGCTCTGGGGACTAAATACAGAAGCATGTACTGAATCCCTGAAAAGTATGGGAAGTGTAGCCTGCATAGGCAGGGCCGGAGAAAAAGAAGTTCTTATCTCTTCTTTTGTCCTTAATTCCGTTCACAGCGGAAGGGGAGGACTGGGGGCTGTTGCAGGCTCAAAGCTGCTGAAAGCCGTGGTTGTAAAGGGAGAAAAAGAGCTTTTGCCTGCCAGGCCTGAAAAGTTCAAAGAGCTTGAAACAAAGATGCTGAAGCTTTTTGACGCAAACCCCGTGCTCTCCAAGGGGCTTGCAAACTACGGTACGCCTGTGCTTGTAAAGCTTCTGGATTATATGGGGCTTATCCCCAGCAACAACTTTTCCGGAAAAAGCACTCCTTTTGCGGATATGTTCTCAGGAGAGTACATCAAAGCCAGCTTCGATATTGAGAAAGAAAGCTGCCCTGCCTGTCCCCTGGGATGTAAACGGAGGATAAAGAACACCGGGCAGCTTCTTCCTGACTACGATTCTATCTGGGCTTTCGGGTTCAACCTTGAAAACTCAGATTTTGATTCGGTACTCCGGGCAGACAGGATCTGTAAAAATTATGGGCTTGACCCTGTATCCGCCGGGTCCGTACTTGGCGCCTGTGCAGAACTCCAATCCGGGAAAATAGATCCCAGGGAACTTGAAACCCTGCTTACGGGAATCGGGGAAGGAAGCGAACCAGGAAAAGGAGCCAGAAATTACCTCTCGGCCCGGAAGAGGGAAGACCTCAGTATGGATGTAAAGGGACTCGAACTGGGGGGTTTTGACCCGAGGGGGATTAGAGGACAGGCCCTTGCTTATGCAACCTCCTGCCACGGTGGGGATTACCTTACAGCCTTTATGGTCGGTCCCGAAGTGCTCGGGAAGCCTCTGCTCCTTGACCGCCTCAGCCTCCGGGGAAAAGCCGGAATTTTACAGGTTTTTGAAAACCTTACCGCTTTGCTGGATTCCCTTGTGCTCTGTTCATTTTCGATTTTTGCCATCAATGAAGAGCTCTGTTCAGCTCTCCTGAAGGTGGGGGCCGGGCTTGAAATCTCTTCTGCGGAACTCCTTAAAGCAGGAGAAAGAATCTGGAATCTTGAGAGAATTTATAACCTGAAAGCAGGTTTTACACGGAAAGCTGATACTCTTCCGGGAAGGCTGTTTGAAGCCGACAATGATAAGAGAGGAGATGGGATTCCCAGGCAGGAGTTTGAAACTGCTCTTCAGCAGTATTACCTTTATCGTGGCTGGGATCAAGAGGGGGTGCCTTCTCAGGAAAAACTGAGGAAACTTGGACTTGACTATTGGAAATAACCAAAGGGAGGCTTCGAATTCTTGAATGTACTGTAAATTTCTCAGGAATGAGGCTTCTTTAAGATTTATTAGGTTCCTTTAAGATTCCTTTTCTGGGCCTTTCAGGTCCATTTTAATCGTCAGATTAGATGTTTTATAACTAAAATTCTCTTCAAATTAAGGGAATATCTCACTATTTCGGTAAATTCTCTCTGAAATTACGCTCGGAAACTCAAAACCTCGCATAAGCGTTATATACTCTTGGATAATTAACCGTATTAGTTCTCGACCTGTGAGTTTGTACAGGTATTCAGGCAGTAACTACTTTCGAGCTTTTCTATACAGTGCAGTTAAGCAAAGTATGGATGAACGGGTAGGCAGGCTTAAAAATTAGAACAGCCTTCTTATACCACTTCTCCGGAATTGACCCTGAAAAATTCAACAAATCCGGTATGACGTTTACAGCTTATATCGACATCTCTTAAAACGTATGGGAGAATCACTATGAAACAGCAGGTAGAAGTAAAGGACCTTAAAGAAGGAAAATACGTTATTATTGACGACGAAGCATGTGTTATAAAGAGCATTTCCAAGTCCAAGCCCGGGAAGCACGGCGCTGCAAAAGCAAGGGTTGAAGCTATCGGACTCTTTGACAACCAGAAGCGCTCCTACATCGGTTCCGTTGCAAACAAAATCTATGTCCCGATTGTGGAAAGAAAAAGTGCGCAGGTAATCTCAATTACCGGAGACATCGCTCAGCTTATGGATCTGGGGGACTTCTCAACCTTTGAGATTGTAATCCCCGATGAATACAAGGACAAGGTAAAAGAGGGCGAAGAAGTTTCATATATCACAGCCCTCGGAAAGATCAAACTCGACATAAGGACGTAAACCTTTTAATGGCGGTGAAAACTCAGGTCAATAAACCTGAGTTCTTTTTTTTAATAACTAATTTACATCAGGTCAGAGTATGTTTTTACCCAATTCCTTTATAGATGCCCTCGCAGACTATGAATCTGCATGCTATGTTATTTTCGGCGTACCTTTTGATAACACCTCTTCGTATCGTGCAGGTAGTCGCTGGGCTCCGGACGCGATGAGGCAGGTTTCTGCAAATTTTGAGAGTTATAACCCTACTTTCGACATCGACCTTGTGGACCTTCCGATTCATGATGCCGGAAACCTGGAAACCTCAGCTTCGGTTGACGAGACCTTAAGGGACCTTTATGAAGATGTAAAGGGTCTGTTGAACGACGGAAAGCTTCCCATCATGTTAGGAGGCGAACATTCCCTCACCTATTCTACGGTAAAAGCATGTGCCGAGTTCGCAGGAGATGATTTTGGAGTCCTTATCCTTGATGCTCACTTCGATCTCAGGTCAGAGTACAGGGGATTCAAGCATAACCATGCCTGTGTGTCCAGGAACATTCTCGAGCAGATCACGAAGAACCTCGTTTCCATAGGCATAAGGAGCGGCCCGGAAGAAGAATGGGTTTTTGCTATGGAAAATAACCTGAAATACTATACGGCAGATGATGTTGAATCCGCAGGCATGGTTGAAGTCCTTAAAGAAGCCATTGAATGGCTGGATTGCAGCCAGCTCTATCTTTCTCTTGATATGGATGCAATAGACCCTGCTTATGCCCCGGGGCTCGGTACGCCTGAACCTTTTGGTCTCAGTGCCCGGGATGTCAGGACTGCAATAAGGACTCTTGCCCCTTTCTCAATGGCTTTTGACATTGTCGAAATTGCTCCTGAATACGATTCGGGACAGACAGCCATGCTCGGAGCAAAACTCATGAGGGAGTTTATAGCCTCTCATGCAAAAAGCTGCACGAAAGTATAAGCTGCAAAAAAAGCACGGGATTAAGGCAGAAGCCTGGAAAATATCTCGGCTCTACGAGAGCTACAGTTGGCTGTTACCTTTATAGCTGTTTTTGTAAAAATGTGATAGAAATGGATGAAGTTTTCCACCTGGGACTTCTCCAGTTCAATATATTTTATCTGACAGCTTTTATTAAATAAAGCTGCCCCGATTACACTCTTTTGTCCTGTTATGCGCGCCAGATAGCTATGATCTTATCAATTGCTATGTGCGTGTATTTTCCTTCCTTTTCAAGAGTGAGCACATTGTCTGCACAGGCTTTCACTTTCCCGCTAAATATATCGGGCCCACCGCAGTAGACGTCTATAACTTCATCGAGGTAGTGTTCTACTATAAAAGGCTGCATTTCTTTTACTTCCATGTATTTTTTATTGGTTTAATTCCTTCCATGGAAATTCTGGTCGGTTTCCATCTCCTGTCTGATAGATAGAAATCTCAAACTAATCAATCAGTTCGAGTGTTATCCGCTGTAAGAAGATTCAGATATAGGATCAGTTGTCCTTTATCTGTCCCCGCTGGTCTCCTTTAAGTGATACTGAAATCTAAAAAGTTTTGAACTTACTGAGGCCACAAAGCTATAATCTTGTCAATGGCTATATGTGTTAGTTTTCCTTCACTTTCGAGAGTGAGTACATTATCCGCACAGGCTTTTACGGTTCCCCTGAAAATATCTGGCCCACCACAGTAAACATCTATGGCACTCTCGAGGTAGTGCTCCACAATAAAAGATTGCATCATATTTGTTGACTCCTGTTTATTTTCTTGTCTGGATAGTTGTTTTTATTTGTCTGTTATCTGTCTACCATTGCTTTGGTTAGATATATCGGTTGTCAAACCGATATCTTAGAAACAGAACACTATACTTAACTATCGACTCATTCCTTATAAATTTATTTATAAACTAATCTTGATTTTCCGGCTGCAGAAGCCTTAAACCCCGTTTAAGAAATTTAACTTAAGTGCTGAAATCTCGGTTCTTTTCCAGACAGCGGTTTTACCAAAAATAAAAACCTGATTATATGGTCTTTTACTTCAGGTTTATTTGCGTGGAAGAGCTCGGGAAAGCTAAGTTTAGCTGGGAAAAATATTATAATGTCTGCTTTTGGGAAAAACAGGATCAAAATTCATTCATTACCTGGGAAATTCTTTTTACTGCTTTTCATGAAAAATCGGAGTTTCTATGTACAAAATAGGGTTATATGTCTTTATTCTCTTGCTCTCTCTTCTGAAAGGTCGTTTTTTCCGGGTAAGTCCTTCTCTGAATTCTTCAATTCTTTTATATGTTGATGGATTAAGGAATAAACCCTTTTCGAGGCAGCTCTCAATTCTCATTGTCCTCGTAGACAAAGATCTCTTCAATGCTTGCTTTAAAAAGTCTGGAAAGCTTGAACGCAAGATCAAGAGAAGGGTCATATTTTCCTTTCTCAATAGCATTTATTGTCTGCCTTGTTACTCCCACCTTTTCCGCAAGGCTTTCCTGGGTAAGGTCATGAATTGCCCTATGAACTTTAATATTGTTTTTCATCTCAGCCCCCGGATTCCTTGTTGTAGTATCTGTAAAACAGGGAGTAAAGCACAAGAATCCCGCAACTGGCGTATGCCATGAAGAAACCGAGGTCCGTGTATCCCGGGTAGGCCTTTCTCATAGCTATAAGGACCGTGCCTCCGAGGGCAAGCCCCAGCGCCATTATCTGGAGAGTTATGCGCGAAGCTTTCTGGCTTATCTGATAAATCCTTTCATCTTCGACCACGCCTTCAAGTCTGCTCTTCAGATTATACATGGCGGCCATACCCGCAAGCACGACACCTGCTGTAAGCACCGGATTTCCTATGGAAACCGAAAAACCTACTACAGCCCCCATGATCATTGTGATCAGGAGAGAAATTATTCTAAATTGTTTTCGTTTCATCTGAACAACTCTTCATACATTTTTCGTGATTATTCCTTAATTCCGCTCATATCAAAGTCAAATTTTAACGGCATATTATCAATTCTTATCTACAATATGTAACGTTTATTTTACATTATGTAAAATAGTTGATACATTATTTATATGTATCTGAATACAAAGAAAATAAAAAATTTTTTAAAATTAAAGTTTCAAGTGTAACAAATTGAAAGTTTAAATCATTTAGCAGTCCTTGAATACTATTTTTGTGTTTTTTTCCTGGGTATTTATCCATACTATGAAAATAATTTATATAAGATCGTCTCCTTATTATAACTGTGGCAGATAAATTTCTAAGATATACTGAAATTGCATTTTGTATTACTGTCATTGTACTCATTCTGATTTTCTGCAGTAATACGTTTGTTTGATGTAAAATTAGCAAACAGATCCATATTGGTAAGCAGATTCCTGCAAATTGGTAACACTTCTGGAGTTACACTTCCTGTTTTATAAACATAATTGATTTTTTGCTATTATACAGGTGCTCCATTATACAGGAGTACAGAATTAACAATGGAAAATGGATTAATACCGAATACAGGGAGATACCGGAATACATTATTATACAGAGAGTTTAAGTATTTGTGAGAAAAAGAACCTTCTCACTCTTTCTCCTCAAAAAGTTCTCTCAGTTCCTCAAGCCTTTCCAGAGGGCTTATTACGAGCAGAATATCATCGGACTTTAGCTCGGTTTCAGCTCCCAGGTCATAGATTAACTTATGGTTTCTGGAAATTGCAAGGACAGAAACTCCGTACTTCTTGCGAATGTTAAGATTCCCGAGGGTTTGTTCCGCAGCTCCTGAGTGTTTTCCTACTCTTATGCTCCGGATGTCTACGTCGGAAAAGTCAAGGGAAAGTTCACAGAGACTTTTCCGGCGTATTTCAGGGCTGCGAAGTATTCTGTAGTGGTTGGCCCGAAGCTGTTCTCCCATGGTTTCAATCTCGCTGAAAGGGACCATGTACCTGTGGAGCACCCGGGAAAAGAGTTCAATTGAGCTTTCAAACTCGTCCGAGATGACCTCATCCGCACCGAGTGCGTAAAACCGGTCGAGTTCACTCAGGAAGTGTGTTCTTGCAATAATATGGATTCCCGGGTTCAGTCTCCTTGCCGCTTCAATGACTCTCTGTGCACTTACAGGGTCGCCTGCAGTTACAACAACTGATTTTGCAGCTTTGATGTCTGCGTGTTCCAGTACGGCTTTCTGGGCCGCGTCCCCGTACATAATAGGCTCTCCTTTTGACTTTTCCTTCCTTACGGTGTCCGGGTTGATGTCGATTATGCGGTATGGAATCAAAGCTGCACGGGCAGCGGTCGCAACGTTTCTCCCGTTGACTCCATAACCTATTATAACCAGGTGGTTTTCAAGCCCCCTTTCCCTGTTGTACTCTAAAAATCCTTCATACCAGCCGGATTTCAGCACCGTGGGAAGCGGAAGTTCCTGAGCGAAAGCCGCAGCCTGGGGAGCCATGCCCATGATGAAAGGGGTAAGCACCATGGAAAGCACTGCCACGTCCAGAAACTCCTGGTAGATTTCTATGGTAAGGAGTCCGTTAGCAAAACCTACTCCGGCAAGTATCAGGGAAAATTCTCCTACCTGGGAAAGGGAAAAGCCCACCAGGATCATCGTATTCAGGGGGAAACCGATAAGGAAGGTGCTCAGTGCATTTACAAAAGCCTTGAAAAGCAGCACCGCAAAAGTGGCAGCCAGGATCAGGAATAAGTGTTGTCTCAGGATGTCCAGGTCAAGCAGCATCCCTATGGAGATAAAAAAGATGCTCATGAACATATCCCTGAAGGGAATCACGTTTCCAAGGGCCTGGGTGGAATACTCGGACTCGGAAATAATCAGCCCTGCCAGGAAAGCTCCGAGAGCGAGGGAGAGCCCTGCCATGGAAGTCAGCCAGGCAACGGAGAGTCCTATTACCACCACACTCAGGAGAAAAAGTTCACTGTTGCGGGTCCGTGCCACATGGTACATAATAAAAGGAACAACATACCTGGCGCTGAGAAGGGTAAGCAGGACAAGTCCCAGGGCTTGCAGGATAAGTTTGAAAAAGCCGGTTTCTTCTCCCGAAACCCCTGCCAGAAGAGGGGTCAGGAGTATAATTACCACTGCAGCCACGTCCTGAAAAATAAGGATTCCCAGTGAAGTTCTTCCATGGGCACTGTAGATTTCTCCTTTTTCCTGAAGGATCTTAAGGACAATTGCCGTGCTGCTTAGTGCCACCAGTGCCCCCAGGAAAATAGAAGTTTCCCTGGAACTTCCCAGCAGGACGAAAACAAAAGCAACAGCAAGAGTGGTGATTAACAGCTGAAGCCCGCCTCCAAGGAGCACGATTCGCCTGAGCTGCAGGAGGTCGCGCAGGGAAAACTCTATCCCTATGGTAAAAAGCAGGAGTACGACCCCTATCTCAGCCAGCAGTTCGATTTCCCCGCTCTCCTGAATCAGCCCGAGCCCAAAAGGCCCGACAAGGATGCCCGCAAGTAAAAAGCCCACCAGTGGGGCAATCCTCAGTCTGGAAAATGCAAAGACTACAGGGATCGAAAGCCCGAAAATAATCAGGAGGTCCCTCAAAAGCAGTGATTCCATCAATTGTAGATTGACTTCTCAATTAATATAAATTTCATTGGCGTAAAGTGGGGACACTTCGGCAATGGGATGCCCCGATAATGGGACACTCTGGCAATGACAGACTTCATTCGAGACATATTCGAAAAATAAGGATAAAAATGGATTTTTGGGACATTAAACTCTTCTTTTCTCTCCTATAACTTGGGATACTCAATAATCGGGGATTAAAATTAGCTTATAACCTTTATTTATCCCATAAAGCATTTTTCGTTCTACATAACTGCTAATAACAGAAGTAATTGCTTTTTTTCCTTTATAAATATATATATCCCCTTCAGAGGGGGTCGAATTGGGAATGCCAGAAGAATTGTAGTTTTGGCAGAAGATAAAAGGATAGGAAAGGACAAAATTAGAAATTCTCTTGAATAAGGAGAGATTTTTATGAATTATTTTCAGAAAATAAAAAACGTTGAAGCTTCTTTTGGCAAAAAAGTATTTAATAGATTAATTAAATCTTAACATTTACCAATTAAAGACGCATTTTCTTTAAATAAGCTGGAAAAGACTGGATTTAATTTCCTGAACAAGATTCCATGTACTATATTTTGGACATCCGTCCCTTGATTTTTCTTCCAGCTTTCACTGAGGTTTAACCGTGAAATCCAAAATTAAAACCTGCTTTAACGCAGGCGAAATAGAATTTTCAGACTGGAAATGGCAGTATAGAAACAGAATCACCACTGTCGAAGAACTCGAAAAACTGATCCCGCTTTCGGACCCGGAAAAGGCGGATATTAAGAAAGCACTTGAGGTTTTTCCAATGGCAATATCTCCTTACTATGCTTCTCTTATTGATCCGGGAGACCCGAACTGTCCCATCCGGATGCAGGCCGTGCCTCTCTCAGCCGAACTTCAAAAATCTTCCTGGGAACTTGAAGACCCTCTCTGTGAAGACCTTGATTCGCCATCAGAAGGGAGTTGCATAACTCACAGGTACCCGGACAGGGTGCTTTTCCTTATTTCAAACCGATGCGGGATGTACTGCAGACATTGCACTCGCAAGCGCAGGGTCGGCAACAGGGAATATGATTATTCGGAAAAAACAATCCGGGAGGGAATCGAGTACATCAGGGAACACTCTGAAATAAGGGATGTCCTGCTTTCGGGGGGAGATGCCCTGCTTGTTTCCGACGAGAGGCTTGACTGGCTCCTGGGAGAACTTTTTGATATCCCACATGTGGAAATCGTAAGGATAGGCTCAAGAGTGCCGGTCACCCTGCCCCAGCGCATAACCCCGGAACTGTGTGAAATCCTTGGGAAATACCCTTCGGTCTGGCTAAATACCCACTTCAACCATCCAAAAGAGATTACTCCCGAAGCTAAAAAGGCAATGGGTATGCTTGCCCGTGCGGGGATTCCTCTGGGGAACCAGTCCGTACTTCTCAGAGGGGTAAATGACTGCCCGGTCATAATCAAAAAACTCTGCCACGAACTCCTGAGAATAAAGACCAGGCCTTACTATCTCTACCAGTGCGACCTTTCCTTCGGGCTGGAACATTTCAGGACTTCGGTTTCAAGGGGAATAGAGATCATAGAAATGCTCAGGGGGCATACCTCCGGGCTTGCAGTCCCCACCTTTGTTGTTGACGCCCCGGGAGGGGGAGGCAAAATTCCTGTCGGTCCAAATTACTTGCTTTCAAGTTCGGATACCGGAGTGACCCTCAGGAATTATGAAGGGGTTATCTGCATGTACCCTGAACCAGCAGAATACTCCGCGGTGTGCCAGCAGAAATGTTCCATCTGTGATAAGCACCCCGGGCTTAAAAGTGATACCGGTCTTGCAAAACTCTACGATGAGGAAAATGATATAATCGCCCTTGAACCGGAAGGCCTTGAAAGAAAACAGCGTTTCTGAAAGGAAATATTTCGGAAAAACAGTTCTGGAAGCAAAA
Source organism: Methanosarcina siciliae T4/M (assembly GCF_000970085.1). Classification (NCBI taxonomy): domain Archaea; kingdom Methanobacteriati; phylum Methanobacteriota; class Methanomicrobia; order Methanosarcinales; family Methanosarcinaceae; genus Methanosarcina; species Methanosarcina siciliae. Next base: position 4,178,711 of record NZ_CP009506.1, on the reverse strand, counting down.
AATGTGTTTAAAAACTAAGGAGGGGTCGCTACGAAAAAAAACGTTCCCTTAACGCTCGAGATTCATGAAGAACTTCCGGGTTACTGGGAAAAAGCAGAGCTTAAGATGCCAGGGGCAGGGGCTGAACTTGTAATTGATTACTATAATAAAAGGATAAAAGTCATGGAGTTTACCGGACTTTTTGAAGCACTCTCCGGAAACCTTGAAGCTCTTGCCGAAGCCGAGGAGATGGGAAAAATAATCGTATACACACTCCCAAAAAAAGGAAATGAGGTCCGTACTTGCGGATATGTAGAGGAAGGGATAATCGGGGGGTATTACTCCGGAAAGGACTGCCATATTTTCTCAAGTTACCCGGAAATCCCCAGGGGGATTTCCTTCCAGAGGGAAAAAGAAGACCAAATCCTCAAAAATTGCCTGAGAAAGAAACGAGAAACCGGGAAAAGGCGGCAAAAAAAGGGAGGTTCTCGGAAAATGGAAAGCTGGAAGCAACAAAAAGAAAAAATTTGCCTTCCGGAAGGATATATACTCAGGCCTGCAGTCCAGGCGGATGCTTCTGCAATGGCAGCCCTTTACAGGCAGGGATTTCAATTATATCCGGCTCCCCTGCACATGGAAAGCTACCTGCTCGAAACCATGGATTCCAATGTCCTTTACCTCCTTGTGGAAAAGCGCGGGGAAATCGTGAGCCTTGCCTCAGCAGAAATGGACCCCGATAACGCGAGTGCTGAAATCACCGACTGCCTGACAGTTCTTTCCGAAAGGGGAAAGGGGTTGATGAAAGAGCTTATCAAAGCTCTGGAAGAAGAACTTTCAGAAAGAAACTTCCTGGGCTCCTATACCCTCTGCCGAGCTTCTTCTCCCGGCATCAATTCCTCCTTTGCTTCTCTTGGCTATACTTGCACAGGCCGGCTTGTGAACAACTGCAGGATAGGAAAGGGATTTGAGGACATGAACATCTGGAGCAAACTGCTGAAGTAAATGCCCTGATAATTACCTATAACTTGCCTGAAAAAAGGGCTTAAGGAGAAATGCTTATTTGCTGCTGAAGCTGCTCTACTATTTTCCTTGCAGCTTCTTCAGCCAGGTGTTTCCTGTACGCTTTTAAAGATACAGGTCCTTTTGTAGAGTCCTGCAGTTCCATATCCCCGCGTATCAGTTTATCTCCTTCCCCGGAACCTGTGTTTTCAAAGACAACCGTTACATTTCCTTCTTTGAATTGTTCGAAATATTTTGTGCCTTCTCCCGTATAGGTATAGAAGAACAGGATATTCAGGTCCGAAGAGGCGTAAACAGGTGTGTAAAGCCCGTCTTTACTTACATTCACAAGGAGGGCTTGAGAGTCATACTTTTCCTCAACTGCATCGGCTACTGACACCTCCATGCCTGCTTTTTCCAATTCCGCTTCGAGGCTCTCCCTGAGGGATTTCGAGATGGAATCGTCTCCTTCGACGTAGAGGTAGATCCTGTCCGGAAAGTCAATCCCGGGGTTTCCCGAGGAACAGGCACTTACCCTTGAATTTGTCTGTGTCTCACTCTGCGCTGCCTTGAAGTCCAGAACATAAAAGGAAGAAAAGATAACTGCAAGGATGAGCCCGGAAAGGAGCATTTTCTTAGTTGCTGTGTTTTGTGCCATCTTCCTCAAAATTGGGTGTTTATCTTTAAAAAGAAAGTGGATCAAAGGGAATTCCGGGTTTTTTAAACCCGGAGGACAGAAGCTCTTGAAGGGTGCCCAAAATCCCGAATTCAGATAAACACGATGAACAGCACATAGGATACTGTCATCATTGCAAGTGAGTGCTTGAGCCCGGAAGATATACTCCCCGAACCCATTTTTCCTGCAACCATCCCGGAGCCAAAACCCTGGAGGAGAGCTGCGTGGAAGAAGAGGAGGGTGTACTCTTTCAGGTCAAAGCCTCCCATGGACATTGCCGGGTTGCTGGAACCGTCAAGTGCAGGGAGGAAGAAGGCTGCAAGCACGTATACTATGACCAGGAAGACGCAGAAAGTCACGAAGATGATGAAGACGTAAATGAACATCTCTGCAGAACGTTCCTTTTTGAGGTTTTTCTCAATGTCTGCGTCATCCGCAACCGTGCTGATGACCTGATGGATGTCGCCTGTTGATTCGCTTGCCTTGGCTATAAGGGTCAGGCTGCGCCGGGTCATGTTGGTCCGGACCCTGGCTTCAAAACGTTTCAGGGCTTCCACGAGGTTTGAGTTCCAGCGGATATCTGCAACCGTGCATTTGATTTCGGATTTCAATCTGCCCATATTTGACTGGGCTGTAATGGCAATAGCATCGGTAAGCAGAATCCCTGTCCCGTTGATACTTGCAAGCCTTTTAAGAAATTCCGGTACCTGATCCTCAATCTGCCTGGTTTTCCGAACTTCGAGTTCGTGGAAGATCATGTAAGGAATGAAAAGGACAAGCAGGGTTACAAAGATATAGTCATCAAGGGTAGATGCGGTTTCAACAAATCCTCCCTCATATGGCATGTGTTCCAGGAAAGCATAAACAAAGTACCCGAGGGCGATTGGAGTGCTTATTGCAAAAGCGTATACCGGCCTGTCAAGCATAGCCCTTATCGGGTGCAAGATCACATTTTTGACCCTGTTCACCTTTTCGTAAAACGCCATCTTCTGGAGCAGTTCCTCATCCTCTTCCGTCCATGGCTTTACCCTGACATCGCTGAAAGAATCAGGCTTAATTCTGGAGACTTTCTCCTCAGGCATCTTTTCCACGTCTCCTGTAAGCATGTCCAGAAAGATCAGGAAGATCGTTGTCCCGAAGGGAATTGCCCCGTATACAAGGATATAGAGGTTGGTCACTCCTCCGTTGTCAACCATGTTCATTACCACCAGGATGACCATAAGGAAGAGGGGGCCTACAACGAATACCGTAATATAAACCTCTGCCAGGAGCCCGAGGGTATCAAGGAAACGCTTGTGTTCCTTATTGGCATTGGATTTATAGAGGTCAGTCTTATTTTTCAGGTAAAGGGTAATGTTTCCTCCGCTGGAGGCTATTGAAATCAGGCCGTCTACAAGGTCTTTGAACTGTTCGGAAGGTGTCCTGTCGGCTGCATCCCATAGGGCGTCCTGAAGGTCTTTTCCGAAATATTCTATATCCCTTATGATGTTTCCGAATTCATGCGAAGCAGCCCCGTAGAGGTGAGAATGTTTCGAAAGCGATTTCATGATCTCAAAGATAGTCATACCCCCGCCCCTCTGCAGCACATAGAGAAAAGCTGTTGCATGGGGCATTGTTGCATTGATAGCCCGCTTCCTGCTATCTGCCTTCATGGGAGGGTATGCCATAATAAGCCCGTAGGTAAAGGCAGCAATCATCGAGAAGAAAATGAGTCCGCCTACGATTGTAAGGATGAAGGGAAGATTAGCTTCAATATATGCAGGAGCCTCAATTACCCTTGTTTCCCTGCTCGAGATACCAAACGTTGAAGCAATACTTTCCGGGGTGATACCTTTGAAGAGCTGCTTTCCGATCAGTAAACCTGCAAGCCCGCCGAATATCCCAGCAAACAGGGAGTATAAAATTGCGGTTGAGACATACTGTTCCACAGGCAGGGGAATATGAGACTGGCGAAGCTTTATCCTGAACAGGGCATATCTGTCTTCGTTCTCAAGGATTTTTTCTCCGAAGATCCTGAATGCCAGGGTATTTATAGCGTTCATGGATATCCCTTAACTATGGTGCATTACCATATCCTGCAAGGTATCGTTTCCAACTGCTTCCATTACAAGCTGCGGGTTTGTGGCATACATATGCACTATCAGAGAGACACTCACGTAGTCACGGATCTGTTTTGCTGTCAGGTAGGCAAGGATCTGTTCCCTGTTTTTAAACTCAATAAAGAGCTTATCAGGGTTCCATCCCCTTGCTTTCATGATCTCATTGAGCACATAGGAATCCCCTGCACGTTTAAAGTTATCATGCACCGGCTCCCAGCGGTAAAGTTCATTGATCCTGAGACTTCCTGACCTTGCATCAAGGCCTGTGATCTCCACAATTGTTTTGGTCCTTCTTACCCTGGTCTCATTGACATAGGTCTGCATCTGAATACAGATGACTCCAAGGGCCTGCATCATCACGTGCGGGACATTGATTGGTTCGTTTTCAAGCCTGTTAATCACGGTCTGCACGTCGCTTGCATGCATTGTTGAATAGGTGGTGTGCCCTGTTGACATTGCCTGGAAAAGGGTCAGGGCCTCTTTACCCCGGACCTCGCCTACAAGAATATATTCCGGACGCTGCCTGAGGGCGGCTTTCAGGAGTTCGTACATGGATACCTCTCCGGTCCCACCTACTGTAAATGATTTTCTGGTTGCGCCTGCGATCCAGTTTTCATGGTGGAGCATAATCTCTCTGGTATCTTCAATGGACACTACCTTTGAAAGTCTCGGGATTAAGAGAGAAATTGCGTTCATAAGGGAGGTTTTTCCCGAAGCGGTACCTCCTGCGAAAAGTACACTGATGTTGTTTTCAATGGCAATCCAGTAGTAAGCCATCATCTCGATACTGCATGTTCCATACCTGATAAGGTCAATAGGGGTTATGGGGTCCCCATTGAATTTACGGATGGTGAAGGAACTGCCCCTTGTTGTGACCTCTTTTCCAAGGGTTGCCTGAATTCTTGAGCCGTCCGGAAGAGTTGCATCTACAATCGGTTCTCCTATGGATATATGCTTGCCACTCCTCTGGCAAAGTTTGACAACCAGAGAGTCCACTTCCTTTTCCCCAAAAAGGATGTTGGTCACGATGTTGTTGTGCTTCATGTGGTAGAGGTAGATAGGGATTTCAATTCCCGAACAGGAAATATCTTCAATATTCGGGTCCCTAATGAGCGCATTTATCCTTTCGTACCCGATGAAATTTCTCCTGAGGAAATACATTATCTTGTGGATCGAGGAAACTTCCAGAGTGCTGTAATACTGATCCAGAAGCCTCATGCCTCTGTTAATGAGAATTACGTCTTTATCCTGTCCGGATATCATATCATCCTGGGTAAGCATATCTTCCAGGTTGTCCCTTACTCTCTCAAGAACGGCTTTTTCATAGGTGCTGAGAGTGGGCTCAACGACATAATAGTATTTCATTTCCAGGTTTTCAATTATGCTTATAAAGGCGTAAGGTTCCTCTACCCAGTAGCGTTCGATTTCAGTAAACCCTGAAGGAATTTCATACTCAAGGAGCGGGCCGCAGGTTACAGGATCATATGGAGGAAGAACCCTGAGCTCTTCATCTTTCAGGCTCTGGACGACCTCTGCAAATTTCTTTTTTGCTCCTTCAGGGGTTTTTACTTCGTCAAAGAATTCTTTAAGCTTGTCACTTAATTTTTCACTTTCCTTGATACCGGCTATGTCGCGAGTCAGATCCTTCATTTTCCCAAGGAATCTGGACTTTTTCTTAATTTTCATTTTTTGGGCTTGAGGTCTGATTTCAGGAGGAAAAATTCCTTTTTTTTTGGTTTCAGGAATAAGTTCGACTTTCTTCTCAGGCGCAGTTTCTGGAGAAACCGGGGATTTCGGTTCAAGAGCAACTTGAGAAGAACCGGAAAGTTTCTTTTCAGGATCGGAATTTTTTTCCAGATATGTTGTTTCCGGATCTATGATTTTCTGAGTTTCCGGAGGAAAACTATTAAATTGAACCGTTTCAAGTACAGGTTTGGTTTTTAGGGTTTCAATCTTTATTTTCATGTCAGTAAGATCAGTATTCTCTTTTTCTGTATTTTCTCTCCCTGCACTGTGCTTCACCCAATAAGGATATTTCCGTTTTTGTGGAGTTCTTTGAATTCCTGAAACTTCCAGGATAATGTTCTTTGTATTCCTTTTGTTGTTCTCCTTCTGAAGGCTGTCAGTATCAGCTAGATTCGGATTATCTTCGTCAGAAGCCCTTTTGACAGGTACCTGTAGAAGACTGGACTTTCCTGCCATAACCTCTTCTTCCCCCCTTTTCTGCATACCATTGTCTGGTTTTTTTGAGTTATCTGGAGATTTCTCATTTTTGGAAACCATAGATGTTTGCCCCCCAAGGCTTGTCCCCTTACAAAATTTCCACAGTATGAACTAATTTATTAATTATTATCTATATTTATTGAATAAGAATTGATAACTTTTCAATATTATTTGTTGCTCATCTTAATTATTTTGTGTACTTATTTTAAGGTTTTTTTCACCTTTTTTCGGTATACAAAAGTAATATATCGGATATTCAATTTCATTTACAAATAAGAACGCATTTCAACAGTATTAATTTTTTCATTAAAAAATTTTATTGAGTACTTATTATTTTTATATTTTTTTCATTTATAATTTAAAAAATATTCTATATTTTGCGTTTTGAAAAAACAAAAATTGATGTTCTAAAAAAGGAAACCAGAAGAGGAGAAAAGAAATGAAAATAGGGAAACTGAGAGTTGATTTAGTGGGAAGTGAAGAAATGAATGTGTTGGGCGAAGAAGGGAAAAGGAAAAAACCTTAAACTTGTAGGAATGCAGCTTTTCAAAGGAGTTTTATCCCTGATGAAGTAATTTCAAATCTTATCGGATTCAGACTGAGGCATGTCCTTCTCATTTTAGGAATTCTTATGTAGCGTTCAATATTCCCTGTGTAGGGATTTTCGTCTACCATAAGTCGGAGAGAGCCACTTGCCGAATACTCGGCAAGGTTATGGGTCATCTTGCATGCGATATCGTCCATGACAAACATTGCCGTGCAGTCTCCTCTGGTGCTGAGGATAAAGTTCAGGGCATCAAACTGGTTCCTGAAATCCTGAATGGAAAGCCTCAGGGTAAAAACACCGATATTGTCAATCACCGCAACATCGGTTCCTTCGGGTACATAATCCGAAAGTGTGGGTAGATCTATTTCCAGACCTTCGGGAGTAAATCCGAATTTTGAGGTCTGGACCTTCTCGGAACGGTTCTGAAAAGACCGCTCAATTGTGAGCTGGCCTTTTTCATAATATTTAGTAAGCCCAAGTCCCATCATTTCTGATGAGACCAATATATCTTCTGGAAGTTCTTCGGTTGCGACCAGGATACATTTCTTACCCTCAAGGCATGCTCTGTGCAGAAAATGAATGGTAAAAGTGGTCTTGCCAGTTCCTGTATCTCCGGTTATGAGAAGAACCCTGCCCGCCAGGTATCCCCCACCGATCCTTTCGTCAAGTTCAGGTATTCCTGATGATATCCGTTTCATTATTTTAACTCAATCCATTTCTGTAAAATTAACTTAATAGCACTGAATTCTGAGTTGATAAGATAGGATATATAGTGAATTTTTATTTACAGGGTATAAGGCAAGATCTTATTTAAAATTTACATGAAGATGGTTGAGAAAAATACAGCTCAAAAAAATAATGTACAAAGTATTAAAATCTTGTAAAAAAGGAGCGACGAGAGGGGGACTCGAACCCCCGCGATGCAGGGCATCATGGGATTAGCAATCCCACGCCATACCGGGCTTGGCTATCTCGTCATTCCGAACTTTAGAAACGCGCCCCCTAAAATGCATTTCATATATTTAACTTTTTCCGGAGAGAATCCTTCAAATAAATTGTTCTTCCCGAAAAATTACAGTTACCATAATGCAATATAATACAAGGCTCTTGAAAAATATTAATTTATGTGCTTAGTGATGAGCACACCGCAGGTCGTTGTATCTGGGGGACTTCAGTAGACTAGAACCTCTTCTCCACCCCGCGACCCCGCAAGCGACGGTTGCCCGCGGTGAGTCTGCTCCCTTCCGGGCCTCGACCGGTTTCCGCAGTTAGGGTATGAGAACCTGTTTTCCAGCAAGTCCACATACCTGCATCATCCAAGCAGGACGGGGTTTCTCAGTTGAGATCCCAGGCTGGAATCCCTTTGACGCATCTTCCATCGGCTTCGTCCCCCGCATATCGGCGATTTCGGGTTACAGGTAACGCCGGACTACCCGGACTAGCTCATCAGCTATACAAAGAGATTATTTACTTATAAAACTATCCCTCCCGATATGCATTTTAAATTTCCCGTAAAAAACACACGATGGCCCTTGAAAAACGAAAAAATAGTCTCAGGAAAACATTAGTTTACATATATTTCTTAAAAAAGGAAAAGCTGGTGGGAGCGCTTGCAGAACTTTAAATTATATCTAATGATGAATAAAACGCCTTATTTATTTATACGTCGTTTTTCAAAGTAATAGGTACATAAAATTCTAAACGGCTTCCAGTATGTTAAACCACCCTGTAAACTAAATCAGCGAGGGGAGTTTGTATGAGATATGGAGTTGCAATTGACCTGGGAACGAGCGGGTATAGGGCTCAGAAGATTGACCTTAATACCCAGGAAATTAAGAGAACAGTTATAACATTGAGAAATCCCCTACCCGGAGCGAATGTGATGGATCACATGGACTTCGCAATCCACTACGGGCAGGATCTTGCGCATGGGCTTTCCGTGAATGCGGTAAAGAACCTGTTTCAAGCCCTTGATGTTCAAAGTGGCGAGCTTGATAGGCTTTCAGTCTGCGGAAACCCTATCCAGCTATCCATTTTTCAGGGGATAAGCATTGAAGACCTGGCTTATGCGGGGGAACGGAAGAAAAAGAAGTACCATATAGAGGAACAGAAAAGGAATGCAAGAATCGTACCAAGCAGTGAAATTCCAGGGCTTGAAGAATTTAATTGTGAAGTTGTAGTCCCGCCTGCAATTAAACATGAAGTCGGAGCCGATGCCCTTGCTCTTATTATTAAGTCGGGCATGCTTGACAGCGACCAGGTTTCGATTGCAACTGATTACGGGACAAACGCCGAAATGGCGCTCAAGGTAAAAGATATTATATACACTGGTTCAGCAGCTGCAGGGCCTGCTCTTGAAGGGCAGCAGATAAAGAATGGGACCCTTGCCTCTCCTTTTGCAATTTCGGATTTTGAATTCGAGGACGGGGCCTTGAGGAATTATGTATTAAACGAAGAGATGAAGCCCGATCCCGGAGATCTCGTAGACCCTAAAACCGGAGAAATTCTTGAAGCAGGGCAGATCAATGCAAAAGGAATTACAGGTACTGGAGTTATTGCCCTTCTCGAAAAAGCTCTGGGTCACGATCTGGTTGTGCTCCCGAAAATCAAAACTCCGGACGAACTAATTCACCTGCAGAACAAAATAACTTTTTCGGAAAGGGATTTGAAAGAAGCTGGAAAAGCTATTGGTGCAATCCGGGCAGGGCATATTACGCTTTGTGCTACTGCAGGTATAGAGCTTACAGATATTGATGCAGCATATATGGCAGGTGCTGCCGGAACATATATGGATGCGAAAAAAGCCCAGAAAATTGGCCTGATCCCTTACTCTACAGGGAACATTGCTCAGCTCGGGAACACCTCTCTTGCTGTCGCGAGGGAAATCCTGCTTTCGGAAGGAAGGTTGTGGGAACTTCAGGACATTGCAAGCCAGATTATAGGCACTCACATAATGTTTGCAACTGCCCCGGAATTCCGGGACGCCTACGTTCTGGAACTTGCATACTGGGAAGAGGGAATGCCCTTTAAGATGTTTAAAAAATACCTTAAAAAGAAGAGTCTCCCGTCACTTGATGATCCCATAGACAACCCTGTGGTGGATAAGCGTGTGGAAAGGGATATCCCTGTCCTTGGGGAAGAAGGTCTGCATGTACTCGAAAGAGTCGGAACCTATATGACCATGGTTGTTGACTGCCCCGAGTGCAAGAAATGCATAAAAGTCTGCCCTAACGATGCCATTACAATTGACGAAGAAAGCAGGATTATGATAAGCACCGACCTCTGTGAAGGTGCCCACTGCCAGAAATGTATCAGGGCCTGCCCGCCTGAAAAATTCAACTGGGCGAATCTGGAGGTCTTTAAACCTGAACAGGAATAAGAGAATCCGGGTGCCGCGGTCAGGAACCCAGTCCTTCTGATATAAAAAGCTTCTTCTGTTCCGGGATCTCTCATAGGGGAATCTCTCATGGGATATCGCTATACAGAGTAATGCCAATGTGCGGATCTATATGATGATCTTTAAAAGTAACGTTCAGCATTACTCTGGTTATTTAAGTTTAATATCCCTCTAGCTTGCTGCTGAGTGGGCCAGTGCAACTTTGGTTTGTAAATCTCAAAAATGTCTGGAATAATGACTGTTCGCAGTCGGCAAAAATTAAAAAGCTTTCATATTCTCGGAAAGGAGAAGTTCTGACAGTGAATTTGCGGATGTATTTTCAGGTTGTCTTGAAATTAAACGGTAAACTGTAGCCAGGTTGGCAAACAATTGGAAACACACTTTACTCAAATATCAAATTAGACTGTAAAAACGCGAAAGAATTTTTTGTCTGCAAATCCCATGTAATCTTGTCTGCAAATCCCATGTAATAATGAATCCTTACTTCTTAACAAAATAGGAGTTTTGGATGGTTGTGCACAGAATAAACACAAATTATATAAATAACTTAATCCTATGAAATTATTGAGGCATCTAATCCACTTTCACACCGAAATCATCTACCACATCTAGCCCAAACAGATTTTTAAGTTACGCAACATAGTTTTTTAGATGCCTCAATACCACATAAAGCAACGCTATCTGGATAATGAACTATCCTATATAAATTTTTATATTTATTTTTTAAAATAAAAATTGAGTTTGTAAATTCATTCCGCAGAAAAAGTGAGTTTTGCACTTAATTAAGCATTAAAGCTCCTGTAAACTCAAAAGCTTTCATATCTCTTCTTACTTTCATATCTCTTCTTAATATTTTCTCCTCCATTTTCTTTTCATTCAGGTCGGGACATCAGGGGTATCAATTATAGGATGCATTAGGACTACCGCTTAAGGAGTAGTGCCACCGGAATAGTTCTCAGGAATAGCGTTCATACGATAATATACGCATATCTACAAGATCCTTACTTTACATCTCATTGAATTGTATCTAAATAATGAGATTTTAGCTGACGGGCAGCCTGGATACAAACTTTGAGATCAATCTTGAAAAGAAGGAATGGGAGAATGAATTCTTTGAAAAAATCTGAAAGCTAACTAGCACAAATTTTATAAATAACCTTTACGTAGGAGTAAATGAGGCATCTAATCCATTTTCACACCGTAAAGCATCTACCACATCTAGCCTAAATAGATTTTTAGTTACGCAACGCCTGTTTTTAGATGCCTCAATCACCCAATTCGGATGAAACTGTTGATGTAGTTCTCTAATAAAGATTGGATTTCTCAGATATATATATTTATATTTTCTCATGATTATAAATTTTGCCGGGTAATTAGTCGTTTTTCCGGATTTTTTCAATCATTTTCATTTCTACGCTTCTGAATTTAGCTTCTTCTGGCCCGGAAAAAAGGAAAAAAGAGAGGAAGAGGTCAGAGGGAATAAGCTTCACGAAGTTTTACAACTAGCGTTTCGACCTGTTCCACAGCTGTTCCTATATACTTATCGGGGTTTACGAGGTTTTCAATATCTTCTGCACTCAGGTACCTTGAAACGGAAGGAGTATCAAGAAGTACCTGTTTGAAGTGCTTCCCCGTGTCATGGGCTTCCATAGCCGAAGTCCTGACAAGCTCATGGGCTTCCTGCCTGCCTACACCTCTTTTTGCAAGTTCGATCATTACAGCTTCACCCATGTTCAGGCCTCTTAGAAGGTCCAGGTTCCTGCGGATATTTTCGGGATAGAACCTGAGATCCCCAAGCACACTGGCTCCAAGTTTAAGGATATGATCCGTAAGCACGCAGGTTTCCGGGAAGACGACCCTTTCACAGGAAGAATTTGTAAGGTCCCGCTCGTCCCAGAGGGTGTTGTTAAGGAGTTCAGGCTCAACCATTGCTCTTACGATCCTTGCAAGCCCGCAGATCTGCTCGGACTTGATCGGGTTTCGCTTGTGAGGCATGGTAGACGAACCCACCTGCTTTTTCCCGAAGCTTTCCTCTATCTCGGCAATTTCACTGCGCTGCAGAGTCCTGATTTCGATGCCAATCTTGTCCATAGTCGTAACAGTATTTGCCATCCACATAACAAACTCTGCATGCCTGTCCCTCTGGATTATCTGGTTTGAGACGTCCACAGTCCCGATTCCGAGGTGCTGCATTGTAAGTTTCTGGATCAGGATTCCGGACTTCCCAAAAGCAGCCTGAGTCCCGACAGCCCCTGTCATCTGCCCCACAGTAGCTCTCGGAGTCAGCTCGTAAAGGCGGTCAAGGTGCCTTGAAATCTCGGAAGCCCAGATTGCAAAACGGAGCCCGTACGTTGTAGGGACGCCTACCTGCCCGTGTGTCCTCCCGCAGCAAACAGTGTTCTTATGGGCTTCTGCCTGGTTTACCAGCACCCTTAGCAGGACTTTGAGTTTGTCTTCCAGAAGGCCGATTGCGTCCTTTATCTGGAGTGCGGTTGCCGTATCAAGGATATCGTTTGAAGTTGCCCCGAAATGGACCCACTTTCCTGCATCTTCCCTGCACTTCTCAGAAATCGCAACAACAACAGCCATCATATCGTGGTGGATCTCGTCTTCGATTTCGTCAACTCTTTCCGCTTTTACGGAGGTCACGCATTCGGAGATAATCTCAGCCGCTTCTGCCGGGATAAGTCCCATATCCGCTTCTGCCAGGGCAAGAGCTGCCTCGGTCTGCAAGATCTTAGCTAGTCTGTTTTCCTGACTCCATACGTATTTCATTTCTGCTGTACCGTACCGGTATTCTATCGGATGAATTGCCACATCGATCACTTTCCTGGAATCGGGAATTTTATTTTATCCCGGGTCTACCTTTAAACCTTAATTGGTCTTAGTTTTTTAATAGTTTTAATTCAGGTTTTTTTCCTGAATACCCTCAACCTAAATTATCCTTTAGGTTAAATTATCCTTAGCCTTAAATGATTCCTGGCGGTATGGAATTTTGGTAGTAAGTTCGTTTTCAAACCTCTCCTGAACATGCTACCGGTTAGCTTAATGTTTCATTAATTCTCGGAACTGCCAGTATTATCAATATCACTGCTGTTAATAAGTACAACCTCATTACTGTTCCGCAGCCGGAGTTTCCAGCCTGCAGGATACGGCATAAACAACAGGACCAATAAATAAATTTTGAGTCTGCCGGATTGGAACACATCCTGCCATGTGAAAGAGAAGAGCAGAAAAGGTTGCAAACTGGCAGGTAGCGTAATTTTTTGATGAAAAACATTATATGCCTTAACATCCTTTTAGCGGGCTATATACCGCATCAATAATAAAAAATAATAGCAGGTGACAAAAATGGCTCGTTTTCCAGAAGCTGAAGAAAGGTTATTAAACAAAAAAATATGCATGAAGTGTAATGCGAGAAATGCTGTCAGGGCAACCCGTTGCAGAAAATGCGGCTATGGTACTCTTCGTGTGAAATCCAAGGAATCCAAGGGAGCATGATCTTTTTTGCAGGTGGAAGCACACCTTCAGAAGATTATTGAACAGGACGGAAAAGTTCATCTTACTCTTATTGACCCGGCTTCCCAGACCCCTGAAAGAGCTGTTGAGATCGCTCTTGCAGCAGTTGAAGGAGGCACTGATGCCATCATGATAGGGGGCTCAACCGGGGCGTCGGGAACCATATTAGATGAGACTGTAATAAAGATTAAAGAAAAGGTAAATGTCCCCACTATCCTTTTTCCGGGAAGTTCAGCCGGGCTCAGTAGCTATGCAGATGCTGTATTTTTCATGAGCCTCCTGAATTCCAGAGATCTGGGATATGTGATCACAAACCAGGTGCTTGGAGCTCCGCTTGTATACAGAAGCCAGATAGAACCTATCTCCATGGCATACCTTGTGGTCGAGCCCGGAGGTACCGTTGGATGGATAGGGGATGCAAAACTGATTCCCAGGAAAAAACCTGATATTGCTGCGGTCTATGCCCTTGCAGGCAAATACCTCGGCATGCATTATACTTACCTGGAAGCAGGATCTGGAGCCGATGCGCCTATATCTCCTGAAATGATAGGGGCTGTCAAACACGTACTCGGAGAAAATAAACTGATTGTTGGCGGCGGGATCAGAGATGCAATAACTGCAAAGCTCTGTGCTTCTGCAGGTGCTGACATGATCGTCACCGGTACGATTGTTGAAGAAGTAAAGGATGTAACGGCTAAGGTGGCTGAGATCGTATCAGCCATAAAAAGCTAAATTCCTGTCTTAAATATAGGTGTGCTGCCTGCTTTTAAAAGTCCTGTAGGAAATTCTTAATTCAACTGTTCTTTTTAAATTTCTATTTTTTCAATTCGTCTTTGAGAGCATAAGCCGTCTCTCTGCTCTGAACCTGTTTCCACAAATTTCGGGCAAAAAGTAGAGGATATTTCATTTTAGAGAGGATGTTGAAGGAGATATTTTATTTCTGGTACGAATCTAATAATTGCCTTTCATACGTCTTCGGTTAAGTGATGAATCATGACAAATTGCCTCCATTCCCACAACAGTTATCAAACATTTTTCCAGATTGGAGGTTGGAACTGAGTATCGATTCCATGTAAAAAGGCCAAAATTTAAGGCCGCTTCTGGCGCAAAATCGATAGCTTTCAGGCAAGAAAATTCCTTAACCGATGACGCATGAATTGCCTTTCATAAGAGATTATGGAAAATGGTTTCTTAGAACAATTAATAAGCATAAGGAAAAAAGGACAGATTAGGAGGAAAAATATGGGAGTCAGAGAAGAAGTTCATGAACAGATTCTTGAAATCCTCAAAGGCGCAAAATTTCCAATCAATTCTCTGGAGGAATTAATTGCCGCTTTACCCGAGGGGCTGGACACTACATGCATGATAGGGGATGTTGAGGTTACTGCAGCTGAAGCGAAAAGTCTGGTTACTGATAAAGACTTCCCTTTCAAAGACGCAAGACAGATTGCAGACTTGATGGTTGAGAGAGCAGGGCTGTAAACCCCTATCTTTATTTTCTATCTCGTTTCTATCTTTATTTTCTATCTTGTTTCCTATGGTTCTGGGGATGGTTGTCCACTATTGGTTACCATTAAATGGCTTATATCCTGTTCCCCCGTCCTACTCCATTGCTCCGCCCTGCTCCAGATTATACTTTCCTCTCAAACAGCTTTTTTCGATAGGCTTTTCTTTTCCCAAGCTTTTTATTTTGGAAACTATCTTTATACTTAAGATTTACAACCTGTCCGGTTGGCAATTTCCGGGCAGTCGATTGTAATAAATAGTTTTAAAGGAAATACTTGCTCCTATTTTAGTGTCATGTTCTTATTAATGTAAATATATTATACTGACACAAAGGGATCTGAAAAATGCAAAGGTTCGGGAAAGGCAAATTTTCAATGGAAGAAAGACTATCAAGGCCTGTAGAACCTGTCGAGGTTCCGGTGTCAGCTTGCAATTAACACTAAGAGGTATGATTATGCTCAGGATTTCCAATCTGGTAAAGGATTATGAGGTACGTTCCGAAAAAAGAAGGGTTTTGGATCATATCGACCTCATGGTGGAGGACGGAGAGATTCTCGGAATCACAGGTCGAAGCGGAAGCGGGAAATCGACTCTTCTCCGTATTATCCGGGGGGTTGAGCCTTTTGATGAAGGAACCGTGGAAATTGATGGAGAAACTGTAACTCCTGAATCGGGACTTGAAGGAGAGCTGCTCCTGAAAAGTGTAACTGCAATACACCTCCAGCGAAATTTCGGACTATGGAACGGCCCTGCAATAGAAAACATCATAAGGAAACTGAATTACCTTCGTGTAGGGCATGAAGCCCTTCCTCACAACGAGAATCAGGAGTATGACGAACTCTTTGCCGAGGCGATGGAGTACATGAAGCTTGTAGGGCTGGAACACAAAGCTCTCCACTCGACCAATCTCCTCAGCGGGGGAGAAAAGCAGAGAGTTGTAATGGCAAGACAGCTTGCCGCAAAGCCGAAAGTCCTCCTCCTGGATGAGCCCGTAACAATGACAGGGCCGGATACCAAGCAGGAGGTCCTTGATGTCATAAAGAGCCTGAAAGAAAAACTGAATATCCCGATCATAGTGGTCTCCCACCTCCCTGAAATCCATGCCTATCTTGCAGACCGGCTTATCTTCCTCGAAAGCGGAAAAATCGCAGCTGATGGTGAACCTGCCCTGGTTCTTAAAAACTTCCTTCATGACATGAAACCAAGGAAAGAGCTTTCCGAACCCGAAACTAGGGAAACCTGCATTAAGGTAAGGGACATCTCCAAGCGCTATTCCATTATCCGGATGGGGGAAGTCCTCAACATCAAAGATTTCTCTCTGGATGTTGACAGGGGAGAGATTCTGGCATTTATCGGGCCTTCAGGAGCCGGAAAGACAACCATTATGAAGTTGATGGAAGGGCTTGTCAAGCCAAAAAGCGGATCAGTCGAGTATTTATGCAACGGGGACTGGGTGGATGTTACCGAGTACAGCAAAAAGCGCATGGAACTCAGGCGGATTATGAGCATTATGAACCAGGAATTCTCAATGTCCGTAAATTCCACTGTCCGGGAACAGATCCGCTTCAGACTGAGCATGAAAAAACAGGGTGCAATTGAATACGCGAGAAATAAAGCCAGGGAAATGGGGCTTTTGGATGAGACTCTGGATACTATCTACCGTCTTCCCGATATGCCTGAAGAAGAAAAGACTACCGCACTCAGGGAACTGAACCTCAATGACACGGTTTACTTCGAACTTTTCCCGGCTATTCCGGTAACTGATGTCGATGCCTACGCAAGGCCGGTCTTCGAAGCCCTTGACCTGCCGATGGAAGTCCTTGATAAAACTCCTTACCAGATAAGTGGAGGAGAACACGTCAGGGCTTTTATTGCCCTGAGCCTTGCAACATCTCCCGAATACCTTATGCTTGACGAACCTTTCGGGGACCTCGACCCTGTAACTCTCAGGGACGTAACAAATTCCTTAAAAAGGATCAATGAACGTTTTGGCACGACCATTGTACTTGTGAGCCACCACATGGACTTCGTCCGGGAAGTTGCCCACAGAGCGGTATTGATCGAAAACGGGGCTCTTGTAATGGATGCAAAGCCTGCTGAAGTCTGCCAGGAGCTGATCAACAGGAGCAATGCCCCTTACATGGAACACAGCCTGGAAGACCTTGTCGAAGGCAAGCCGGAAACCCAGTAAATTTAGAGGTTCTACTCCGAGCTCCTTTCTTCTTATTTTTCTTTTTTCTTACTGTCTTTTGCCTTTTCTTTCCTTATTTCCTCACTTCTTTTATTTTGTTCTTCTTTTCACTTCTTTTCTTTTTCTTATTTCTGATATTCGCTTCTAAGTCGATCCCACTCCTCATTTCCGAATTTTATGTACAGGCTTGGAGGAACGATTGGTTTCTCCATATCTTTTATTGTTTTTTCAGAAACTGTTTGGGTTTCAACAATCTCTTTTCCGGCAGATCGGAGCAATTTTTTGTATTTGCCAATCAAAGGTTTTAGCATGATGTTTTTCTGGCCCCTGAAAATTTCCCCTTCTCCCCTGTAGATCTCTGCAATCAGTTCGGTGTGAAAAGTTCTTGCCAGCCGCTTGAAATAAAGACTTACTACCTCGAAATTTGTCTGCCCGGGCAGCCCGGCATTTGAAATCACAACGAATTTCGGATACTTTTCATAACGTTTGGAATGCCTGTATTTGCCCTGTTCGTCCTCCTCAAAGTGAGGCAGAAGAAGAGGTAAAAGCCTATCTATGAAAACTTTCATTACAGAAGGAACATTATCAAAATACACAGGGAATGCAAAGACTACGATATCCGAGGCCATAAATCTGGCACGCAGATCGTCCATATCGTCTCGAATGATACACTCCCCGGGAGTTTTTAGCCAGCACTCAAATTTTCCCGTGCAGTACCTGATTTTCTTTTCGAAAAGGATAATATTCTCAGTTTCCGCTCCGGCTTCTTCTGCTCCTTTCAGAAACTCCTCAACCATAATGAGGGTGTTTCCTTCCCTGCCCTTATGGCTCCCGCTGAACACTGTCACTTTCATATAACAACCCCCTGTTTCCCTCGGAAAAGTCAAACTTGTGAGCCGTTTTCTCCCGGCCCAAAATTCAAAATTATTCCCCAAATCCTTTATCGGCAGCTGCAAAGAGAGCTTTCTTTCTAACTATTATTCTCGTTTTTGTTATCATTAGTGTTTTCACTGAATTTTTTTCCCACACACCAGGCTCTGCCCAGATGCTCCCCGATTCCCCAGTAGTTATTATCGTACATGGAAAAGACGATCGGTTCGATTTTTTCTATATCGGGGATTCCATTACAGAGATATTGATCTTCTGCATAACTCTCCACAATCTCGCCGATGAAAACCTCGTTAGTCCCGCCGAAGTCCAGGGTATCCACGAGCCGACATTCGAGGTTTACAGGGCATTCCCGGATCATTGGAGCTTTTTCAAGCTTTCCGTAGAAAGTTTTGAAGATGTAGGATTTGTCTGTCTTTTTCCCGGAGACTATGCCACAGTAATCCGTAATTTCAACCATATATCTGGAAGGGATATTTACGCTGAAGCAATTGTTTTCTCTGATTCCTTCATTTGTATAGTGCATTTTTCCCAGGGTAACTGCAATCATCGGAGGACTTGCCTGAACGATTCCGCAAAAAGCAACTGTAAGGTAGTTTGGCTTTCTTTTTACATCGGCTCCCACAAGGGTAGTGGGCATAGGATAAAGGAAATTCCTGGCTCCAATGGCTTTTTTCTCTCCGGTTTCCACTCTTTCATCCTCCACAAAGCTTCATAAGCAAAAATTTGAATCCGCTTATTTGAATCCTCCTTATAGAATGTCCTTTCCGAAGCTGCGGAAGAACAAGTTAAGAAATGTATTTTCTACGCGTATTCTCCCGATCTGTAATTAGTATTCCGGTTTTTGCAGTTATATATTAAATATAATTTCCCAGGATATAAATGCCTTTACGGATGAGGGCAAAAAACGTTTGAGTAAAAATCTACTCCACTAAAAGAAACAAAATGAAAGGAGTAAAATACACTGAAAAGGGAAATTCCTGAACTCTCTATTCAAGCTCTCTATTCGAACTCTTTATTCAAACTCTCTACTCGAACTCTCTGTTCAAATTTTAAATCCAACTACAAAATCTAATTCTTCAAGGTTTGTTTTCACTCATGTCTCAACGCATCCACAGGAGCCAGTTTGGCCGCTTTTTTTGCCGGATAAACTCCAGCTGCAACTCCTATGCCATGGCTGCAACGAAAACCTCTATCTCGAAGACGTAACCGGGATACAGGAAAGGTAGTCCAAGGGCTTTCATGAACCCTATTCCTCTGGTGCGTTCAGTACTCGTAACAAGCATTATGTTCATTATCCCTATCGAATCCATAAGCAGGGAGATGAGAGCTACTGCAACAAGAAAATTCAGCAGGGATTAATGTGTAAATATATCCTGAAAGCTATTAATGTTCCAATATACCCAAGTAAATATCAATGTACAAATATAATATCCCATTGTTGGAAAAAAATAATAGCTTATTTTCGGAAGAAAATATATATGTCTATGGGTACTTTATTCCAGAGTACTCTGATGTGACAGAAGGGTTAAAAACCTGGTGAACTTTCTAACATTGAAAATTAGAACATTTCTTATATATGCTAATGTTATATGATAGAAAATATAAGCATATGTATGAAATATTGAAAGTTAAGATGAAATAATAGACAAAAATGAAATTTCACTTTAAAAATTTTAGATATATTTTCCAGGCACTTTAAATCGGATTTAAGGTGCTGAAAGTTGTCATTTATAGCTCTAAAACCTATGCTTGATACCCCATTCAAAATCCTGAATGTGCGCTGAAAGGTGCACTATTACACAACACACGGAGGGGGAATATTCTGATAAAAAATACTGACAAACACCCCGAACTTTTTTCAAGCATTCCACAGAGTGCCCAGCTCTCTGCCGTATATAGCGATATCGATGAACTGACAGAACTGCTTGTTGCCTATTTCAAACAAGGAATTGAAAGGGGAGAGTTCTGCCTCTGGATAGTCCCGGATTCGCTGGCAGCTGAAAATGCAAAAAAAGAACTTGAAAAAGAAGGAGTAGATGTAAGGAAATATATCACTTCATCTCATCTGGAGATTATGCCGGCAGGCACACTTTCTGAAAGTAACCTTCTGTTTGAATCTGCAGTAAAAGAACTTCTGGAAGAGGGGATCGGGAAATCCCTTTCTGAAGGCTTTTCCGGGTTCAGAACGAATCTCGATGTTAAAGGGATCGAAAACTCCTTCAAAACCTGCTTTGGAGGGTTAGAAAATATCCTCGAAGATATCAGTCAGGGTAATGGAAAAAACTTCACATTCCTTTGCACTTTCCCGCTTGAAGAATTATCAGGCAGCGCACTTCTTGAGCTGGTGGAGGAAAAAGGTGTTCTGGTTAACAGAAAGGGCAAGTGGGAATACCTGGTGAATACCTGCGATGTAACTGGACGACAAGAGCTGGAAATCACTCTCCTGGAGGCAAAAAAAGATGCTGAAGCCACAAACAGGGCAAAAAACAATTTCATTATGAATATGAGCCATGAGCTTCGGACTCCTCTCAATTCGGTAATAGGCTTTTCTGACCTGCTGCTGGAAGGAGCTTTCGGACCCTTGAATACAAAGCAGTCAAAGTATGTTAACAACATCCTGATTAGCGGAAAAAATCTGCTGGAAATTATTAACAACCTGCTTGACATCTCAAGGCTTGAAGCCGGGGAAAAGACCCTCAAATATGAGGATGTGGACATTGCAAGCCTCATAGGGGAAGTGAGAATGAGTCTCCTCTCGCCTGCTTCGGTTAAGAGGATAACTGTTGAGCTGAATATAGATCTTTCTGTGGGAAATGTTCGGGCTGATATCACAAAGCTCAGGCAGATCCTGTACAATCTGGTCAGTAATGCCATAAAGTTCACTCCAGCTAAAGGAAAGGTTATCATCAGCGCTTGCAAAAAAGAAGGGGTTCTTGAGGTCAAGGTTTCGGATACCGGAATAGGACTTTCAAAGGATAGCCACGAAAAGATATTTATGCCCTTTACACAGGCCGATTCTTCCGCAGCCCGCGGGTACGGGGGTGCAGGTCTGGGGTTATATATTGTCAGGAACTTCGTAGATCTTCACGGCGGGAAGGTCTGGGTTGATTCGGAGGTCGGAAAAGGAAGCACATTTACCTTTACCCTTCCGGCAGAATAGGAAAATACCCCTCTTCCGGAGAATAAACCGAAAAAGAATAACCCTTCACTTAAAGGGAAAAAATTGAAAAAAAAGGACTTTACTCCCTGAAACCGGGAATTGAAATCCAGAAATTAAATTGAAAACCAGGAAAAATCAAGCTGGAAATCAGAAAATCATATTTATATTTGGAATCCCAGCTACTTAATAAACCAAGCTGAAATTAAAAAATCCTGCAAAAAGAACCATGGCTGTAAAGGTAGAGTGCAGTTGGTGCTGCCTGTACTCCCGGGTTCTTCAGCATGTTTATTTGTTTTTCTGTTGCCTTTTTCTGTAAATAATTCCTCCTCCGGCAACAAGGGCGACAAGCAGGATACCAGTTACAATCAGGCCTGAACTGCCTCCCTTTTCCTCAATCTGCTGAATGCGAAGATTGCTTACCAGGTTTTCGTGTTTGTTTATGCCGTTGCTGTAACTTGCAGAAAGGCTGAGGTTTATCGGTTCAGAGTCCCCTACTATGTTTTCCGAAGCCGGATCTGCTATAGCATCAAACTCTATTGTGAAAAGTTCATCAGCATCCATGGGCCCGATGAAATATTCGGCGGGATAAAAATTTACATCTTCAGCTTCAGGTTTTATACTGACAGAGTTAAGCTCATTGGGGTGGGTGTTTGCTACATCTAACTCGAGGGTAGCTTCGCCGTTTACCAGTTTAAGTGGCTTTGAAGGGATGACCTTTACATTCGAAGAGTCAACTTCAAGCGGAATATTCTTCCGGCTGTTGTAGTCAAAAGAATTGCCTTCAATTGCAAGTTCAAGGTTGTGTGTCCCCTCATTTGCGTCCTCGGAAACCATAACGTTAAATGTTAGTTTGATGCTGTCTCCCGGACCAAGAAGCCCCATCTCTTCATAGGGTGCGTCAAGCACAATTACTTCTTCAGACAGAGGCCTCAAAACTGCAGCCTGGATTCTGGCATTGGTATCGTAGTCGCTTCCATCGATGGTAACTGTGGGTGTGGTAGCTGTATTTTTTAGAGTTACCGTAACAGTACCCCTATCTCCAGGCATAAAGACTTCGGGAGAATAAACGATTTCCGCAAGCTCAACGGTTCCTTTGCTGTCAAAGGTCTCAGTCCCTATCCTTATATCAACAGTTTTTTCACTCCAGGGGTTTGATTTATCGATCCTTGTCCGGATGTCAATTGTCCTGACCCCTTTCTGAGCGTTCTTGTCCACGAAAAGGTGAAACTCTTTGGATGCAAATTTGTCGGGAGCAAGAGCTCCTATATTCTGCACTGCGTTTTCCTCGGTATCAAGGGAAAATGGATACTCGGGGACTATTTCTATATCAACATCTTCTGCTCGTTCTCTACCTACGTTTTCTACCTGGACTGTCAGGTCCAGATACTGCCCTATTTTAGCAGGGTAAGGGTTTGTTTCAACTATTGTAACTTTCAGGTTTGCACTTGCAGTCGCCGCGGAAGCCGGGGCTGCAAAAATAAATGAAACTAAAAGCATGAATATAACAATAAAAGTAATTGGGATTTTTTGTCCTCTCATTTTTATCCATCCTGATTGATTAAATTTAGAAACTTAATTGTTCAGGGTGTTCTGGATTACTCTGGATTATTCTGAGCATCCTGTCGGGGTATTATGTAGAATCATGAATTATCTGATTTATTTCAAGATAATTCCAGCTCATTTTCCCAATCATTCTGGTCTGTTCAGAATTATTCCGGTTTATTCCGAATTATTCTGGACTATTCCGTCTTTTACGAGTACTATTCTGTCAGCATATTTTGCAATCTCAGGGTCATGCGTAATCATTACGATAGTCCTGCCACCTTCATTAAGTCCGGTAAACATGCTGAGAATTTCGCAGCCTGTTTTTGAGTCAAGGTTTCCTGTAGGTTCATCCGCAAGGAGGATTGCAGGGTCATTGATCAGAGCTCTGGCAATTGCCACTCTTTGCGATTGTCCTCCCGAAAGTTCCCCTGGCCTGTGGTGCATTCGGTCCTCAAGCCCTACCATTTTAAGAAGGTCTTTTGCCCTCTTACGCGTATCCACTCCTTCTCTTGTGTTGGCGTAGGTCGGCAATTCTACATTTTCAAGAGCTGTAAGCCTTGGGATCAGGTTGAATGTCTGGAATACAAAGCCTATTTCAAGCCCCCTTAGCCTGGCAACTTCCTTATCGGATAATGTATTGATATCAAGCCCTTTAATTACGATCTTCCCTTCCGTAGGTCTGTCAAGAAAACCTATAAGGTTCATAAGGGTACTTTTTCCTGAACCTGAGGGGCCCATTATAGCAAGAAACTCTCCTTCCCATACTGTAAGGTTGATTTCATGGAGAATTGGGACTTCCATATCTCCCAGAGTATAACTCTTTTTTACATTGATTACCTCTATTATCGGGGTTCCTTTGTGGGGATTTCCTCCTCCTACATCTCTTTCCGGGCGACTGGAACGGGGTAGTTCGCACTTAATGCGCTCTTCATCTGAGTTTCCTCTATCTGGAGTTTCATCAGAGGCGAGCAAGCTTTCTTCCTGGGGCATTTTTTCTTCATTTCCATTACTTCTGCCTGCTTTCGGATTTGTATTTTCGGGAGAAGAAACTTCATGATCGAGTATTTCAGTTTTCATGTCCACTTTGCCATTGTTCTAATTTTAAATATATTATTCTTTATGTATACTATTCCACTGAATGCTACACAATATCAATATTTCTTGGTTTCAAGCTTTAAAATGTTTGTTATCTATTTATTTTTATAATCTAAAATCTGCAAAAGAATTAGTTCTCAACATCCAGTTTTTTAGGGTTTTCATTCTTTTTTAGTTCTGCTTCCATGTTTGAGTGGGGCTTTATGGTGAGTATGAACATTTCTATTTCCTTATTTTGTGTTAGTTGATATGATAAAAAAAGCTAAAGAGCTGGAAAAAATCTTGAAAGAAAAATTGGGATACAAAAACTGGCATCAGAACAACTGGACTATGAAAATTTAAAGGATGCTAAAAAAAAGAAAATATGAAGATCTAAGGTCATTTCTTTGAACAAAGCCCTTTACTCATATCTTAAAGCATCCACAGGATTCATGTTTGCGGCTTTCCTTGCGGGATACAGTCCTGCTCCCACACCTACAAGAACCGAAACCATAATTCCGATTTCAATCAGCTTGAAAGGAAATACCGGTGGAAGTTTGAGGGCTTCTTCAATAATGTAGGCTCCGAACCCCCCGATTGCGGTTCCCATCAGGCCCCCAAAGACGCTTACCATCACTGATTCAAGCAAAAAAAGGGATTGAATATTGGAACTGCTATACCCTACGGACTTCATTATCCCTATTTCTCTCGTGCGTTCGGTAACTGTTACGAGCATGATATTCATGATCCCTATCGAACCCACGAATAGTGAGACTAAAGCAAGGACAAGCAGGAATGAACTTAAGGCATCTCCCAGTGCTCCGGTCTCTTCAAGGACATCTACCTGGTCAATTATGGTATAGGGCTTTGCGTCGTCATTCCCGATATCCCTCTGAGGAATTCCGAAGTTCCGGGCAAGCCTTTTATCCACTTCATCCGAAACAGTGCCTATATTTTCAGAGCTTTCGGCCATTGCAAAGAGGACCCCATAGTCTTCTTCTCCGGTCATCTCATTCATGACTGAAATAGGGATATAAACTACCATGTCTGTACTGCCGTCTCCGCTGAGAATAGTTTCTTTTGAATCTTCCAGAACCCCTTTAACTTTGAAGCTTTTTTCTATAAGGGTGCCATCTTCCTGTCGGAATGCAATATCCACAGTGCTTCGATCTGAGATACTCCTGCCAAATTCCTCTTTTGCAAGGTCATACCCAAGAACGGCAGAGTAAATATCCTTATCAGTCAGGAAACTTCCTTCTTCCATCTTAATTCCCTGAATTTCCTGAAAGTCCCCATTTACTCCCACAATGCTCACGCTTTTAGTATCCGAAAGATAGCTAATTTCTCCAGACACTGTTTTCCTGGGAGAAACTCCGGAAATTCCCGGAGTATTTTTAATCATTTCAAGCTCACTGTCATAAAATATGTTAGGCTGGTCGCTATATGCAATTATAAAATTTGAGCCAACAGAGGTGACCTCATCGGTAAAAAATTGGTTAAAGCTAGCTCCAAGAGATGCATTTATGATTACTGCTGCAACCCCTATCACAATTCCGAGAGTTGTGAGTGCAGACCGAAGTTTGGAGCTGCTTATACTCCCGGAAGCAATACGAGCAGCCTGTACAAATTGTATCATATTTTTCCCCCGCAAATATGATATTTAGCAAATCTCATCTGCTTATTGTTTTTTCTTTTTATATACCAGGAAGGCTGCAGGGATAAAGACTGCAATAACTCCTCCTGCAATTGCAACTGTAGAATTTGTCTCAGTAGGCATGAAACCAGGTTCAAGTTTCAGGTTGCCTGCGACATTTTCGTGCCTGTTAATCCCATTGTTATAGGTTGCAGTTACATTCATGTTTATGGGTTCTGAAGTATCGACATCCGAGGAATCGTCTACCGTTGCGTCAAACTCTATTGTGAAAAGTTCATCAGAATCCATGGGCCCGATGAAATATTCGGCAGGATAAAACTTTACACCTTCGGCTTCAGGCTTTATGCTGACAGAGTTAAGCTCGTTGGGGTGGGTATTTGCTACGTCAAATTCTACGGTTGCTTGCCCGTCCACCATCTGGAGCGGCTTTGAAGGAATGACTTTTATATTTGAGGAGTCCACTTTAAGTGGAATGTTCTTCCGGCAACTGTAGTCATAAGAGTTGCCCTCGATTGCAAGTTCAAGATTGTGAGTTCCTTCACTGGCATCCTCTTCTACCTTAACATTGAAGGTCAGTTGGATACTGTCTCCCGGGCCCACAAGACCCATTTCATAATATGGAGCTTCCAGATTCGTTATTCCATCAGATAGAGGTTTCAAAGTCGCAGCCTGTATTCTGGCATTGGTATCGTAGTCCTTGTCATCGATAGTAACTGTAGTTGCGGTAGCTGTATTCTTAAGGGTTACTGTAATTGTACCTCTATCTCCGGGCATAAAGACTTCAGGAGAAGTAACAAATTCTGCAAGTTCAACTGTCCCTTTGCTTTCAAAGGTCTCAGTCCCTATCCTTATGTCAATAGTTTTCTCACTCCAGGGTTTGTCCTTTCCGGTCCTGGCGCGAATATCAATTGAACGAGTTCCTTTCTGGGCGTTTTTATCCACATACAGATAGAACTCCTTTGTAGCAGTTCTGCCAGGATTGAGTGCTCCAATGTTCTGCACGGCATTTGCCGTGGAATCCAGACTGAACGGATACTCAGGGACTATTTCTATGTCAACGTCATCGGCTTTGTCCCCTCCGACGTTTTCGACCTGTACTGTCAGGGTCAGGTATTCCCCTATCTTCGCAGGATAAGGATTTGTTTCAACGATCGTTACTTTCAAGTTTGCACTCCCTACAGCTGCGGAAGCCGGAGCTGCAAAAACGGAGGCTATTACAAGTACAGAAAAAAAAGCTGCAATAATATGCGCTTTAATCAATTTCATGTATTCCCCACCTTAATTATATCTAATTTCCCCATCTTTTACCAGGACAACCCTGTCAGCATATTTTGCAATCTCAGGGTCATGTGTGACTATTACTACTGTTCTTCCCTCATGGTTCAAATCCATGAATATCTGAAGGATCTCAGAACCCGTTTTCGAATCCAGGTTCCCGGTCGGTTCATCCGCAAGGAGAATGGAAGGATTATTGATGAGTGCTCTTGCAATTGAGACCCTCTGAGATTGGCCTCCGGAAAGCTCTCCCGGCCTGTGGTGAATGCGGTCCCGTAACCCCATAAGTTGCAGTAGTTCCTCTGCACGTTTTCGTGGATTGGTGCTCCTTGAATTTGCAAAAGTAGGAAGTAAAACATTCTCGATAGCTGTCAGGCGAGGAACAAGGTTGAAAGTCTGAAAAACGAACCCTATCTCAAGCCCCCGTATTTGGGCAAGTTCTTCATCTGACATTCTGCGCAGATCCCTTCCCCTTATAAGGATCCGTCCTTCTGTTGGCCGGTCAAGGCAGCCTATCAGATTCATAAGTGTACTTTTTCCCGAACCTGATGGGCCCATAATCGCCAGGAATTCTCCCTTTTCGATTTTCAGGTTAATACCTGAGAGTACCGGAACTTCCATGTCTCCAAGCAAGTAATTTTTCATGACATTGGAAACCTCGACAACAGTTAACCTATCCTCAGTTAACCTATCCTCAGTTAACCTGCCCTCAGGTAAACTATTCTTATTTATGTTCGCATCCCCCCCAATTTTATTGAGATATGATCAGAAAATATCACTTTGAATTATCTCAATTGTTTTTACTCTTATGTAAGAAAATCCATTTTAATCTATGCTCTCTTAACTTTTTTTTAAAGTTCTCCCGCAAAGTCTGGCCGTGGTCGATTTTTGATTTTCTAGTCGGACGTTTATATGTGAACTTTGAAAATAAACACTTGATACACTGTTTTTAACTTTGGGGATTCTATTTGGTTTCAAATACAATTTTTGCAAACATCAAACGTACAAAAAAAGCATAATTTTGACAATATTTATTGAAGATTGAACTTTTCTATGAAAGTATGTGGCTTTTGAAGAAAATTTGTGTTCTCATCCTGAGACCTATCTCTGTTATTTTAAACTGCTATTTCTCTCATAAATAAATTGTATTTTTGACGGAAAACCACAGTTTCTAAACCAATCAGTTCCAAAAAGTTCCTCTTTGGATCAGGGAACGCATTTAAATATTTAGATTAGAATCAAAACTATAGTGAAATATTCAAACATATAACAGTATCAAAAATATATCCTATGTTATGAATATACTTCCCTCTAAATCTTTAAGAACTATTATTCGTAAGGATATGTAATTCTATTCAACTTATATAATTTGTTATATATAGCTAAATATAGCCACTGCCAGATAAAAATTGGAACTGTAATTCCCAAGGAGAAAGGAAATTATCCTTAATAATCTCTCTAAGTGGCTGACAGTGTATCAAGCTTTGGGGGCTTGATAAAGGGGATTACAAACAAATGTTTCAAGGAAGTGTGCTCAAAGGCAAGTACACATGTATCGGTTTGGTAAAAATATGAAATTCGGAGGGAACAAACATGATTTTTGGATTTGATCTAGGCACGTTTTTTACGTTTGCTTTCGGCTTTGATCTCAGCATGCTCTTCGGCTGGTAATCGCAATTGTTAGATTGAATTCTTGGTTCAATCTATCATGAGGACGATAAGAACGATGAAATCTGGATAATTACAGAAATAAAAGAGGTAATGAAAATGTTCTTCAGTCTTGTATATTCCAATATCGTATATTGCTACGAGGCAACTTTCTTAAAACTCTGTTACAGCTGGTGCTAACTGAGCTGTAAGGAGGACTCTGCCGGGCTATTGAGAGTATCTGGAAAATTGTGTATTAGCACTTTTCCTATATTCCGATTGCAGAAGGCCGTGTATAACGGGGATGAACAAAATACTGGAAAAGAGCGGAGGGAACTGAAATGTTCTTCAGTCTTGTATATTCAAATATCGTATATTCCTACGAGTCAACTTTCTTAAAACTCTGTTACTGGTGCTAACTGAGCTATAAAGAGGACTCTGCTGAGCTATTAGGAGGGCCCTGCTAGGGGGCCCTGCTGAGCTATTGGGAGTATCTGGAAAATTGTTTATTAGCAATTTCCTTATATTCCGATTGCAGAAGGCCGTGTATAACGAGGGATGAACAAAATACTGGAAAAGAGCGGAGGGAACTGAAATGTTCTTCAGTCTTGTATATTCAAATATCGTATATTGCTACGAGGCAACTTTCTTGAAACTCATCTATTGCTTTTAATTAGCAACAATACTGATAAAATATCTAAAATAAATAGTGTGAAGTTGCCTGCTTTTCAGGTAACTTTATCTTTTCAAAAGAAGTCCATAACTATTTCTTTTTTACTGTTTTTATATTTCTTAAATATTTCCTCTATTCAACTGCCGTTTTTACTTACCTAATGGATTTTACTGTTTTAATTTACTCTTTCAAATATATGCAAAATGACTTGCATAAAATTTGGAATTGCATCAAAAAGCATTAATTTTTGGGATTTGTGTAATTCTTTTATTACATTGTACAATTCTTTTTCTATATTGTAAATTATTGGAGGGTTTTATGGGGAAAAATTGAAGTAATTTTATGAGATAAACCAAACGTATTGGCTGCATAGTTGTTTTCGATTTTAATATCTTCTGTTTATAAATATTATGACACTATCATTTGTAAGGAACAGTCGTTCTTTACATTTTATATAAATTCATAATCTACCTGTATATTGATACTCGCCTGGGAATTAATGTTATAGCTTCCAGGCTTAATAATGAATAGAGTATCAAAAATATAGTCGTACGTCAAATGCAAAGTTTCTAGATCTGGAATATATATTCCATAAAGCCCTTAAGCTTTTTAGCTAGATATCTCTGCAATTGTTTGATGCCTACTATAGTTCAGGAACAGGTGTCTGGGAGTATAAAGTGGAATGGGGGGTTGGAGAAGAGAACCGGTATATCATTGAAAATTGGGGTCAGTGTCAGTTTAAGAGCTTATCTCAAAACTCACAATTTGCTCTTTGAATCTTGGAGTTTGGAGAATCAGTCAGGTTTCGGATGATGAAAAATAACCTGAAAAACCTTATCATTATAATAAAACACAGGTTCGAGATCAGCTCTTTGGGAATGGCTTTAAACAAGAAAGAACAGTGTTCCAGGGGAGGAATTATGATGTTTTTCTATTTAAACTACCTAAAGATTACTTTCTATTTAGAGATCGAAAGGCTAAGAATAATATATCTCAGTGGCTATGGAATCCTCAACGGGTAAACTGCATGTTTAGATGTTTACTGGTCAGCCTTTGAAATGAGCAGTATGGGTTCAAAGTGTTTGATTAATGAGAAGGGCAGGCATTCCTGCAGTTACATTGGAATAGGCTGTCCAGAACGATCGTATGAGATTAATTGTTCGGAAGAAGAAGTGAATAAGCATAGAACTTCAGCCGGAATAAATCTTGAATAGAGTAATTTTCCTCCTTGGCTTATAACTCAACTTGGAGATTTATTTCGGTTGAATACCCAAAATATTTAGGGTTTTTGATAAATAAATTATGAAGAGAAACAGATTGATATCCATTTTATATTTTTACGTGATTTATATTTTTATGAGATTTATATTTTTATGAGATAACTTTTCTGAAAAACAGGTAGTTTCTCCTAAAATCTTCTTCAGGTTGTTTCTGGTAATAGGTTAATATTATTCCAAACATTCTAATTTTAAAAAATAAGAAAAAAGAATAAGTTTAAAATAAGTTTAAAAATGGAAGTTCATTTTTTCGTATTTCTTGGTCTGCTGGGATTTCTTGGCCTGTCATTGCTGTATCCTTTGTTAGAACCTTTTTGACTCCTTCCCTTTGATTTCTGAGCAAGTTCCACAAAGGGTTTTCTGCCTCTTCTTTTGTTTTTAAAGATTTCGAGCAGAGCTTCAGCCTGGGCAAAGGGCAGGGTTACAAAGGAGAAATGAGGGAAAATCTCTGCATCCCTTACTTTAAGTTCGCTGTCACCAAGTTCTTCCTGAATAAAGTATGAAAGTTTTTCCGGGCTCATACCATCGGATTTTCCCATGGCTATGAAGAGTCTGGTTTTGCCTTTCCTGTCGACATAAGAACTGGTGTTGGAAATTTCCGTATACATGCTTTCGTCGAACTTTTCTTTGAACGTGTACTTTAAGAGGGCAGCTAGGATTTTCTCCGCAGGGTATTCCTCAAGGAGTCTTTCACTCATTTCAAGGCAGTCCCCGTATTCTTCTGTCTTTATGGTCTCTTCGAGTTCGTCTTTTACTCTCGCCCTTTTGGCTTTAATTACATCTTTTATTTCGGGGATGCGGCCTTTCTTCATTTCGGACTTTGAGGTCTTTTTTATGTAAGTGAGCCGCCTGAACTCTGTGGATGTAACAAAGGTGATAGCAGTTCCCTGTTTGCCCGCCCTTCCGGTCCTTCCTATCCTGTGCACATAAGACTCAGGGTCCTGGGGCAGGGAATAGTTAATGACATGGGTCAGATCCATGATATCAATGCCTCTTGCTGCAACATCGGTTGCGACAAGAATATTTATCTTCTGCTTCCTGAACTTATTCAGGATTTTTTCACGTTCTTGCTGGGAGAGGTCTCCATGCAGGGCATCGGCTGCATAGCCTCTGTCGCTGAGTTTCTGGGCAAGCTGGCCGGTGTCAGTCTTTGTCCGGCAGAAAACGAGCCCATAGAATTCGTCTTCTATATCGATGATTCTGCTGAGAGCTTCAAACTTGTCGTTTTCCTTAACTTCGAAGTAGATCTGTTCGGTCAACTTTGTTGCAAGGTCCTCTTTCTCAACTGTAACATGCTCGTAGTTCTGCATGTACTTCTTGACGATCCCAAGGATTGGCTTTGGCATTGTAGCTGAAAAGAAAAGCATTCTTTTATCAGGGCCTGTTGCCTTTAAGATTTCCTTTATATCGTCAATGAAGCCCATGTTCAGCATTTCGTCAGCTTCGTCAAGTACGAAATATTTGATATTTCCGAGGTTGAGGCTTTTTCTTCCCAGATGGTCGATGATCCTTCCGGGTGTCCCTACAACGATATCCACTCCGCTCTTCAGTATGCGGAGTTGCTGGTTCATGGACTGTCCGCCGTAAATAGGTACAATATAAAGTTTTTTGTTTCCTTTTATGGAATTGAGCTCTTCTGAAACCTGAATTGCAAGTTCTCTTGTTGGGGTCAGGATTATTGCCTGAACATGCCCTGATTTTTCAGGGATCTTCTCTATAATGGGGGCTCCGAAAGCGGTTGTTTTTCCTGTTCCTGTCTGAGCCTGCCCTATAATGTCAGATTCTCCTTTCAAAAAAAGAGGGATGACTTTTTCCTGAATCGGTGTTGGTTCTTCAAAACCTTTCTTTTTGAGGGCTTCCAATGTACTGTCCGAGAGCCCAAGTGCCTTAAATTTTGCTAATTTTTCCATGTACTCACTCTAGAATTTACAATTATTTTTTACAGGCTTTACAGATTGTAAAGCTGTTATTTACATGCTATCTGCCGCATGCCCGGCAGTTCTTTTATGGAAAAGCCCACTTCTCAAAACCGGTACATGATACCGCTAAAAACAGGTAAACACGCCGTACAAATGGTTAATCTCCCCGGGATGCGCAAGTTGCCTAAAAATCAGGGAAATCCGAATTAATTTGCATAAACTTATACAGCAAAAAAATGGCTTTCTTGGATAAGTTCCGGACAATTTTGAATTTTTCCCTGTGAGACAGGCAAATGAGTAATTAGACCGCGGTCTTTTACTCCTGTGGATATTCACTACACCCATTCCCTGTATATAATCTTTTGCTACCCTTCAGTCAGGAAACTTACGGAATACACGCAATATCCGGGAAAAAGCCGATATTGAAAGCTTTGTGTTCAGAATTGAAAAGATGTTGTATTTTAACGTATTAATTTTCACAGGTCAAGGCTTACTCAGTACCAGCCTTTTATATGGAGCTCGTCTGTCAACATTTCCTTTAAAATGTTCAGTCTGTCAATGGAGTTTCGGATCTGCTCTGGCTTGTCCAGCAGTTCTTCACACCCTGTTTCTTCCTGAATGGTTGTAATCCTCAGGAGCTCGGCAAAATTTACGCACTCATCCAGAAAGCTGTTAAACAACCTGCGAGCCTGTACAAAATAGTCCGAAGTCCTGAAATCCGGCTGGAGGGTTTTTTCGTATTCTGCTCTCTGTTTCATCTCTGTAGCCAGTATCCGGGCTTCAACATAGTCCCTGGCGTTCAGAAGATTTCCCAAATTCTGCAGGGTTGTGCCTGTTTGCTGGATAAAATACGCAACCTCAAAAGCCCACTGCTTGTCATAGTTAGTTTCAGTTCCGGAATTAAAAGAAAATGAATTCATCTGCCGGGTTCATCTCCTGTTACGTCTTTATTTTCATCCTCTGATAATAATAACCTTTCTACTTTATCCAACCTGGTTCTACCTTTTACTTTTTGATGTCTCAGGAATATGGATATACTTTAATACTTGCACATGACTTTTTCTTAAAATTGGGTGCGGAACAAAATGGAACTAAAATACGTTGTCAGGGGAGGTGAAACTTCGGATCTGCACAAAATTGTGGTCCTTTACAGGACTGTTGCATCCCGTTCCGGTGGAATCGCGAGAGAAGCCGATGAAGTTACAGAAGCATATGTAAGAAGTTTCATTGAAAAAAGTCTTGAATCGGGTATTATTCTGGCAATTGAGGACCCCGAAAATCCCGAAATTCTCATCGCAGAGGTCCATACCTATAAGCCCGGAATAAAGGTCTTTGCTCATATCTTCAGCGACCTGACAATTGTTGTGCGCCCTGATTATCAGGGAAAAGGGATAGGTAAACTTCTCTTAGGGACCCTTTTGCAGGAAACGATATCAAAGCACTCCGAGGTAATGAGGGTCGAACTTCTCGTAAGGGAAAGCAATAAAAGGGCTATTGAATTCTATAAGAAGCTCGGTTTTAATATTGAAGGCCGGCTTGAAAACAGGATTTGCGATAAAACAGGTAAATTGGAAGCTGATATCCCTATGGGATGGACCTTTCCTGCATGCCGGCAGCAGGTTTGAAAGACTGTGGGGGCATGAGATAAATCTGCCTTCTCTTTTTAACTTCCACATTTTTCCTGATATTTTCCGACATCAATTATTTTTGATACCTATCCACGGGTTTTTAAGGTCTTATCTTCAATATTTATACGCAGAAATTCATTAAGGATTAATAACTTATCGAGTTAAGGAGGCAGTTAATGGAAGATGAAAAGAGTACTTTACCAGAAGGCAAACTTCTTGAAAAAGGAGGCTCAAGTTCTGAAATGGATGAACAGGAAGATGATGAAGATCTCCTGTACACGCACAAGCCCGAATCTCGCGGCAATGAAATGCGCTGGAACACTACTTTGTGCAGAAAACCTGGGCGGTGACCCCTCAAAGGTTTCTTGAACCTATTTTGGGGCTAATGGTTTGAGTACCGACTATTGTTTAACATCTGTGTAACGTCCTGGAGTAACTTCTTCGTATTACTACAACTGTATAATTTTTTCTCGTGTGTTACTTGGTATATATGTTTAAAACTTACCTATCCCGTTTTCATTTCAATCCGGAGGAATTTAAGTGTCATTTTTAAACGAAATGTTGCCTGAAACTGCTGAAGCTTTCGGGCAGATGAGAAATTCCATTTTCAAAGACGGTTTCCTTGACCTCAAAACAAAAGAGTTGATCGCCATTGCTTCTTCGGTACTCATGCGCTGTCAGTTCTGTGTCTATGTACATTCCCAGAGGGCTGCTGCTATGGGAGCTACAAAAGAGGAGATTGCCGAAGTCATATCAGTTGCCATGTTTGTTGCTGCAGAGTCGCAAATTGGATGGACGAACATATATGGTGAAAATATATACGATAAGATTTTTGAAAAGGACAGGGAAGACAAGGATTACTGCTGTTGCTGTGGGGATTGAAGTCTTTTATACCCTAAATTCATTTTTTGAAATTTTTCACTGGATCTATTGTTTGTTGTTTTTTATTCCGTTGCTTACATGTTTTTATTCTCTTTTTCTCCTGCACTTGCTTTACAAGCTTCAATTTGTTTTACAAGCTGCAAAATATTTGCGAATTCAGGTTTCAATCTGTAGAACCGCCATTTTGAACTGTTATAGGCTTCGACGATCCCGCAGTTTTTCATAATTGCTAGGTGATGAGAGACCAGGTTCTGCCTCTCGTTTAATTTAAATATCAGTTCACAAACACAGTGATCTCGCTGAGATAGAAAATAAGCAATTTTCAGTCTTATCGGATGCCCGAGAGCGCTGAATACTTCACTGGCTTTTTTAATGTCATTGTCCAGAAAATCTACTTCCTGGAGCATTTTCTCTTCCCATTCCTTTTTTTTCTCGGGGTCCGCAGGGCAACAATAGCTCATAAATAAAAGAAGTTAAACTTTCTAAATAAGGATTTTCATATCAAGGTTTCTTGATATCTATATTACAGTTTAATATATATGTGGATCATGAACTCAACTGTAGAACCAGAATAGATTTGTTGAACAAATGGTGCCGGAATTCCCCTGATGATTGCATAATTTTTAAGCACAATATCGTTTTATTGGTGATAAACTTTTTATATTATTTGGCGTCGGTGTGATTCGGGTAATATATTTATAACACTGTTAACATTGACGGTATCAATATTTTGGTCTGATACGTGCCGTTTATTGTTTTTTATTAAAAAACCTGCATCTTTTGGAGAATTATAATGAAACGACTGCACAAAATAAAGGACAAAGAACGAGTTTCTTCTTCGCTTCCGTTCTTTTTGAAAAAACCGTTTTTTATTTTGGTGATTTTTTGTTTTCTTCTCTTCAGCTCAGGTTGCACGGATGTTGATGATTCCGGCAATGAGGCAGAGCTCGTTGAAGTTACAGAGGACGTGAATAATTCCGATAGTGAAGCAGGGATGGTCGAGGTTACGAATCTGAACCAGATTGACGAAGCCCTCACAAAAGGCCCTGTTGTGCTGAAACTTGGGTCTAAAGGCTGTATTCCATGTCAAGAGCAGGAAGAGGTGCTTGCAGAGCTTCTTCCGATGTATCAGGATTCTGCTTCAATTATGCTTATTGATGTAAAGGAACAACCTGAGTTTGCAACAACGTTCGGGGTAAGAGTTATTCCAGACACCTGTATTATTACAGGAATCGAGGATGGTAAATACATGTACATGCGGCCGGACGGGAGCAAAAGTTCGGAAAGAGCGAACGCAAGATTCCTGGGTGTTGCCGATAAAGAAACTCTTTCAGAGACTCTTGAGGAAGCTATTGAATCCCGAAATATAGTGGGGTGAATATATGTTTTCCGGCTTTTTTCCGGTTGCCGCTTTCTTTGCAGGAGTCGTCAGCGTACTCTCACCGTGCATTCTTCCCGTAATTCCGGCAGTTTTTGCTTACTCAACTGAGAAAGGAAAGTTCAGGCCCCTTGCGATCGTATCAGGGCTGTCTCTTTCTTTTACAAGCATGGGGATAGTTACTTCCATATTCGGAGCAACACTGACGGCTTATCTCGATTTTCTTTATATTTTTGCCGAAGCCCTTTTGATCACGATGGGGATTTCACTACTTTTCGACCTCAATATTTTCAATTTTTTTGGAAATTTTTCTTCACTTGCAAATTCCAGGAAAGATGGGCTTTTCGGAGGCCTTTTGCTTGGCCTCTCTCTCGGGATTGTCTGGCTTCCATGTGTGGGCTCCGTACTTGGTTCTATCCTCACAATGGTTGCGGTTTCAGGCGAAATTACTTACGGGGCGCTGATGCTCTTCATCTATTCCATCGGCTTTTCCATTCCAATGCTTCTTGTTGCTTACTCTGCACGTTTTTCTTCCACAAGGCTCCAGAAAGTTTCAAAATATGGTTTTCCGTTAAAAAAAGTTGCAGGCCTTATAATTCTGGGAGTCGGCTTTTTTATGGTTTACCAGAACCATTTTGGTAGCTTCTGAGGCCTGAACTGTCTGGCTTATCAAAGTAAGCCATGACCATTTTTCCTTAAATGCACATTTCGAACCCTGGCACTCTTGTGTTAAGTTACTGCATAAACGGATTATTTTGCTGACATAAAGTCAACAAAATAACCTGAAATCATGCATTATTTGCCTATAATGGCAGGGGTTCGAAATGTGCACTTAAGTCTGATCTTCGAATTTGTTTTTTCCAATAGCAGTAACCTTAAATACAATAAAAATTGCCCGTTTAATTGGAAAGAAACTCAGGGTGTGTAAAGGAGTTCTCTTTGAGGATTCGCTTGATAATTATCTGAACAGAGAAAGTACCTCAATTTGCCAATTCCTGTATTTTCTCTGCATTGACGATATTGCAAAGCACGTAGAACGTACTTTTTATACCAACAAAAGTTGGTACTTTAAATACAGTGTTTCTTCTATGACAAAACTCTTTATTGTGAAATGTTTTAGGAATCTTTCCTTTGACAAGACTATTTCTTCCTTAACAGAGGAAGAAGCTATCCTGCTATCTTTCTATGACGAAACTGGCCATATAAAACTTCCTTCTGGTGGAACACTTCATCATTTTGTGAAATATAGGTTTGGAGAGGAAGGAGTCAATGATATCATGATGTTGTTAGGTGAAATATTTCTCAAACTCTCATCAGCAAAGGAAGCTAAGATTGATTCCACTCCTCATTATGGGTGTAAAATGGATAAGGCACATATTACGATTGTTAGAACATACACAAAATAAGATTGGAGAAAAGAATTCATTTGGGAGATACTTCTAAAAAACAAATATCAAATTAGATCAAGGAATTTTAGAGCTAATTTGAGAGCCTAAAAAAAGAAGCATTTTTAATTCGAAAGATATAAATATTTAAGTACAAATGTGTGAAATTAATTCCTTATTATCTTTTATCATCTTAGTTCTCTTATCATCTTGAAATCACAAACCTATGAGCTTAAAAATTAAAAATTATACATTGTAAGGCTCTGCTTGTCTGGAGAAAAGGTACAATTCAAGCAGGACTGGGGGTATAAAAAGCATGTCGAAACAAAAATCTGTCTGGGAAGAATTCTTTACAGGTAAGAGAAGCGGTGGACACAGGTCTTCGGCTGAGGAGTTCATTTCCAGAGAAGCCAGGGAAAAACTCTTCCATCTGGATGGAGGGAAAACACTTCTTGACTTCGGTTGCGGGGCCGGGGAGCTTCTGGTTTATTATGCGCTCGAATATGAAAAGCTGGTGGGTGCCGATTTTTCTGAATCAATGCTTGATGAGGCAAGCAAAAGAATCAGGGCCAGAAAGTGTGAAAATATAACTTTAATCCTTGCTGATGATGAAACGGTTTGGGAAAAGCTTGATTCTTCTTTTGACCGAATTACTGCAGCCGGAGTGATCCAGTACCTCACAGATGAAGAAGTCGATAATTTTATTTCCAATGCATCAGAGTACCTTAATAAGGAAGGTAAAATAGTCCTTTTTGACTTACTTAACCCTCGCTTATATCCGCTATGGAGGATAGGATACTTATCACGAAATTTTGGGTGCTGGAAAATCTTTTGCAAAATAGGCTTTGAAACTTTCAGTGTTGTATCTGCGAGCTTAAATAATCGCCCGAGAGATATTCTTGGATATACTCATAAACCCTGTATAATAGAAAGCATTGCAAATAAACATGGGTTTAAGATGGAGTATGTTCAGTCCATGTATTATGAATACAAGTACCATGCAATAATGTCTCGTGAGTAATAAGGGGTTACATTATGTGTGAGTAATAAGGGGTTACATTATGTGTGAGTAATAAGGGGTTACATTATGTTATTGAGCACAGGTATATTCGATTGAATAAAATGATTTCTTCCCGATATTCATTACTTGTTCTGTATTGGAGGAACTGATATTTCCCCTATCACAGTTGATCCCGAAAATCCTGAAAATATTGGTCAGGGTAGTATAACCATGTTTTCACAGGATTACTCTAAAAATGACAGTATTCCGAATAACGTATTTATGGCCAAACTTCAAGGGAATAGGCCTTATGACCGGCTATATTCAGCAATTTTCGGGACGCTGGAAACGCAGGTTCTTTTTAACGATTTTCCAAAAGGACTGGTGTATAAAACTACAAAAGCCCCCGTTTTATCCCTCTGCGGTTTGCTTCCGGTTACATATTCTGTTTTCGGTTCTGGAATAAATAGGTGCACGGAACACTTACTGAAATCTCCAGATCTCCACAGGTTCTGTGAAGCTGCTTCTTTTACACCCATTCACTACCAGGGACAGTCAAGACAAACGGGGTCGCTCTACATCTGCGGGTTTACCCCGATGGTTAAATGTACTTATCATATCTCAATGGATATAAAAATGGACAATCTTCACAGTTTTGTTGAACTTAACAGCCCGGGTTCAAAGCTGGTAATTCAGGAGATAAATGACGGGACTATATTAAAAAGTTATTTTGAAAGCTCTTCCGGTGATATAGGGTCTGAAATCATATTCCTGGGGGATGCCGCCGAGAAGCTGGATTTTGAAATTATGTTTGACGGATGCAGCAAGACAAACACCATATTCGCAAAAGATGGAAAATATATCGTGACTCCTTTTTATAATTTTGAGAGGCAAAGGCTTCCATATATTGATTTTTCTAACGGGTATCTCAAGTTCACCTCTTTTCTCACTGGAAAAGGAAGATACCTTCATGTCAATATATACCGCATAAGCCAAAGGGCAGACCGAAAATTCATAACCGCAATTGGAGACCGCACTCTTGTTCCTTTCGGGCTTGACGGGCCTCATGTAAGAAATACTACTGAGAAGGGTATACGCTACCTCAACAGCAAAGACAACAGAGGCACAATCTGGTTTGATATAGAGCTTCTTGAGCAGTGCAGTGATTCAGACCTTGAATACCTGCGCAAGCTGGTTGTTAATAATTCCTGGGATGCAGGAGTACACTATTCTGAAGAATTAAACAGCCTTCCTCATGAGCAGGCCTGTAAAGTAATGGAT
Organism: Methanosarcina siciliae T4/M; assembly: GCF_000970085.1. Classification (NCBI taxonomy): domain Archaea; kingdom Methanobacteriati; phylum Methanobacteriota; class Methanomicrobia; order Methanosarcinales; family Methanosarcinaceae; genus Methanosarcina; species Methanosarcina siciliae. The sequence continues at coordinate 4,138,906 of NZ_CP009506.1, read as the reverse complement.
GAAGGATACTCATATGTTTATGAAAAAATAGGAAGGAAGCCGACAAGCTGGTGTTCCATGAGGAACCGGGACAATATTACACACGCAATTTATGCATATGAAAATCTGGGGATGTTCTGGAGAAACGGAGCTTCGGGAATTCATGCGGAAAGAGATATTGGAAATCTGGATGATGATACCTGGGCATGGTGGGAGCCGGCATCCGGGGCAGGCATGGTTTATCCGGCTTTCACCCACGAACTCGACCTGGAGCCAGCTATAAAATACTCAATAAGTTGCTCAAAATTCCAGAACTGGGTGGATAACTACAATTCAAATAAGATGACCATAGTATCGTTTTTCGAGTACAATCGGATCGGTCGCAATACGTATGATGCCAGTTTTGACATTTTACAGTACACAGAGAGTTTTTTCGTGTTTAGAGCACATACAAAAGGCTTTGACGCTCTGGTAAATGTAAATATAAGTGCAGGAGATAACACCAGGGTCTGCGATAATACCTTAGAACAGTTTTTCAGTTATAAACTCGAGCAGGATAAATCGATTACTTTCCGGGTTAAAAACAATCATATTTACAGTGTGTATCTGGATAGTGGTAATAAAGAGTATGATTGTCCCGTAGATTAAGATTATCCTGTAGACTAATGGCAGTTCCAAGGTATTTTTGCAGGCTGGTGGTTTGCAGGCAGATTTTTGTTGCCTGACCCCACTCATCTATAAGTTCAGGTATTATTGAATTCGATACTGACACTTCCTGCTTTTTTTGCCAGGGACTTTGCCATAAACCCGCTTTCAAGCTTGCAGAGGTTAAGTACGGCGCAGGGAACCAGGCAGTTTGAGGAACACTGTGCTTCCTGCGCTCTATCGATCACGTAGTTGTTTTTGATATCCAGGGTTTCCATCATGGGAATCTCCATATGCGAAAACTTTTTTATTTTCTCACAGGGGGTTTCGATGTCCACAATAATCTTATCCCCTTTCATACTCCCCCTAATTTTGTGTGTAAAACCGCAGATTGTAGAGTTTACTGTAATTTCTGTCAACTGCTTGTCTCCTGATGTTTTTCTCTAAGAGTTTTTTCTAAGCAATTTTTTAGTGTTGCTTTTATGTTCTCTATTATGTTCTTGTTTTTTCTATTTCCTTTTTATTATTTTTCTCGGTTTTTATAGTGAAAGTAAGGTCGAGAGGACTCGAGTTAGATTTGAAAATCTCTGATCTAATTAGACACTTTAATTAGACACTTGCTTCTTTATATAAATCCTCTGAATCTTTTCTTATTGCTTAATAAAATGATGAAAATTGCCACCCGGAGGAAGTTTCATCCTCCCTTTTTCATCAAAAACGTACATGAAATTCTCTGAATAACAGGCACAATAAATGAACGGTAAAGTATTTTCATATCAAACAGGCATGAAATTCTTCAGATCGTAAGCACAAAGGAATGAAAGGCAAAATATTTTCATGCCAAACAAACATGACATTCTTCAGATAACAGATACAAAGGCATGAAAGCATTTTTCAAATCCCAGTACTTTCATGCCAGAAGATTGTTAGATAATTTCTTTCCCTGTTAAAGAAAAACAACTTAAAAACCCAGATATTCGATTCTTTCAAGTTGTCGCTACCGAAAAAAACGGGTACAGTCCGGAGTCGGTGACAAAACTGAATCGTTTTTTAAGTCAAAATTCTCATTTTAGATCCGTTATTCTCGGAACCCGTTTTATCATAGTTTCAGCATCTTTTATGTTATTGGCCAGTAATCGGATTCTTATAGAGCCTGAACTCTTTAACCGCTCTCTATTCTTTGAAATTTTCCCGGCATATATCTGCTCATATATTTGCTATGACCCTCTCAAGCTTTTCTTCAATTTCATCTGCGATTCCGACCAGTTCCTTGTTTTCCACAAGCTTGAACATTTCCTTCGGCCTGATTGCTGAGACAACGGTTTCATCACCGTCTGCATACACGATGACATTACAGGGTAGCAATAGACCTATGTTCATGTCACCTTCGAGGGCATTTTTTGCAAATGGTGGGTTACAGGCACCAAGAATTATATAATCGGTGAAGTCGTAATCCAGTTTTTTCTTCAATGTTTCTTTTACATCGATCTCGGTGAGAACACCAAAGCCTTCTTTTGCAAGTTCTTTTTTTACTTTTGCAATCGCTTCATCGTACTTCAGATTTGTTCTGGTTGTTATGTCATACATGCCAGATCCCCCTACATATTCAAAAGTGTGCCACTTACGTTTTCTTTGATTCCCAATGGATGAACTTCATTTTACACTATACATCAATTGGATCAGGTAGTATATAGATTTTAAAATCGACTCCATAATAAATTGAAGTGCAGTGACACTTTTCTCCTTCAGATATAGGTATTCAGGATCTTTTTGGCATTTTCCCGGATTTTTCGATTTCCTTTCAATTTTTCCGGATTGCTTTAGGGGGGCTTTTCTATTTCTCTGTTATTATTTTTCTTCTTCGATTCCCGCTTTGAATATCAATGAAAATTGATATATAACTTCCTGTGTTTTATAAACTGAGACTGTAGAATTAAGTGGTGGAATAAAATGCCATTCATGAACGAAATAATGCCTGATACTGCTGAAGCATTCGGAAAACTGAGAGATTCTATCTTTGAGGGCGGAGAACTTGACCGCAAGACCAAGGAACTCATAGCCATCGCTTCTTCGGTCCTTATGCGCTGCCAGTACTGTGTTGATGTTCACTCCCAGAGGGCTGTTGCTAACGGGGCAAGCAAAAAGGAGATTGCAGAAGCTATTGCTATTGCTATGTTTATAGCCGGAGGCTCTCAACTCAACTGGACAAACATTTACGGTGAAAACGTTTATGACCTCATCTTTGGAGAGAAAAAATCCGATAAGTCCGGAAATGAGAAATTGGATAAAGAGAAAGGATGCTGCTGCGGGAACTGAAGACGGAACCGGAGAAATAGCTGAACCTTTAAGTTCAGATTCAGCAGTTAGCGACTCATCAACTTCATCTCTGCTTTTCTGCTTTTTCCTTTCTCCTTCTTTTTCTGATAAGAACTTCTTCAGAACCTGAATTTTTCCCTGTTCCTTTCCATGATCTTCACAAGGGAAAGCATGACAGGCACTTCCACAAGGACTCCCACAACGGTTGCCAGAGCTGCCCCTGATTCCATTCCGAACAGGATTAAAGCTACTGCCACCGCCAGTTCAAAGAAATTACTGGCACCTATAAAGGTTGAAGGTGCGGCTTCCCTGTAGGGAATCTTCAGGTGTTTTGCTCCTGCATACCCGATCCCGAAGATCAGGTAAGTCTGCAGTACAAGAGGGATCGCGATCAGGAGAATATGCAGGGGGTAATTTATGATATTGTCTCCCTGGAAAATGAAAATAAGGACCAGAGTTATTAAAAGGCCTGCAGGGGTAACCCACTGGATTTTTCGGATCAGCCGGTCTTCAAACCAGGTAATGCCTTTTTTCCTTATCACTACCTGCCTCGTCAGTAAGGCAAGGCCGAGAGGAATTGCCACATAAAACAGGACCGAGATGAAGATTGTCATTAAAGGGACAGGAAAGTCGGTCGTGATCCCAAGAAGGAACTTCCCCAGCGGAGCGAACAGGACCAGAATAATAAGGTCGTTTACCGAAACCTGAATCAAAGCATAGTTTATATTGGCTCTTGCAAGGTAAGTCCAGACCAGGACCATAGCCGTACAGGGAGCAAGCCCGAGCAGGATCATCCCTGCGATATACTGCGCCTGAAGGTCAGCAGGTATCAGGGCTTCAAAGATCACGCGCATAAAAAGCCATGCCATAAAAGCCATTGTAAAAGGCTTGATTGCCCAGTTTACGATAAGGGTAAGAAAGAGGGGCTTTAAATTTGCCTCAACGTTCAGGATTTCTTCAAAATTAATCTTAAGCATGATGGGATACATCATAACAAGGAGCACGACTGCTACGGGGATTGAGACATTTGCAATCTCAATACCTCCAAGGGCGTCCGCAAAACCTGGAAATAGGTAACCAATAGCAGTTCCGAGTATGATACAGACTGCAACCCAGACCGAGAGATATTTGCTGAAGAAATCAAGTTCCCTTTCTTCCTCCCCTTCAGGCATAAGCTTCTCCTTCATCCCACCCTTCTTCCTCTAATTCTTTGCTTGCAGGGATGATCAGTACGGGCTTTGTGGTTTTCCGGAGTACGTTTTCTGCCGTGCTCCCGAGCAGGAGGTCCATTAAAGCTCCTTTTCCACGGGCAGTCAGCATGATCAGGGTGATATCTTCTATGTCGGCAAACTTGACTATCTCATCGGACGGGATGCCTTCAACGACAAGGTACTGGCTTCTTATGCCTTCAAGCCGTTCCTTTATTTTTCGGAGCCTTTCTTTTGCCTCTTCTCTCTGCTCATCCAGCAGGTCCATGTCTTTTATGTCATCTATTACATGCAGGAACAGAACTTCTTTCACGATTCCTTTTAATTCTTGGAGCTGTTCTATTGCCTCCATTGCCTCTTTTGAAAAGTCGAGAGGCACAAGAATCCTGGAGAAAGTTGCTCTGCAAGTCTTCTCATAAACCTCTTTTCCTTCTTTCATAGCTTCATACTTTTCAACCAGCAATATTTTCTTTGAACTGCGCGCTATATATTCCGTAGTTCTTCCGAGAAGCTTCCCCTTTATGAAGCCTTCAGTGGTGGCTCCCATTATTATCGCATCAACCTCTTCCCGATCTGCGATCTCCGTAACCGTCCTTCTGATGTCTCCTATCACTACCAGAGTTTCGATTTCAAGTTCGAGTTCCCTGGCAAAATTTGCATACTCCTTAATCCTTTCCTTTGCATTCCGTTCAAACATAGGGGCAAGCCCCTGGCTTTTATGTATGTCAACTACATGCAGCAGGATAACTTTCTTCAAGCCGGCATTTTTAAGTTCCCCTATGCAGCCGAGCAAATCTTTCGTTTCAATGGTAAAATCCACAGGAACAAGTAATGTGCTTATCATCTGCTTACAAAGCCCCCTTTCGCTCCAGTTGCTTTTCAGGGCTAACTTTTCCGTACCCTGTAGCTTTCTGCTGACTCCGGTTTATAATTATGTCTTTATCTCTAATAGCTTGATGCACCGAAGTAAAAAAAGAAGAACTGTTTTTAGATGGGATGGCATTTTCAAAAGGAGAACGATTCTTAAAAGAAGAACAGTCTGCAAAAAAGATCTTTTTTATGCGAAAAAATGTTTGAGAATAAGGTTCTACCCAATATTTCAAGATCTTAAGGGTTCAGGGCCGTATCCTTAATCCTCATAAAAATCTCAGACTTCATCAAAATCGATACTGAGGCTCCCTGCTTTTTTTGCCAGGGACTTTGCTATAAAACCGCTTTCCAGCTTGCAGAGGTTAAGCACCCCGCAGGGTACCAGGCAGTTAGAACAGCATTTTGCCTCTTTGGCCCTGTCCATCACATAGTTATCCTTGATATCCATTGTTTCCATCATGGGAACTTCAAGATGCGAGATTTTCTTTATTTTTTCACATGGAGTTTCGATATCCACAATAATGTTTCCGCCTTTCATGCTCCCACGGAGTTTGTGGGTAAAGTCGCATATTGTGGAGTTAACAGTGATTTCAGTCATATGGGTACCTCAATTCGTTTTTGCTTTCAACATTCAGCTATCTGGTAAGCTATTAATTAAGCCTTTCCCAAAGTCCGGGCTTCATACTAAAATTTTAACAATCGAGGTCCGTCCGGCTCGGGAGTTTTATTCAATCCATTTCTTGATTTCTTTTTCATCCGGGACTTTGCCTGCTATTTTTACTTCTCCATCGACCACGACTGCAGGAGTTACCATCACACCGTAGTTCAGGATAGTTTCAATGTCCTCAACTTTTACTACTTCGGCTTTCTTTCCGGTTTCAGCAAGGACTTTTTCGATAGCTTCCTTTGTTTTCTTACATTTTGCACAGCCTGTACCAAGGATTTCAATCTTCATATTTTTCACCTTATTTTGTTTTCTTTTTTTCTTTCTGATTTTTTCCAATTTCTCGGATATATTTCTCTTCTTAATCAACATTTTGAGTGTTTTTAATTGTCAGAATTCAGAATTTGAAGTTCAGGATTTCGGGCAGAACAACATTAGCGTTACTCAACCTTGACGTTACAGCAGTATATTGAACATGTATCCCGTAAAGATGATCGAAAGCCCCACAATCGAAACAAATATTGCAATCAACTCTTTCTTCAACACCTTTTTGAGGATTACCATTTCAGGCAAAGATACGGCTGTTACCGACATGAGGAAGGCCAGTGAAGTTCCTATGGGGAGCCCCTTTCCGATCAGGCTTTCCATAATGGGGATCATGCCCATAACGTTTGAGTAGAGGGGTACGCCCACCAGGACAGCGATCGGCACTGCAAGCAGGTTACCCTTTCCTGCATATTTTTCGAGGATGCCTTCAGGGGCATACCCGTGGAAGATTCCTCCAATGCTGACTCCGATGATCACGTAAATCCAGACTCTTCCTACGATGTCTTTAACACCTTCGAAAGCAGTTCCGGCTCTCTCTTTTACTGTCATTTTTTCTTGTTCGGATGCCTGTTTTCCGACTTTTATTTTGTAGACGAATTCTTCAACGTACTTTTCCAGCTTCAGGAAGCCGATCACATAACCTCCGAATACTCCGAGTACAATCCCTGAGACTACATAAATTGCAGTTGCTTTCAAGCCAAGGGTTGCCCAGAGGACGGCTACTGCAGCTTCGTTTACCAGAGGGGAGGTAATCAGGAAGGAAAAAGTTACTCCGAGAGGAACCCCTGCTTCCACAAATCCGATAAAGAGGGGCACTGAGGAACATGAACAGAACGGAGAAACCGTTCCTATCAGGGAAGCTATCAGGTGGTAGCGAAGCCCTTTCTTACCTCCGAGCACCTTTCTGGTTTTTTCCGGGGTGATATAGGTCCTGAGGTAGGAGATCGCAAAAATCATCACGGAAAGCAGGACGAAGATTTTTAACACGTCATAGATAATAAAGTTGACACTGGCTGCAAGGTGAGTAGCGGGTGCAATCCCGAAAACCTCGTATGTCAGTTTGTCTGCAATCCATTGTAGAGGATAAAAGATATCAGCCATTTTGAGTTCTTTCCTTTCTGTTTATTTTTGCTTATTTTGGATACTCAGTTTCACCCAATCATATCAATATATATTGATATACTGCAACTTTGATATAAACCTGTCGCTTTGATGAAGCTTTTTACAAAAAACTTGAGTCAGGACCTGAATCTCCTATCACAACAAAATCTCAAAATAGGTCGGGTTCAATACCTTACCCGGTATAATTATGAACACAAAAAGAGACTTTCACAGTAAGCTGGAATGAAAATTTCAATTGAGGTTCTAAAATGGCTACATGCTCTATCTGCGGGAAAGATGAATATTCGTTGCTGAAAGTAAAGCACAGAGAACTTGGTACAGTAAAGCTCTGCTTTGAATGCTGGGAAGTAGAGAGAGGAAACCAGAACATTCTTCCTTCATGCAGGGGCGACTGTGACTGTTGCCGTTATTAATCCCGATCTTGATTTTTCCGGCACATACGGGCTCGTATGGGATTTGGTACGTGGGAGTTAATATGCGGGACGGGATTGATGCGGGAGTTGCCTGATTATTGGAACGGAACTGAAATAAGGACTAAAAAATAGTAAGGATCCATAAAAGGGTCAAAGAAATGGAAATGGGCTGACGGACAAAAAGGGCTAAATTACTAAAAAAGCGCCAAAACAAACTAACGGACTGAAATAAAACTTATTCTTCCGCTATTCTCAAAATTTCCCGGATTTTTTCATTATCTATGGAATAAAGCCTCATTTTTCCATCCTTTCTGACCTTGATGATGCCCCAGTCCTGCAGCTTTGCCAGGTGCATCGAGGTGTTGGACTGGGTCTTGCCTATGAGGTTCGGGATCTCGCAGGCGCAGCGCTCTCCTTCCAGCAGGACCTTAATGATTTTGTACCTTGTTTCTTCACTCAGGGCTTTGAAGAGCTGTACATTATCTTCATCACTCACATCAATGAATGATGATATGTTTGGATATATAGTTTTCTGAACTTTGATTGCCGGAAAATTGGTGAGTTCTAACAGAAGATGAAAATGAGGAAGAAGATGAAAATGAAAAAAGAAAAAAGGTTGGGATTATTCAGACTGCAAGATCTCCATAACTTTTCCAAGGACTTCAGCAACCTCTTCGTCCTTAAGGTCTCTGTCCTTTGTTTTCTTAATTCCGAAGTCGGAAATTACTATCTGGCGGTCAACCTTGAAGCCTGCCAGTTCCATTGTTTTGGTTGCGCAGTTTACCGGGCAGCCGTCGATGGTCATAATCCTGTCGGAAGATTCAGCGGATTTCATGAGTCCGGGAGCTCGAGCTCCTATACCTACGGTACACATAAGGTTTCCTATTCCCTGTTTTTCGAGTTCGATTGCGATTTTGTTTGAAAGCTGGCCTACATTTGCCGCTCCCACACAGGGGAAAATTGCCACGTTTGCCGAACCACACGCACATTTTGTTTCTTCTGCCATTTTTTTCACTACCTTAAGCTGGTTTTAATTATCTGTTTTGATTCTCAATTTCGATTCTCAATTTTAATTTTCAATTTGAATTTCGATTGTTTTTTCCAGGTCGTTTTGTTGTCTGTTATTTTGTAATCCATTTCTTGATGTCTTCTACACTCGGGACCTTGCCTGCTATTTTAACATCGCCGTCAATCACAATGGCAGGGGTGACCATGACCCCGTATTCCAGTATTTTGTCAAAGTCTTCTACCTTGACGATTTCCGCATCCACGCCCGTTTCTTTAACGGCTTTTTCTGCAAGGTCTTTGGTTTTGTTACATTTTGCACAACCTGAGCCCAGTACTTCGATTCTCATTTGTTTCACCTCGTTACTTGATTCTGTTAATTTGATTCTGTTAATTTGATTCTGTTAATTGATTCTGTTAATATGGTAGCTTTATATGGTTATTTAAAACTCATTAGGACTCTATCTTATTTGATCGACCGAACTCCCTTCATGCGAACATGCTCCCGAAAACGTAGCCTGAAAAAGTTGCAATCAAAACTACAAGGCAGATGTAGGTCATGCCTTTTTTTACGCCCATTATCCTGTTGATTACGATCATATTTGGAAGACTGAGAGCGGGGCCTGCAAGGAGCATTGCCAGGGAAGGGCCTGTTCCCATTCCAAGCAGGGTCAGGGCTTTGATGATTGGAACTTCCGTGAGGGTTGAGAAATACATCAGGGCTCCTGCTATGGAAGAGATAAAGTTTGAAGCCAGGGAGTTTCCGCCCACAAAAGCTGCTACGTACTCTTTGGGGAGCACCACGACCGCAATCCCTGCGAAGAACACTCCCAGCAGGAGCAGGGGAGTAATCTGCTTTATCAGGAACCAGGTTTCTCCCACCCAGCTGTTGATTTCTTCTTTTGAAAACCACCTGTATGAGAGATATGCGGTAAGTCCGATAAGTGGAATCCATGCAAGTATCTGGAACGTGTACTTCCAGCCCCAGGAGGACATTAATTCGGGGGCTATGAGGACAACGATGAGCAGGATGAAAAGTTGAACACTGTGTTTATGCTCTGCTTCTCCGAAGGTTTTTATGGGCTTTCTTTCCGTGTCCTTCCTTTCATAGGCAAGGGACATTATTACGCCCACAAGCACGGACAGGAGTACGGCCGCAAAAGCCCTGGCAGCTCCCAGGTCATATCCCAGGATTTTTGCAGTGTAGACAATTGCAAGGATATTGATTGCAGGGGCAGAAAACAAAAAAGTGGTTGCAGGGCCTATACCTGCTCCCCGCTTGTAAATTCCTGCAAAAAGGGGAAGGACCGTGCAGCTGCAGACCGCAAGCAGGCAGCCTGAAACAGCAGCTACCGTATAAGATACATATTTGGGGGCGTCCGCTCCGAAAAACTTAAGTACCGATTCCTTGGAAAAGAGGGAGGCAATCGCACCCGCCAGGAAAAAGGCAGGCACCAGGCACATCAGAACGTGGAGCGCCAGGTACTCCTGCACGGACTGAAGCCCTACTGATATGAGATAAGTGAGATAATCAAGGGTCATTTTTTTCCACCGGGAGGATTTTCCAGTTTTATCCTGTTATTTCAAATCTATTTGAAAGAACCTATATAAAATTTCCTATTTCAAATTTATTTGAAACAACTTTCCAGTCTTTATTCTTTTTCCGGTTTTCAACTCTTTAAACCCGGTCTACATTCCTCTGGAGTTAAGAGCTAATGTTGCTGTTTATTCTCTTCATAACTGCTGTTTATTTTTTAGGGTTGTTGTTTATTCTCTTCATAACCGGATTTACTGGCCAAGAAAGTAGGACGCTGCATGATTGAGCTGGGAGTCTCCCTTTGTCCTTTTCTCTCCCTTTCTTCTCCGTATATGATAATTTTTAATTTCATATTCTTGTGATTATTTGTTAATAAAAACGAAATATATATGTATTATAATTAATTAAATTAAAAAAGTAAGGTATTCTATGTGAATACTTTTTTCTTATGTGTTATTTTAGCCCGCAACCCAGGGGCATATCATATTTTCCGGAGCAGTATATTGATGCTTGAATATACGAAACTGCATAATATTTTCAAAAGGATAGGGTGGGAAGAAGTTGAGGGTTTTTCTGAGTTGCATAAAATCTTCATTATTACAGCACTGGCACTCCTGCTTGCAGCTACGGTTTTAGGGTCTGTGGTGAGCGGGACTTATCCGATCACTCCGGAGGATATATTTGCCACTCTCCTGATCCACCTGGGGCTGGGTAATCCGGCTGAAATGCAGAGCCTGCATTCTACCATTATCTGGGATATACGTATTCCACGTATCCTCCTTACTGTTTCGGTCGGAGGGGCGCTTGCAATTGCAGGAGCAGTCTTTCAGAGTGTCTTTAGAAACCCCCTTGTGGAACCTTACATTCTGGGCGTCTCCTCGGGTTCGGCATTTGGTGCAGCGCTGGCGATTGTTTACCCGTCGATATTTTTCTCGACCCAGCTTTCGGCATTCTTCTTTGGAGCGCTTGCCGTAACGCTGGCTTACCTTCTAGCTCGGGTCAGGGGTGAAACACCCATCGTTACCCTGATCCTTGCCGGGGTTATCATAGGATCGGTATTTTCTGCCTTTGTCTCCTTCCTGAAGTACTTTTCCAATGATACTGAACTCCGGGAAATTGTTTTCTGGCTGATGGGCGGGTTTTATTACGCCACATGGGAGGACGTCTTCCTCCTGAGCCCCGCGGTGATTGCGGCATTTCTTATTCTGTGGGCGCTTGCCTGGAAACTCAACATCCTTTCCATGGGGGATGAGGAAGCCCGCAATCTCGGGATCAATCCGGAGCTCTACAAATTCGTGGTAATAGTCGTCGCTACCGGGATCACCGCGTTTTCCGTCTCTCACGTCGGGATAATTGCCTGGGTAGGGCTGATGATGCCTCATGCTTCACGGATGGTCCTGGGGCCGGATAACAGGTTCGTAATTCCGGCATCACTGATGATGGGCGGGATCTACGTCACCATATGCGATACTCTTGCACGGACGATGACAGGTTCCGAGATCCCTGTCGGTATCATAACTTCGATTCTGGGAGCTCCGTATCTCTGCTACCTGCTTAGAAACAGGGGTAAGGCAATATTCGGGTGATTTTAGGTGGTATTTTGGGTTTGGAGGAATATTTCGAATTTAGAGTAATATTTCGGGTGATATGTATGCTTCAGGTTAACGATATTCATTTCAGCTACGGGGGTGACCCGGTACTCCGGGGGGCTTCATTCAAGGTAAGGGAAGGGGAACTCTGCGGCCTTTTCGGACCTAACGGGTGCGGAAAAACCACCCTTTTCAAGTGTTGCCTCAGGTTTCTTCGCTTTCCCAGGGGGACTGTCCGGATGGAAGGGTACGATGTGGGGGATATGAGGGTTGCGGACCTCGCTAAAAAGGTTGCCTATGTCCCCCAGGAGCATAAGCCGCCGTTTCCATATCTGGTCCGGGAAGTGGTCCTTATGGGCCGGACTCCTCACCTGGGAGGCTTCTTTGGCGTCAAAAGGAATGACAAAGAAATCGCGATCGAAGCCCTCAAAAGAGTTGGGATTTCCGATCTTGCCAAAAGGCCCTATAATCAACTCTCGGGCGGGCAACGCCAGATGGTGCTCATGGCCCGTGCACTTGCACAGGACACACCACTAATGTTTCTTGACGAACCCACTTCGGCCCTCGATTTTCAGAACCAGGTGCATATCTGGGAAATTATGCGTGAGATCGCAGAAGAGGGAAAAACAATCCTTGCCTGCAGCCACGACCCTAACCATGTCGCGTGGTTCTGTGACCGTGTAGTGGTCATGGCTGATGGCGCTGTCATCTCAAATGGAATGCCGAAGGAGGTTATTACCGAAGAGATGCTGGACAGAATTTACGAAAATACCTGTACTGTCCGGTCAATGGCTGACACTCAGATGGTTATGCCCCGATGCATTGCTGCCAGAGACCGCAGTGCTTCGGAAGAAATGACGATGATCTGATGAAATGACAATGATCCAATTGCTGCTCACGAATTCAAGGTCAGCAGCCAAGTTATACAGAGTCCGGAAGGAGAAAAAAGAAATGGATATTCACGAGATTGACTGGAACGAGGTCTGGAAAGACCTCCATGAGCAGAACCTTTCCAGAAGAAGGAAAGAAGAATGTGCATCAATATGGGAATCCCGGGAGAGTGCCCTTGAATTTCTCGAGCGTTCAAACAAAAATCCTCAAAGAGTTGCCAAGGTCTTTTCCGATCTGGGAGTAGGACCTGCTTCCAGGGTGCTTGATGTCGGAGCCGGGCCTGGAACCCTTGCAGTGCCCCTTGCCTCCCTCTGTGCCCACGTGACTGCCGTGGAACCTGCTGCAGGCATGGTCGAGGTCATGAAGGAGTTCGCCCAAAAAGAAGGGGTTGAGAACCTGGAGATCGTTTCAAAACGGTGGGAAGACATCGACCCTGCAGAACTTTCGGGCCCTTATGACGTCGTATTTGCTTCATATTCCCTGGGAATGCCGGACATCCGTGCCGCCGTGGAAAAGATGTGTAAACTGGCAACAAAGCGTGTTTGTCTCTACTGGTTTTTGGGGAGTTCCCCCTGGGAACAGTGGATGATTGACCTCTGGCCAGCCCTGCACGGTCAGGAATATCGTTCCGGGCCAAAGGCCGACGTGCTTTTCCATGTCCTCTATGACATGGGAATCTATCCGAATATGGAGACGCTACAGTTGTCGTATACCCGCACATTCCCCGACTTTGATGCAGCTGTCGAGAACTTCAAGCGGGAATACCATGTTGAGACAGATGCCCAGGAAAAAATACTCAGGGAATATCTCTCTTCTGTCCTGAAGGAAGAAGGGGGTGAATTCGTTCTTTCCGGAAATTCGATGCGCGTAAAGCTCTGGTGGGAGGTGGACCAGTGCGCTTAATGCCCTTTTTTATCCTCTTCAGTGTGCTCCTAACAGCTCTTCTTGTCTCGGGATGTGCTGACACTGCGGAAACTTCTCCAAGCTCCGATCTCTCGGATTCTTCCCTCTCCAGTTCCGCTTCTTCGGGCTCTGATTCAGCCACTCAGGTACAGTACCGCACGGTTACCGACATGCGGGGAGAGGAGGTCGTTATCCCCGCAGAACCGCAAAGGGTTATTGCCATCAGCAGGTCGTTAATTGATACCACGATGTACATCTTCGGGGTAGAAGACCGGATCGTAGGAGGGAGCGTGTATGATAAACCGCTTCAGATGGGCCAGTACGTGTGGAACGGTACCGATTATACGGTGAACACCTGGATAGGTAAAATCCTCAACCCGGGGCTTGACAACGTTACGAATGTGGGAGGTTTCGGCGGCCCCTATGGTCTTCCTAACGTGGAGACAATCGCATCTCTCAACCCTGATCTCCTCATTCTCCGGGACCTTGGGGATCAGGACGAGGATACGGAGAAGTTTATCTCCCAGACAGAGGCGATGGATATCCCTGTTGTGGTGCTGAAGTATCCCTCCTGTTACGATGAACCCAGTGTGGAAACCATGTACGAAGAAATAAGGCTTCTGGGTGAAGTTTTTGGAAAAGAGGGTGAAGCAGAAAAGATTGTTGAGACTGTCAGTTCGCGTGTAGAATTCATCCGAAGTCGGACGGCCGATATCCCTGAGGAGGAGCAAAAAAAGGTGCTGTACTTCGGCGCTCCTACATGGGCTAAGGACAAAGGTGGGGCAGGTTACGCTTTCGGCTCAGGATCAACCGAGGTGGCTATGATGGAAGGAATCATCAATTCCCGCAGCGCATATACCGAACCCGGCATGAACATGGTTTCCGCTGAGCAGATACTCTCCCTTGACCCGGACAAGATCATTTTGTGCACCTGGAGCGGATACCACTCCCCGCGCCAGCTCTATGAAGATTCCCAGTACGGCACCATCCAGGAACTTCGGGCACTCCGGGAAGGGGAAGTTTACTCTCTCACAGCTACACCCTGCAAATCCGAAAGGCTCGAATTTCCGATCAACCTGATGGTCGAGGCAAAAGCCGTTTATCCCGAGCGCTTTTCCGACGTGGAACTCGAACCCTGGATCAGGGACTATTTCGTTGAGCTCTACGGCACCAACGAAACTAAAACAGATGAACTCATGGACGCTCTGATGCTTGAATATCTGGAGATTGTCTGACCCTGCTTCCGAATTAAGGTGACAATAATGTCCGGAAAATTAAACCTGGATTATCAGATTCAGAAAATTGATTCGGAAAGAAAGGTTGGGAAATCCGGGCTGGTAAAAGTTTGGGAAATTTAGCCTGCAGTTAAGGAATGGGAAGTAGAGGAGGAAAATAGAGAAAAGAATACTTCATTCTTCTCTACTTTGTTCCGTTAACCTTGACGACTTCGGCATCCACACCAGTTTCCTTTACGCCTGTTTTGCAAATTATTTCAGTTTCTTGCACTTTGTACATCCTGTACCCAGTACTTCGATTTTCATGTTTTATAGCGTGCCGCAAGATTTGTTTTCATGGTTCTGTTGGTTACTATCATGTTAGGAAGGCTGAGGGCCGGGCCTGCAAGGAGCATTGCCAGGGAGGGGGCCTTCTCCCACACCGAGCTTCGACACTGCTGTTCATATCGATAAAGGCACCCGTGTATGAGTGTGTTTTTTATTTCCCCGCATCTTTTTTAGCCTCTTTTGCCACGTTTTTAATCATTTCCCCTACAAGCGTTGCTTTTTCACAGTGCGATGCTTCTTTAGGCTTGCAGTTTATGAGGACGCTCATCAGCCTGTCTGCCGTTTTGTAATACTTCATATCTTCGACTCTAACCAGAATGTCAGACAGGTTTTCGCTAAATTCCCTGCATTTTTCGTGGTCGCAGACTGCCTGCTCATGCAGCCGGCTTACCCGTTCCAACTCCTCGATAACCTCACGTGGGAGCTTTTCAGCCATATAAAACAGTCCTGGACGGTGAACTATATTATTGAAACTTTTTCTCTTCCGGGCTAAGGTAAAAATACACGTTAAACCTGTAAAGTTCGTTAAATGTTTTAAAAATTGCAGTGCCAGTCAGCACTTATTAAAATGTATGATGTCAATTATTTAAAAAGTATATGCCTGCCTGCAATGTTCCATCAGATCCTTGATAAAAGCCGCATAAAAGTTCTCCGGAACTGTAACTTTTCCTCTCCCTTTTATTGCTCTGGCTTCGAGGTCTTCCTGACAGGCGTAAACTGTGCACCCTGGCAACTCCTGTATTCCTGAAAGCAGGTGATATACTCCGTCTCCTGCAAGGTAGAGCCTGGCATTTCCTGAGCGGACAGCCAGTTTCAAGCATAACTCTGACCTCGGGCTGGAGGGGGGTTTTGTCAGCAGGAATACATCATGTTTTTCTCGTTTCATCTTATTGCTCCCGTTCATACTTCAGCAAACTTCTATTTTCCCTCTCGGTAGCTGCCGGTTTTTAATGAGTTACCTCTTTAAAACAAGATCACACAGTCCGAACTTTCCATCGCTTCGAGAAAGTCCTCTTCATCGACAAGTTCGATGGTCTCTATCAGGGTTTCCTCAAAAAGTCCCCTCTCAACCAGTGAGAGTTCGTGCACAAGTACTTTTAACTCTCCATACGAATAGAGAATATCCGAAAGGTTCGGCAATCCAAGTTCTGTGCTGTCCTGCCCTGCAGCTACAAGATAAACTCCATCTCCGTAAAGGCCAAGAGTCACATCTATCCTGTCAAGGCTCACAGCAGCCGCGTTCAATGTTCCAAAGGATTTTTCACTGCCGTATGGGGCGGTATCCAGCAGATAGAAAACTGATTCCATCGTTCAAACCTCTTTTCGGTGAGTTTATCTTGACAGTGAGATTACTCTATCACTTTTGCTCTGCATTTCAGAGAGTTCATAAAGACTGGAGATTTTTATTCCGGGAATGTAGTCTCTGCAGTTATTCCCGTTCTCAAGGCTTTCTTCTGCAATATAGCCTCTTGCAGCGGCACATCGGGCACATGCTCTGATTACAGCCCCTTTCTCTGCGAGCCCTCTGAAAAGTTCGCCTGCGTTAGTAAAAAATGAAGGAATCTGGCCTTTTTTGGGGATGTGCACCGCGTCCAGGTACAGGAATATGTTCACCTGATATTGTCTAAGTGCTTCTTCGGCAAGTTTGAAGGCGATTTCAGCGTATTCGGAAATATAAGGGCCATCAGTAAGCACTATCGTAAGAGTCTTCATAATTTCCTCCTAACAAATCATGTTTTATTATTAGGGTTTAGATGTAATCGGCCAAAATCTGTAGATGCTCATGATTATCTTCGTATTCCGGTTCTTTTCTGGGAAAGAGGGGCTCAAGGAGTTTCAAGATTCCACCCAGCGGTGGAGTCATATTCGCACTCACTCTGAGTCTTGAGGAATCGGCTATACAGGGCGAAAGCTGTCTGATCCTTGCAATCTCTATTTGTTTTGCCTGAGAGAAGTCTACAGTTTTCTCCTCAACCTTTTCTGTTTTATTCTTAAGGAAACTCTTGCCATATTCGCTTAGCTTCACAGTTTCTTCTTCTAATTCAATCAGACCTGCCTGCTGCAAAATCCTGAGATGAAAGTCAAGTGTTGCCTTCCCGATTATCTCTCCTATTTCCCCGGTACTTCTACAGCCGTCCGCCAGGAAGTTAATTATCTTCCTCCTGGTACCGTTGGACATAGCAAAATTTACGAGTTTTGTCTCATTCGGGTTTTCCGACACCTTTAACACCTGCTGAAGTTATTTCTGCCGGCAACCTCTTATGAAGCTATTTCTGCCAGCATCCTCTTATAACGGCGTACTATTCACAGGCTCTCGCTCCAGTCCCTGTCTCCACAGTCCCTGAATAACAATCCCTGAATAAAATTTGCCTGCGCTGATAAAACAGAATAAACTTTCAGGTGATTTTAGCGTATTTGGAATAGAAAGACTGTCTGTTAGCACTATGGTTAATGTATTCAAAGGATCCCGGTTAAGGTGGTATTTTTCAAATAACTGTAGCTCAGGTACCTGTAGCTCAAATATATGCACTCAGAACCTGCAGGTGCTCGAAGTTGGTTGCATAGTCTGGTTCTTTGAGAGGCGTGCACTTCTCCAGGTTTGTTTCTCCTCCCATAAGCTTTATTGCAAAGGTATAACAGCTCTGCTCACCACACTTCCCGCAGTTGGTCTGGGGCAGGTATTTGTAGATCTCCATAGGTTCGACCCTGACTTTTTCCCTGGGGACCGGGGCTATACCTTTTGCTATTGCTTCATTGACAATACCCCTGAGGTTCTCAAGGGCTTCTCTGGCTTCATCCTCGTTTTTAATCATCGTCATGGTGACTTTTCCGGTCCCGTAAAGAGTTGTGATAATTTCTCCTTTTTGCGTTATCAGAGCACTTATCCTGTCCGAATATCTGGACCTGGGAAAGAGGGGCTCAAGGACCTTCAGGGTTCCACCCAGAGGAGGAGCCATATTTGCGATTACCCTGAACTTTGAAGAGTCAGCTATGCAGGGCAAAAGCTGCCTGACTTCAACAATCTCAACCGGCTTTGCCTGAGAGAGGTCTGAATTTTTCTCCGCACCTTTGTCTTCCTTGCCTTTCAGGAAATTTCTGCCGTATTCACTCAGCTTTGCTGTCCCTTCTTCGAGCTCTATCAGGCTCGCCTGCTGCAGGACCTTGAGATGAAAGTCGAGCATTGACTTCCCGATCTCTTCTCCTATTTCCTCCGTACTCTTCTCGCCAGCCTCCAGGAAGTTCATTATCTTCCTTCGTGTAGCGTTGGACATAGCATTATTTACAAGCTTTATTTCATTCGGGTTTCCCGGCATCTTTACCACCTGCAAGAATCTGAAAATTTTCTCCGCATTTTTCCTGATGCTCAGCGCTATCAGGTCTTGTGAATCTCAAAAATAAAGTCAAATTCTCCTAATCAATTATGGAGTCCTCATACTTTTCCAATCAATTATGGAAGCCTCAAATTCTTCCAATTGGTTCTGAAGTCCCCTAATTCTTCTACTTAATTATTGGATTCACTTCTTAAAAACCCGAAAGCCGGATATCAAAAAAGATTGATATGAATGTGATTTACAGGAACATTCTTCAATTACCGGTTTTTATGCAAAGAAGAGTGGCTGAAGAGTGTTAAAGTGGAAAAAAGATATATAGGGCAGGGTTTACCCTGACTCCTTTCACCTAATCAAATAAACCTGCCGATAACGGAATTTTTTCTTAATTGAGCCTTTTCTTTCGAGAACCCGTGTTTTAAGTTCTTCCTCAACGGATAAAGATATCCTCATTTTAAGCAGGTTTACGAAGGATTTTATCAGTGAATCGCATCGTAGGCACATTCTCCATGCATGGATATATCCAGCCCTGCAAGCTCATCTTCATCCGAAACTTTGACCGGAGTTATTACATTTATGAGCATCAGCATGATGTAGGTAAATATAAATGCATAGATTGAAGCTCCTACAACAACTGAGAGTTCTTTGATAAAGAATGCAGTGCCACCATAAAGCAGACCGTCAGCACCTACCGGATTTATGGCAGTCGAAGCAAAGATTCCAAGTAAAATTGTCCCTGTTACTCCTCCTATTCCGTGAACACCCCATACATCCAGGGCATCATCCCATTGCATTCTGTTTTTAATATGTACTGCAAAGTAGCAGGCAATAGCTCCGAGGATGCCCATCAATGCAGCTACGTGCATGGAGACAAGCCCCGCTGCAGGAGTAATTGTCGCAAGTCCTGCAACAGCCCCGGTCATAAGCCCCACGAATTTTGGTTTTGTTTCCCTTAACCATTCTATTATCATCCAGGTAATAGCCGCAAAAGAAGCTGCGATGTCGCTGTTCAGGAATGCAAGGGCTGTAATCCCGTCCACATTTAGTTCGCTGCCCGCATTAAATCCGTACCATCCGAACCAGAGAAGTGCTGTTCCGACAGCCATTAAGGGAATATTGTTTGGCTTTGAATCCTTATATTTCCTCGAGCCTACATAAAACACTGAGGCAAGGGCTGCAAATCCGGCTGTCGCATGAACCACGATTCCACCGGCAAAGTCGATAACTCCCATTTCGGAAAGCAGGCCGCCTCCCCATACCATGTGCACAAAAGGATAGTAAACAAAGAGCTGCCAGACGACAAGGAAAATAATGTAAGCCTTAAAACTAATTCTGTTTGCAAATGCTCCCGTAATCAGAGCCGGGGTAATGATTGCAAACATCATCTGGTAAGCTACGAAGACGAGTTCGGGGAACCCGGCATCTCCAAACATATCAGTTGGGGAAATCCCATTCAAGAACATTTTGTTCAGGTTTCCTAAGATTGCGCCTTCTCCTCCGCTGAAGCACAGAGAATATCCTATGAAAAACCATAAAATGGTTGTCAGCCCGAGAGAAACAAAACTCTGCATCATTATTCCTAAAATGTTTCTCTTACAGGCAAGTCCTCCGTAAAAGAATGCCAGACCTGGGGTCATGAGCATCACAAGACTTGTCGCAAGCAGCATAAAGCCTGTTGAACCAGTATTTAACATATTTTCATCCCATCTTTTTTTATATGATAACTAGGAAGCCTCAAATCTCTTACCTCCTTCCTACTTTATTCTACTTATTATTTTCTACTTTTCCAAATAAATATAATAGTATTAAAATAATTCTCTAATTATGAATGGTTCAAAAAAGGCTGAATAATGCCGAAAAGACAATAAAAGATCAGGAATAACCCGGGATAAAGATCAGGAATAACTCGGAATAATTGACTGCCGAAATACGTGTTAATTTGACTCTAAAAAACTCATTGGTTTTAGAAAACACATTTAGATTCTATAAAGCTAGGTTCTTCCGATCCGTGGAATTGAATTAAAAATCGGAAAGGTACAGGTGGGTTTGCCTGTACTCAAATGTTATATGCTGCTTCTCCGTGCTGTGTCCGGTCAAGCCCGATATTTTCTTCGCTCTCACTTACCTTGAGCCCTATCGTCTTGTGGAGTGCAAACCCGATTATAAGGGTGCAAACACTTGCGTAAATAAGCGTGGCAACAACGCCTTCTACCTGGAGTATCAGCTGCTCGGAGTTGCCGAGCAGGAGTCCTGAAGACCCTACGCTTGCAAATACGCCTGTCAGAATTGCCCCTGTAATTCCGCCTACTCCATGGACTCCGAAAGCATCAAGGGAATCATCATACCCGAACCTTCCCTTGAGCATTACGGCCTGGTAGCAGATAAAGCTTGTAATTGCACCTATCGGAATTGCTGTCATGGGGGTAACAAAACCTGCAGCCGGGGTTATGGCAACGAGCCCTGCAAGAACTCCTGTTGCAAATCCTAGGGCGGTAGGGCGTCCCAGGTGGACCCATTCCAGGGTCATCCAGACAAAGCCTGCGGCTGCAGGGGCTACGAGGGTTGTAATGAATGCGAGGGCTGCAATTTCATTTGCAGCAAGAGAGGATCCGGCATTGAACCCGAACCATCCGAACCAGAGGAGCCCGGTCCCCAGAAGAGTAAGGGTGACATTATGCGGTTTTATTGAGTCTATGCCATACCCTCTTCTCTTTCCAAGGAAGGTCAGAATTGCCAGCGAAGATATGCCTGATGTTATATGGACCACGGTTCCGCCTGCAAAGTCAAGGGCTTCTCCTGTGAGGAATCCTCCGCCCCAGACCCAGTGGCAGACCGGTGCATACACAATAAGCCCCCAGAGGGCGATGAATGCAATGTATGATTTGAACTTAACACGTCCGACAATGGCCCCTGAGATCAGGGCAGGTGTAATTATTGCAAACATTCCCTGAAAGGCAACAAATGCATATGTGGGAATTGTCCCTGTTACGGAGTAGGGGTCAATTCCTTGAAGGAATACGTGTTCCAGGCTGCCTATGAAACCGTTTCCGGTCCCAAACGCAAGCGAGTAACCTATTATTATCCATTCGAGAGCCATGACGCCCATTGCAACAAACGAATGCATCATGCTGCTCAAAACATTCTTACGCTGAACCAGTCCACCGTAAAACAGTGCAAGCCCCGGAAGCATTAGTAATACAAGGGCAGAGGAAATCAATACCCATACGGTATCTGCTGCTACGATTGCCATTTCTATCTACCTCAAATAGCGACAGGTCCGCTTTCGTCCGTACGGATCCTTATAACATCTTCAAGCGGGAGCACGAATATCTTGCCGCTTCCTATATGCTCTTCACTGCCCTTTGCTCCCATCTTTATTGCTTCAATCGTAGGATACAGGAATTCATCATTTACTGCAATTTCAATCTTGATTTTCTCAAGAAGGTCTGCTTCAAACTCCATTGCCCTGTATATCTCGAGCTGTCCTTTTTGTGCACCATAACCTGAAACCGAAGATACTGTCAACCTATTAACTTCAACCTTCTGAAGTTCTCTTTTGACCGCATCAAGCCTTTCAGGTCTTATTATTGCAATTATGTACTTCATCGCGACCACCAACAGGTATCCCCTATCCTATTTCATAGTATTTAAGAATATTGAAATTGATATTAATTATTTATGTAGTTTATAACGACATCTCACAAAACATGCGAAATTTTCCT
This sequence comes from Methanosarcina siciliae T4/M, assembly GCF_000970085.1. Taxonomy (NCBI): domain Archaea; kingdom Methanobacteriati; phylum Methanobacteriota; class Methanomicrobia; order Methanosarcinales; family Methanosarcinaceae; genus Methanosarcina; species Methanosarcina siciliae. Next base: position 4,116,824 of record NZ_CP009506.1, on the reverse strand, counting down.
CATCTAACCCGGATGTCAGCTTTTATGTTTCCGGAATACCTCTTTTTCCGGGTTTTTCCATCAGAGAACTTTTATTCTCTTAAGTCAAATCCAGAAGTATGTTCGGAGAAATTGGAACTGTAAGAAACGAGGCCGACGAAAATTCTCTGCAAATTCTCTCCCTTTTCAGGGAAAGCATAAGTGAGATCCGCCTGAATGAACCTGAATCAGTATCAGCATATTTCAGCCCTAAATATTCTCATTATATTGTTGTTCACACACCCCTGAATTTCAGGTTCCCTGAAAAAAGGAACGAATGGAACCTGCGCTTTTGCGGGGATGTCGGAGTTTCCATTGTAGAACTGGCCACAGCTGAGGACGGCAGTGCTTATGTGCGGGGATTGATGGCAATTAACGGCTCAAAGGTCTATGCTGTCCTGCCATTTGTACCAATAGACGCAGAAAAAGCAAAAAAGGCAGAATTCCCTGAAGACCGCATGGGTCATATAAGGGCACAGGTAGTTCCTGTTGTGCTTCCCGGAATAAAAGGCGAAACCATCCTGGATATCGGCAGTGGTTTCGGAACCCTTACAATAGAGCTTGCAAAAAACAACCCGGATTCAAAGGTTTACGGCATCGACATCCATGATTCCCTTGCAGCCCAGTCACAGATGAACGCAGAAGTTCTCGGGGTGTCCAATGTGCAATTCAAAACCGGAAGCGCCTATGCCCTTCCTTTTGAAGGTAACTCCGTGGATACGGCAACCTGCTTTTTCATGCTCCATCACCTTGAAGATATTAAATTCGCACTTTTTGAGATTAAGAGGGTGCTGAAAAAGGGAGGGACATTAACTGCAATTGAACCGCTTGCACATCAACACCATCATGGCCCCCAGCTCTCGGAAACCGCATGGGTAGAGCTTTTTGAGGATGTAGGTTTCAACGCGGAAAGTGAAACTCCGGAAGGTGCAATTGTTCTGAAAGCCGTAAAAAGAGAATAATATCTGAGAAAAAAGGATAAATCAGGAAAAAGAATTTCAAAAATGGGTTGAAAGATTGTCAGTCACGCCAAAATAGCCTTTACTTTCAATCCATCTCAATAACAGTTCATTTCAAGAACAATCCATCTGAAAATTTAGTTTTTCCTACGCTGGAATACAAATATCATGCCTAATACTGTAGCTGCTGGAAGCGCAACGGTGGGGAATTCAGGAATCTGGGTATATTTCAAATTATCGAATGTTATCTTCGTACAAATACACGGGAGATACTCAATCCCGTATAATTGGACACTTTTTATAGGATTCTGAGCACTGCTTTCAATATGTAATGTTTTCTCTATCCAAACGTAAGTACATTCAGAATCAGAAATTTTTTCTCCGTTTACTAGAAGTCCATCCATATTACCTTCTGCCAAATCATCCTTAAAATCTATGGAAACTGAAGTTACATAGGGGGAGAAATTAATTGTACAAAAGTCGTCTTTTGGGGTAAATCCTAAGTCCGTTCCCACTAATTTGGTATCTATAACCTTTGCTCCTTCAAATGTCACTCCAAGATCTGCATAAGCATCATCTACATCCTGATCAGCTACTACAATACCGTCATCAAAGGTTATGGTTACTTCTCCTGCACTTGCTGGTGTGACCATTATCGTGACAACGGCAAGTATCAGTATTATACATAAAAGATTCGTTTTCACGTTTTATCTCTCCCTTTTTTATATTATTTGTATTTATATTTGTTCTAACTTGTTTATTTCTTGGAAAGAAATTCCAATTCTGACTACATATACTTATAGAGGTTGTATTTTCTTAAAGAGTCAATGTCATTCATTCCTGTTTTTTTCCGGCTGAGATTTGAGCCGTATTTGCTTTCAGGATGTTTGACATCGTTTTGGAAAAAGAGAGTGAAAAACGGGGGCAGATTACAACTTTTTAAATTATTTCAGAAACATCTTGGAGCTCCTAAATTTCGCCACTGTTGCCTTTCAATCAGTTTCTGCAATTCAATTTCGTCCGCGCTGGAGTATGAATATCATCCCAAGAATTGTAACCACCGGAAATACGATACTGGGGTACTCCGGAATCTCCTGATTACAGGGTTTATCGGGTTTTGTATCGTTGCACGGATCCTTTTCCGGTACACCCGGGCAAATCTCATCCTTTTCTGTATCGTTGCACGGATCCTTTTCCGGTACACCCGGGCAAATCTCATCCTTTTCTGTATCGTTTTTGCACGGAGTTTCCTCTATCTCCCCACCGCAATCCTCATTGTCCGAGTTATCGGAGTTTGTATCATTTCCTGGTATTGTTTCTTCCGCTTCCTCTTTACAATCTTTGTTGTCAGTATTATCGGAGTTTTTACTTTTTCCTGATGAAATTTTCTTGTTTTCATCATCAGGGTCTTCATTATCAGCGTTGCCAGAATTTCGATTGTTTCTGCGTGAAGAATTCGTTAATGTCTCCGTAACCTGCTCATAACAAAGATTATCGAATTTTATTTTTTTCGAACAGGGAAGTTTGCTTGATATCTCAATACTCTGTATGTTAGTGTCATTGCTTTCGATTCTCAACGTATTTTTTGCGGTCCATTCACAGTTATATTCCGATTTAGAAAGCACCTTCCCGTTTACAAGAAATGCATCCAGATTCCCTGCAAGCGTATTTTCGAAATCGATTGAAACCGAAGTTACAGCCGGTGAAAAGTAAATTTGAGTGATACGGTTATCCGGGTTCCAGAAACCCATTTCTTTTTCTGAACTTAAATTACCGAGGTCAACAAACTGTACCCCATGAGAAAATGTAATTCCCTGGTCTGAATAAGTATTGCCGATTTCTTCTCCAGCACATAAACGCCCTTCTTCAAATGTTACGGAAATTTCCCCTGCGTTTACTGGAATGATTATTAAAATAATGGTCATGTTCAACATAAAAAATAGACGTGAGTAATTTTTTCTCATGTTTTTTCAGTCTCTGTTTTATTATTTTATTTAGGCAATATTTATTCAAATACGACCATATTTGGTAAAACTTATTTATCGTAGGGCTATATATACTTATGGAAATATTATTTTCTTAAAAAGTTAGGGAGTAATTCCTACTGCGGGAGTGATTTTTCCTGTTATAGATTTCTCCTGTTATCCGAACCGTTTTCATTGTGCATCCTTTAAAAGTGCGTTCTTTTGCAAATTGGTGGGACGCGTTCAGTATTCCTTTATATGTTGGTAGTAGACTTTTTTCATGTCGCGATCTCTACGGTACATGTATTTCATCTTTATTGCAGTGATGTTTGGAACGCTGCTTCCAGCTATCGGATGCCTTACGGGAAGTGAAGTTGAATCTGCAGGCCTGAGCGGTGCCACGATACCTGTCGACCTGACGTACTATACAGAACAGCTACCTCCCTACAACTACATGGAGAACGGTACGCTTCAGGGTATCTCTGTTGATCTCCTTGAAGAGGTCACCGGGAAGATGGGAAAGAAGGTGACCCGCGAGGAGGTAAATCTCGTTCCCTGGACGGAGGGGTATCAGGCAGCTCTTTCCGGGAATAATACTGTTCTCTTCAGCATGGTAAGATCCCCCGAACGCGAGCAGTCCTTCAAATGGGCCGGCCCCATCTATTCTGATAGATATGTTCTGTTTGCCAGGCGAGATAGTGGGATCACAATAGAGAGCCCTGAAGATCTGAAGGGGTACAGGGTCGGGGTGATCGCCGATGATATGGCAATCCGGCAGTTGCTCGATATCGGGGTGAACCAGAGCCAGCTTGTGCCTGAAAGCAACGTATCCGCAATTATCGGCGGACTCGAGAACAATGAGATCGACCTCTGGGCATGCTCTGAGGACGCAGGTAGGTACTTTACCGAAGAGGTGACCGGGAACTATTATTCCTACACGGTCGTGTATCAATTAGAAACCCAGGACCACTATTATGCCTTCAGTAAAGACGTGCCCGATTCATTCGTCCGGTCTTTCCAGCAGGCACTCGATGCCGTCAAACAGGAAAAAGACCCTGAGGGCATTAGCACATATGATAGAATTCTCGGGAAATACATTCCATCGATCGGCCTTGCCCGGCTAAATTACCTGACCGAAGAGTGGGCTCCCTTCAACTACCAGGAGGACGGGAATGTCACCGGTATTTCTGTCGAGATACTCGAGGCGGTCTTCAAAAACATTGGCGTAAACCGCTCAAGGGCAGATGTCCGCATTGTCCCCCTTGCGGAAGCTTTCCAGATGGCGCAGAACAATACCAGCACTGTGCTTTTCTCAATCGTCCGTACCCCCGAACGTGAGTCTCTCTACAAGTGGGCCGGGCCTTTTACCAGAGCCAGTTTCGTCCTCTATGCACCGGTGAGCAGTAATATTACAATATCCTCTCCGGAAGACATTGATCGGTACAGGATCGGTGCTGTACGGGCCTCAATCGAAAATGACCTCCTCGCCAGCCAGGGAGTGAACGAATCGCAGATCATCAACGGTCAAACCCCTGAAGCCCTCTTCCGGATGCTGGAAGGGGGCCAGATCGACCTGTGGGCAACGGGGGACCTCGCCGGACGGCATCAGATGTTGCAGACTGCAGCAGATCCTAACGCCTATGAGATCGTGTATACTCTGAGTGAGAACGACTTCTATTACATCTTCAGCAAGGATGTACCGGACACGCTGGTCAGCGCTTTCCAGCAGGCTCTCGATACAGTACGAGATCAGAGGGATGAAAAGGGAGTCAGTGATTATGAACGTATTATCTACCGGAATCTTGGGGTAAGATGTGCCCGGCAGACATTTACTGATGACAAGGTGATGGCGCTTGTAAACACAACTGCCGAAGCAATCGAGAAGAACGCTTCCGATACTTTCCGGCGCATCAATGCCGGCGAAGCTCCTTATCGTGACTCTGAGGACCCGGGACTCTACGCCTTCATCTACGATACGAATTTGACCATTGTTGCTCATGCGGACAACATTCAATCTGTCGGCACGAATTTCAGGGGCAAGACAGATGTTGCCGGTAAACCGTTCCGTGATGAAATTTTAGAAGGGGCACTGAAAAACGGGACTGGATGGGTGGATTATGTCTATATGCGCCCTGTCCAGACGAACCTGTACTATAAGACCGCCTACTACAGGTTAACCATTGGGAGTGATGGGAACTCCTATATTGTCTGCAGCGGCAATTACAAGCTCTGCCAGAATAAGTCGGAAGCAACGCCTGCTAATAACTCCACCGCATCTCCTGAGGAGCTTATCGCACTCGTCGAGAAATCCTTCGAATATGCTCACGTAAACGGGCAGGAAACCGCTCTTCGTGAGTTCAACAACCAGACCGGCAAGTTCGTTGATGGGGAACTCTATATATTCGCATATGACACAAACGGCACCACACTGGCTCTTCCCTTCCAGCCCGATATCATTGGGACTAACAGGTGGAACGTTACGGACGCGAACGGCACCTTATTTATCCAGGACCTGATTTCAACTGCGCAGTCAGGCGGAGGTTTTGTCCGGTATCTCTATGCAGACCCTGCAGATAACTTCACAGTCAAACAAAAACTCAGCTACGTAATGATGGTAGATAATGATTGGCTCATCGGGGCTGGCATTTATAACCCGCCGGATAACTCATCGATCGTGAGTGTGGGTACAGATCCCAAGGTAAGAGATAACCTGAAATCCTTTGTCGGGGCGGCGATAACGTATGCCGATAAGAACGGAAAGGATGCCGCGATCACTGAATTCAACAACCAGAACGGAACGTTCGTCCACGACAGTCTCTATGTCTATGCCTTCGATTATAACGGGATAACCCTGGCGCTCCCGTATCAGCCCCAGCTGATCGGAACGGACCTCTCAGATCTTCAGGATCCCTATGGGGTGAATTACACCAAAGTCGATATCTTCCTGGCGCAGCAGGGAGGAGGGTTCCTGTTCTACCACTATTACGACCCTGCCCGCAACATGACCCTTGAACCGAAAATGAGCTACGTCCAGAAAGTCGACGATACCTGGTGGCTCGGGGCTGGGACCTACATAAAGGACCTCAGCCAGACCGCCTGACTTGTTAACCAGCAGGAGATGACAATGGGTGTACCGGTCGCGTTTGTGTATAATGCTTTGCATATGAATACAATCAAAGAAAAAATGAATCTTATTGGGGTTTTAATCTCCAAAATGGATTGAAAGACTGTCCGGCACATGACTCTCTACCTCACTGTCTTTCAACTAATTTTTAGAGTCTAATCCTTCTTGCGTTGGAAAATAAACATCATACCTATATCTTACTGTAACAGTTGGAATCATAATCTTCTTTGTTTGTATTTAGCAATCATTGTCGTTTTCAGCTGGAGATTTCTCTGTTTCCTCTTTACAACCTTTACGATCAGTACTTTCATCATTAGTTTCGTTTCTGGCCGAAGATTCTTCTGTTTCCTCTGAGCAATCTTCATTGTTAGTGTTGTTGGAATTTGTCTTGTTTCAAGCTGATATTTCTCTTGGTGTTTTCTTATCCAGGGTACGTTTGCAGTATTATAAGGAGTAAAACGATACATGTCAGCCCTGTTTCAACCATGAAGCCCTCCACGCAGGTTATTCGAAGACCGAGTTTTCTCCCGAATAGGGCGATATTTGTCGGAAGAGATGTCTTAACATAACCAATTCCAAGGTGTAGTACCCTGGCAATGAAGAGCATCTCAAGACACTGAAGAACGGTTATTTGTTCCATTACGACTATTGTGCCAGCTGCCGAAAGAACGGCAATCTGACTCAAAAAGCTTGCTGCAAATACAATTACTGCAGCATCCGGCAGTCGAAGGAAATTCATAAGGGGTTGAAGTATTTCTGCCGAGTACTCTGCCAGGCCCAGGTTAAGGATGATAATGAATAAAAATGTCGTTGGAACCAGTACAAGGGCAACCTTTCCGAACTCATGAAAACTTTTTTGAAGTACAGCTCCTGCTCTGGCTATGCACCCAGTTTCTTTTTCCTTTTCTTTTTCCTTTTCCTCTGAAATGGACAGTTCGGTATTATCTCCATATTCTAAAATATTTTTAAAAAGAATTTTTCTACCTATGAATATTCCGGCAACTGCAATGCCAGCGAAAACCAGAAGTTCTAAAAAGAGGAGCAGCAATCCGATCTCATAACCAAGTACTGAGAGTGCAACGGGTGCTTGAAAAAATATTGCACTATGAAGCCCTTTTGGTAGCTGAGCGATCAGGACTGTCACAATGACATCCCGCTCTCCGAGAATCCGCTTATGAAAGAAGGAAGAAAGCATGCCCATTCCTGACCAGGAGTTTAAAAAAAAGAAGGTGAGCACAGAAGAGCATGTTTTTGGAAGGCGGGCCATTTCCGTGATAGACGCCATGGGAATGCTGGTGTATTCTAGATAACGGGTTGCCCTCAGGAGATTTGATAGAAAAAAGCCGATAAATATCATCGGGAGCATTATCGAAAATAGCTTCATAGCTTCGGAAAAAATTAGGGAGTAATCCATATCAGGCTCCTCAAGAGGGGCATTTTATTCTTAATTAAATCAGTCTTAGTTTAATGGATGTATGGAAATCCGGAAATTTCAATCCTCGCTGACCGACCTGCAGGCAACCTTATGGATACCGCCTCTTAACCGGACCTCGCCCATCCGGCATTCCTGTCTGGCTACTGCGCACCTCCCCGCATACGGACACCCTTCATCCGTGGGCTGAGATGCCTCAGGGTTTTGATATTCTGTTGTTTCGCCACAAAAAGATGAGGCATTAATGAGTTCCTGTGTGTAGGGATGCAGAGGGTTCCGGATCACGTCATCCGTCAGCCCCTCCTCTACAATCCTGCCCCTGAGCATCACCGCGATCCGGGTACACATCCATTTTACAACTTCAATATCATGGGAGATGAGCACACAGGGTATCGAACGTTCTTTCTGTACTTTCTTTATCAATGTGAGAATTTGTGCCTGTACAGAGAGATCAAGGTTTGATGTGGGTTCGTCTGCAACGATCAGTTTTGGGTTGAGACTGATTGCACGGGCAATGACTATCCTCTGAATTTCCCCACCGCTTACTTCATGAGGGTAGCGATTCAGGATTTCTTCACGTATGTTCATATTCTTAATGATTTCCTGTACGGTATCTTCGATCAAATCTCTCTCCCCGGAGAGCTTCAGACCTTCCACAAGGGAATCTCCAATCCGCATCCTTGGGTTAAGCGAGGACCTTGGGTCCTGAAAGATCATCTGGAGATTTGGCCAGTATCTCTGCAACTCCGATCCCCTGAGGCTTGTGATATCGAGGTCGCCGATTGCCACTCTTCCTCCTGTTGGATCTAACAGGCGTACGAGCATCTTACCCAGAGTTGTCTTTCCACACCCGCTCTCTCCCACAAGCCCGAAAATTTCATCACCTTTAATTGAAAAGCTCACGTCCCGTACAGCATGCACTTCTGCCCTGTGTATTAAAAAACCACCGGTGTAGGTCTTGGAAAGGTGTTCAACTGCAAGCATAGTGACACCTAAGTTCCCTCTTCTCTCCGCACATGTTCTCTCCTTGTATATCCGGATGATGCGTTGCACACTTCTCTTTTGCATACGGACACCGGGGATAGAAACGACATCCTTTCGGGAGTTGTATCAGACTCGGACTCATACCCGGTATCGAGTACATGCCCCTTGAAGGCATCGAAGACATCAAGCCCTGTGTGTATGGATGCCTGGGGTTGTCGAGTATGTCCTGTGCAGGCCCCCTCTCAATTATTTCACCTGCATACATCACCGCAAGATTTTCACAGATCTGTGCCGCTCCGATATCATGGGTTATCAGCAGGAGAGAACGCCCTGAAGTAATGCGATCTATCAGCTTCACGGTTTTGTTCCTGAGAATCGTGTCCAGCCCGGTCGTTGGCTCGTCTGCGATGAGGAGATCCGGATTTTGTGCAATGCCCATCGAGACCAAAACTCGCCTGTTCATCCCTCCAGAGAGTTGATGCGGGTATCTGTTTGATACCTGAGGATCAAGTCCTACCGAGTTAAGGAGATCGAAAGCTTTCCGGTAGAGTTGTTTTTTATCCCGGGAACCTCCACTTGGTTGTATTGCTTTCCGAATCTGGCCTTTAATTTTCATAAGAGGATCAAGGGAAGAGAGCTGTTGTGGGATCAAACCGATCTCTCCACCTCTGATCTTAACCATCTGGTCCCGCCCTGTACCTAACAGATCTTGGTTGTGAAAGATTATCTCCCCGGATACTCGTGCATTATATGGGAGGAGCTTTAGTATGGTCTGGGCAAGCACAGACTTGCCACATCCGGATTCCCCGATAATGGCCATTCTTTCCCTTTCCGCCAGGTCAAAATCAAGGCCGTTCACTGCCTGTACCGGACCATTTGCCGTGAGAAATACTGTATTCAGATCTCTGACGCGTAAAATGGGCTCTTTGCCTGTTTCACTGGTAAATTCATACGATAAGGCATCCATGTTCTCTGTTCCCGTTCATTGAAAATCAGTTTTTTCCATTCTCATCGGATCAATTCTCTCTTTCAGCCAGTTACCCAGACAGTTGAATGAGAGGACTGTAATAATGATGCACAGCCCCGGGAAGATCATCGTCTGCGGTGCGGTCTCCATAAAAGCGATACTTCCCTGAATCATCGCTCCCCACTCCGGGGTTGGGGGGTGAGCCCCGAGGCCGAGGAAGCTCAGGCCCGTGATATGAAGAATTGCGGATCCCACATCAAGTGTGGCAAGGGCAAATAAAGGGGAGAGTACATTCGGGAGCACATGCTGCCTGATGATGTAGTATGAATTTCCTCCCATGAGCCGAGCTCCTTTGATAAAATCCTTCTCTTTTACCTGGAGGACAGATCCCCGTATAATTCGTGCATAACTTACCCACCACATCACCGAGAGTGCGATTACTATGTTGAAAAGTGAAGCCCCAAATAATCCGACCAGAGCTATAGAAAGGATTGTCCCCGGAAATGCCAGAAAGAGGTCTACAATACGCATGATGGTTTGATCAATAACACCTCCAAAAAACCCGGCAACCAGGCCTATGAAAGTACCAAGTACGACACCGATGGCAACTACGGAGAGGGCAGTTACCAGCGAGGCCTGTGCCCCATAGATCACCCGGCTAAGAATATCCCGACCGTGATGGTCTGTCCCAAATGGGTGGTCTACTCCTGGTTTTGCAAGCCGATTGTCAAGATCTACAGCATTTGGATCATGGGGGGCTAATACACCTGGAAAGATAATCATTACCGCAAAGGTGAGAAGAGTCATACAGCTGATGATCACCTTTATACTCAGACGTGGGGACTTAATCTGGAGGCGATGACAGCTCTGTTCCCGGTGACTGCTCTGTCCTCTTCCATACAAGCTGTTACCCATGAATATTTCCTCCCGGTTTCATTCTTGGATCGATACACACATACAGAATATCAACAAGAATATTGACGATCACAAATATCAGAGCTATAAGGAGGACAAATCCCGCAATGACAGGATAGTCTCTGCTCATTACCGATGTCAGAAGAAAGTTCCCTATTCCTGGCCACCCGAAAATTTGTTCGATGATCACAGTGCCGCCAAGGAGGGTTCCGATGTCGAGCCCCACCTGGGTAACAACAGGGACGGAAGCGTTTCGAAACGCATGCTTCAACACAACCTCTCTTTCCTTCAGTCCTTTTGCATAGGCTTCGAAGACATAGTCTTCGGAGAGGGCGTCGAGCATGCTCTCTCTTGTTATCCTCAAAATTCTTGAAATCTGGAGAAAACCGAGGGCCATTGTTGGAAGGATAAGGTGTTGTATCCCTCCATATCCGAATGAAGGGAGGATATCAAGATGGATCGAGAATATGAGGATGAGCAGCAGTGCAAGCCAGAAAGATGGTATTGAAGTTCCCATCGATGCGATGAAGTTGCCAAATAGATCAAACGGGGAATGTGGCCTTATGGCTGACAATACACCAATGCTGGTGCCCACTATCAGTGCAAGTGTCATCGCCGTCACCGCAAGGATGAACGTTGCGGGAAAGCGGGCAGTGAACTCTTCCAGAACCGGATCACCTGTTCGGAGGGATACACCAAGGCTTCCGGAAAACAGGTTTGTCATCCAGACAGCGTATTGTTTTAAGAAAGGCTGTTCAAGCCCGTGGCCGTTCATGAAAAGTAAAACAGCCTCTCTTGTCGGCTCATTTCCGGTTTCCTGTGTTAAAATGATCTCGGCCGGATTTCCCGGTGCAAAGTACATTATTGAAAATGCGAGTACTGATGCAAGAAATATCGTTAGAAGGGCCCATGGTATCCTTCTTGCTAATAAGATAGGTATATCTCCGGCCATAATACACCTTCTTAAGGTTCGATACTAACCGTACTCAGGTCGAGCCCGTAGATCGAAGCAGAGAACGTGAAGCCTTTCACAGCCTTTCTATACGCAGCGATTTTCTCAATGTCATACAACGGCATACAGGCATACTTCTCCTGAATATACAGGTATGCGGCGCTATAATCTTCATCTGCACCGGTAGCGATGGCTGTTTCGATCAATTGGTCGAGCTCTTCATCATGGTAAGATACCGGCCATGATCCCCAGGTAGAGTGATATTTTCCGGTAAGCGGTCCTTCGGGCAGCCCGGGAACTCCCCAGCTGTGGTGCAGATACATGTCATAGTTGCCCTTTTGACGTTCTTCTCCTGCGGCACCGCTTTCAAGCACAAGGATATCTACGTCGACCCCGATCTTCTTCAGCTCACTCTGGATGTAGACGGCAATAGAATCCGAATTAGCTTCACCCTGCGGAACGATATAGGTAAGTGTCAGTTTCTGTCCGTCTTTTTCCCGAATTCCATCGGCTCCGGCAACTACCCATCCTGCCTGGTCAAGGAGGTTCTTTGCTTTCTCCGGGTCATAGGTATATTCCGTCCCTGCAAGGCTGCCGGCCCATGGGTACGTAGGGGATACAACCGAATACGCAGGTTCTGCAGCGCTGGCGAGGAGTTCTTTAACCATCTTATCCCGGTCAAGTCCGAGGTTGATCGCCTCCCGGAGACGAATATCACTAAGCGACCCCTCTTTACAGTTCAGTTCCACAACCTGATATCTTCCGTAGGACTGCTTTTCGACGATGATATCCGGATCGTCCATCATCTGGGGGATCTGCTCATATGGGACCGTTGAATGGTGGTCCGCCACTCCAATGATATCCACATCACCTGCACGTAACGCCGATACACTGGAATAGCTATCAGGAATTACCCGATAAGATATCCGGTCAATTAGCGTTCCTTCACCTGAGGCCGGATCATGTCTCACAAATTCTGCACTCTGTGCCTTTACATAGTTCTCAACCTCGAACTTCCCTGTCCCGATAAAGGATACGATCTCTCCATCGTTACTCCAGGCAGGTTCGACCGATGTTGGTGCGATGACATGGCTGTTCGACTCCGATGAGAGCGATTTGATGAAAGCTCCATATGGCTCTTTCAGAGTGACCTGTATTGTATATTCATCGACCTCACTCACATCGGATATCTTTGAGAATGCGATATCGTTCTTCCTTGGCCCCTGACTGCACCATGTCAGGAACCATGAAGCAGAACTCGCGTTCCATTGCGTCCCGTCGTGGAACTCTATTTCCTTATTGAGTTGGAAAGTATAGGTTAATCCGTCATCAGACTTGTTCCATGAACTGACAAGATGGCCGGGAATAGGTTTTCCATTGGCATTGATGTCGAGGAAGACATCATACACGTTCATCTTCATCTCTATTCTTGAATCAAAATCAGCGGGTCCGGCAACGATAAGCGTCTGAATGTTGTCCTCTTGAACATTGTCTTCTGTCTGAGCACTCTGTCCTAAACATCCCGCAGTGATAATCATCGCTCCGACAAAGCAGCAGAATGCCAGGAATCTCAGGGGTGTAAAACTTATTCGCTTCATCTTCAATCCTCTTTTGGTTTCTCAGCTGTGTAGCAGAACTGGCCGTGCCCGTGTGAAATTCTATATGGGTAGGGCATACGTCGGCTTTTCAGGGTTTCAATCTCGTGCATGGGCTCGGCGAAGACATGAGAGTATCCGACAGATTTCAGAAGGTCTACAATGACTCCGGGTTTTACACCCCCGTTATATGGAAGGTTTACAGCCTGTCCTTTACTTCCAAGAGTGCGCCAAGGATTCCTTCTCTCTGAGAGGAGTATCCAGAGGTTCAAAACCTGTTTCTGGAGCGTATCTTCTCGCTCGTTGCGAGGCACGTGAAGGAAAAAGCAGAGTTTTCCTCCGGGTCTCAATACCCGCATCCATTCACGTACTGCGATATCCGGATGCGGAAGTGTCCAGATAACAGCCCTGTTGACGATGGCATCGAAGGAGTTGTTTTCAAAACCGAGGTTTTCGGCATCATCCTGATGAAAATCGATTGATAATCCTCTCTCTTTTGCCTTGGAAGACGCACGAGCGATCATCTCCTCGGAGAGATCGATTCCCACAACCTCATACCCCATATCGGCGAGCATTAGTGAGAGAAAACCTGTTCCTGAACCAATATCAAGGATTTTTTCGGCATCATCCAGCTTTGACCTGAGGAGCCCCTTCCATGCTTCTTCCTCCTCTTTGCTGGCGGTATAATGGCCAGGAGATTTATCGAATTTTTGAGAACGATAATTCCAGAAATCTCTGATTATCTCTTTGTCTTCGTTCATCTGTCACCCTCCAGAAGGTTAAAAGTGGCTATAGTTGCAAGCTGGCCCCGGCCATAATACCCATTAATTATCCTTTCAGAGTCTCCATGACTCAATATCCGGGGGCTCTGGGAACCTGTGCTAAACCTCTTTTTGTTCATCCAGTTCGACTGTTGTGATGCTCTCTCATGATGAGCATTAGAAGCGTGGATTCCCCTGAGTCTTCCCTGAGAATAATGGATTATCAGGATAAGAACCTCAATCCAGACATCTTCCGAGTTTCGGTTGTTGTATCGGTCTACATAATCGATCTCCAGATGGCATATACACTCTATTTTCGCCTCTTCCCAGGCCTATCAGTTTATAATGTGCTCATTTCAGGCTACAGATCGATATCCCTGTCTTTAATTCGTATCACATTTATTGTATGATATACTATTCTTTTTATGTTACTATTTGCTAAATTAGTGACTTAATTGTATTCTTAGTATAAGTTACTATTGATTCTGTATTATTAAATATTATTTTTACAAATCTATTTATTAATTGAACTTATCTGGTCAGATTTTAATATCTATACTCTAATTTGACAATTTCATGTACAATCCTCTGAAAAAAGATTTCACATAGAAAAAAACACTGACTTAAAGTGCCAACTTTTGTTTGGCACAAAAGTACGTTTTACACGCTTTGCAATATCGTCTATGCAAAAAAAGCAAAGGAACTGACAATCTTTCTGCGGGAAAGGGTGCTCTCCTTTTTCGGGAGTACCAAGAACTACCTCTGTATACAGAATAGGTTTGTACAGGTTATGAAATTGTAATTTTGTTCTTCAGATATGGAATTTTCTACCTTATAACTTCTTGATATTTGTGATTTTTACAGAAAAATTGGCACGCTGCCAAAAACTTCGATTTCCTTGATCCCAAATCAAAACTCAAAGAAGAACTCTACTGCTCTACTCTCCCATTCTAAATTTGTTCTCTTGAGCGAAGCGTAGCGTAGCGAAAAGGACTGCGGGCTCCCGAGTCGCAATTCGGGCGAGTCGCAATTCGGGCGAGTCACAATTCGAGAGTCAGAAGATGATCATATCCGAGGCTCTGAGCCTGACCATGCATTCGTCTCCGGTCCCCATTTTTAATGAGTTAAAGACATGGTTTGCAACCTCTACTTTCAGGACGTCCTCGCTGTCTTTGAGGATAAGGGACATGATCCGGCTGGTGCCTTTGTTTACCACGTTCATTATTACCCCGTCAAAGAGGTTTTTCCTGTTTTCCTGGCGGATAACGTGCATGTTTTTCCTGTCCACAAGCTCGATATTCTCAGGCCTGATGCCCCAGCTGACTCTGTCTCCTGCTTTACGTTCTATATAGGGGGCAGTAATTTCCGTTCCGAGGGACCACAGGAAGGTGCATTCGTCTCCGTTTCCGTGCCCTTCTACCACGGCATTATCAAAGAGGTTTGAGAAGCCCACAAGTTCGGCCACATAACGGGTTTTCGGGTGGTAGAATATGTTCTCAGGGGTACCTATCTGCTGCACCCTGCCGTTTTCAAAGACTGCCATGCGGTCAGCCATGGTAAAAGCCTCTACAGGGTCATGGGTGATGAAAATTACAGGAATCTTGAGCCTTTTCTGGATATCCCTCAGTTCCTTTCTCAATTTAAGGCGGACTACGGTGTCCAGAGCTGAAAATGGCTCGTCAAGGAGCAGGACTTCCGGATTGGGAGCAAGGGCCCGGGCAAGGGCAACTTTCTGTTTCTGCCCGCCCGAAAGCTCGTCAGGGTAGGAAAACTCAAGCTCCTCTATTCCCACAAGGCCCAGCATCTCGTTTACCCTTTCCTTTTTTTCCATGGCGCTCAGGCCTTTTAAGCCGAACTCGATGTTCTGCCGCACGTTCATGTGCGGGAAGAGGGCATTTTCCTGGAACATGTACCCTATTTTCCGTTTCTGGGGAGGGAGGTTTACTTTTTTTCCGCTGTCAAAGTACACGGTGCCGTTAATCTTAATGGTCCCCGTGTCCGGGTTTTCAAGCCCTGCAATACAGCGGAGAGCCGTGGTTTTACCTGAACCGGAACACCCGAACAGGACCACAAAATCGGAATTGGCATCAAAGCTGCAGTTCATTGAAAAGCTGGGGATTTCCCCTTTCTTTTTTCTGTTTTTCCTTCCGTAGAATTCCTTTCCAATGTCTACTTCAACAGTCATTCCCTACTCTCACCTTTTTTCATCGTTCTCCCAGTTTGCCGGTGGCCGCAATCGTTACGAATGACATGACAACAAGAATAAGCACAAGCAGGTTCGCAAGTTCATTATTTCCTGTCTGGTATGCTCCGTAAATGGAAAGAGGCATGGTGCTGGTCTTTCCCGGGATATTTCCTGCAACCATGAGGGTTGCTCCGAACTCTCCGACAGCCCTTGCAAAACTCAGGACGCAGCCTGCGATAATGCCTTTCTTTGCAAGGGGCAGGGTTATGAAGAGCGCAGTTTCGAATTCATTTCTTCCGAGAATACGGGATGCTTCCTCAACATTTCTGTCTACTGCCCCGATAGCTGCTGTGGTGGTCTTTACCATCAGGGGCAAAGAAACTACAAAGGCTGCAATGGCTGCTGCCTGCCAGGTAAAGAGGATTCCGCTCCCCGTAAATTTGGTGAAAATGCTTCCTATAACTCCGTTTTTTCCCAGCAGGATAACAAGGATGTACCCGGTTACGGTAGGGGGAAGAACCATTGGCATGGTAACCATAACGTCAGCTAACCCTTTTCCCGGGAACTCCCTTTTTGCCAGTATATAAGCAATTAAAATTCCCAGCACCGTCACAAAGAGGGTTGCAATGACGGAAATCTTGAGGGTTAGTAGAAGTGGGGTCGCGATTATTTGAATGATTTCCATCAAATTCTTCCCTTTTTTATCGTTTTTCCGGCTATGAGAATCTTAGATCGCTTTCGTTTTTTCATTTACATTTTCTGTTTTTCATTCTCTATCAGGAGTTTCTGAATTCCGGGAGGCATTATGAAGCTGAAGTCGTATTTGCCATGATCGGAAGTGTCAGATTTTCTTGTGTGTCAGATTTTCTTGTTTATCTCACTGCGCTCCCTCGATGCAGTCATCTCCTGCTCTCTGGCCGGCATATGCAGCCGGTTCTACCTGTACAGGTGCGGTGAAAGTATCAGTGGCTTCAAGGATGGTGTTGGTGATCCTGTCCAGAAGTTCCAGGGCTCCCCTGTATCCGACAGTAAGGATACGCTGTGCACCTACTCTGTCGTGGATTGGTAGGCCAACCCTTACAAGGGGGATGTTGCGCGCCTTGGCAATGTGTCTCCCGTTTGAGTTCCCTATCAGGATTTCAGGGCTGCATTCACCGACAGCATCATTGAGGGTGTCAAAGTCAATGCCGTTCAGAACCACAGGTTCCAGTTCCGGCCTGATCTCTTCAAAGATTTGTTTTATTCTCTTTTCGAAGTCCCGGCTTTTGCTTCCGGTTGCTACAAGCACGGGGTTCATCCCGAGTTCCAGCATGAAAGTCGTCAGGCTAAATACAGTGTCCGGGTCTCCGTAAACTGCTGCCTTTACTCCGTAAAGATACTTGTGCACGTCCACCATGGCATCGAGTAGCCTTCCCCTTTCTTTCTGGTATTTCTCAGGGATTGGGCAGCCGAGGATGCGGACCAGTTCCGTAAAGAAAAGGTCGTTGTTTAAGAGGCCTATGGGTATGGGAACATTGTGTCCGGGAACCCCGTGGGAAGTTTCAAGGTATTTTACAGCAAGGTTCGTGCTGACAATCCCCAGACCGAGGCTTGCTTTGCTGTTGGGCATGTCGGCAATCTCGGCGAGTGTGGTGCCTCCAGGTGCTATTTTAGGAAGTTCTTCTCCCAGGGGTGCATCAAAGGTCTCGGAAATGTCCGGGAGGAAAATGTAATCTTCTGCAGTTTCTGCAAGTATTTCTTTGAGTTCCCTCACATCAGCCGGGGAGACGCTCTCAACCGGGATAAGGTTGAGTTTGCCGTTTCCTGCGTCTTCAGAGATTTTTGATTCTTCCGGGTTTTCAGGCTTTTCCGTAAGCTTCCTGACAATGGCGTCCAGGGCTTTTATATAGCCACTTACATGGCTTTCCCCATAGCTTGGGGTGGAAACGGGTATGATTATGATATCTTTTTCGAGATCGTCTCCGATCCCTGCTTCCTCTTTAAATTCCCTGATAATTGAAGGGACGTCATCACCAATTGTTTCGGCAAGACAGGTGGTCGCAACGCCTATTACTTTCGGATTGTATCTGTTGATGACGTTTCTAAGCCCTTTTTTCAGGTTCTCCCTGCCTCCATACACTGCTCCCTTTTCGCTGAGGGAGCTTGAAGCGATATCGACAGGTTCCCTGAAGTGGTGGGCAAGGTGCAGGCGCATATAGGTGCTGCAGCCCTGGGAGCCGTGATAGAGGACCATGGTATTTTCAACTCCTTTAAATGCAAGGGCACTTCCCATGGGCTGGCACATAACACAGGGGTTCACAGTTGCATAGTTTCTTTTAGTCATTTCATTGCCTCCTCATACCTGACTCTCAACTGCGGCATCTGACCTGGAGCGTAAAAACTCCGGTTTCAGGGCTACACCTTTACATTTCTTAGCGTACGGTTTTGCAGAGATCTTTTCTTCGACTGCGGCTTTTTCCTGTTCCAATTCTATTGTGGCTTTTTCCTGTTCCGGGGATCCGGGTTTAAGGGTCCTCTGCCTGACAGCTTTCCAGACAGGGCTGTTGATCGAGGCATCCACTTCCTTTGCGAAGTTTACAAAGCCGTCAAAGCCTTCGAACTCCACCACTCTGTCGTGGTTGAAATCACAGAAGGCAACTCCCAGCTTGTATGCGATAAATCTCTCTTTAACGCCTGCAACCATCAGGTCGGCTTTCTGTTTCACGAGCAGGTCTGCAAGTTCCAGGGGGTTTGCATCATCCACAATGACTGTCCCGTCCCGGACTGAATAACTGATCTGCTCGTAGTCTTCCTTTTTCCCGGTCTGGGTCCCGATGATCACCACTTCCATGCCAAGTTCCGCAAAACCTTTGATAAGCGTGAGGGCTTTTGCAGGGCCACCCATATAAATGGCGGCCTTTTTTCCTTTGACTCTCTCTCTTACCTGGGAAATTACAGGCATTATCCGGTTCTTTTCGGTCTCCAGGATTTCTTCTGCTATCTTTTTCATCTCTTCGGAGCCAAAGTATTCCGCAGTCTTTCGAAGAGCAATGGAAATGTCTTCGATTCCGAAGAAACTTATGGTCTGGTATGGAATCCCGTACTCTTTCTGCATCCATTTTGCAAGGTAGGTCATCGACCCGCTGCACTGGACGAGGTTGAGGTCTGCTTCCGCTGCCCTTGTGATTGATTTGGCAGTCGAATCTCCGGTCATGGAGACTATAACTTCTATTCCCATCCGTTCAAAGAGGGGTTTTACGAGCCAGACGTCCCCGGCCACATTGAAGTCTCCCAGGATATTAATCTTCGGCCTGTTGACTTCGGGGCCTGCCTCGGGCTTCTTTTCTTTCGGCCTTTTGATTAGCTGCTTTAAGGCATCGCAAGCAGCTTTGTATCCGTCAGACTTGTTACCTTTAAAGCCTTCGGATTTTACAGGGATTACCGGGATATTGTGCTTCTCACTCGCTGTCTTGCAGGCCGATTCCAGGTCATCTCCGATGATTCCCACAATGCATGTGGAGTACACGAAAACGACCGGAGGGTGATAGATACCTACCAGCTCATCGATTGCGTTTGAGAGTTTTTTCTCTCCTCCGAAGACAACATCGATTTCCTTCATGTCCGTACTGAAACTGCTGCGGTTCGTTTCAATCCCGCTGGATTTTGCCCCTCTTATGTCCCAGGTATAGCCTGCACAGCCTATAGGGCCGTGTACCAGGTGGACTGCGTCGGTTACGGGGTTTAAGACAACCCTTGCTCCCGAATATACACATGCCCTCTGGCTGATGGCTCCTGCAAGGGAGTTATTGTCGCAGGCAAGGGGAATTTCATCCCCTTTTTCCTGCTTTCTGGTGATGTACGGTTGCCTTTCTTCGAGAGTATCCACTATCCCGGTTAATTTTTTCATTTCTTTCACTCCCCTCTGCTTCTGTTTTCAGAATTGCAGCGGCGGTTTTCCACTTTTTCCCATTTTTAATTTATCAGTTCGATATCATCTCTGAGATATGTTCAGATCACTACCTTTATATTCAGGCTCCTCTCTTACTGGATGGTTTCAAGCAGCCAGTCAGGAGCATCTCTATCTTTCCTGTCAAGCAGGGTGTTTCCTATGCGCTCCACCAGTCGTGCAGCTCCGGCGTACCCCATGATTGGGAAGTAGTGCAGGTTTGCCCGGTCCATGATCGGGAAGCCTACTCTTACCAGGGGCACATCCTCTGCCCTTGATATGAATTTCCCGTATGTGTTGCCGATTAGGAGGTCCACGGGCTTTCGCTTGATGATCTGATGGAGCATGAAGAGGTCCCCTCCCGAAATGATATCGGCGTCCGGGTACTCGGAACCTATGAGTTCTTCGATTTCTTTTTCAAATTCGGAGTTCTGAGTGCCGGTGAGCACCACACTCGGTTCCATGCCCATTTCCAGCACAAGGCTCGTGAGGCCTGAAAGTATGTCAGGGTCACCGTAAATGGCTACCTTCTTTCCGTGGTAGTGGGGGTGGGCGTCAGTCATCATGTCAACAAGTCTTCCCCTCTCGTCTTCAAGTTCGGGGGGGATAGCCACATTGGCAAGTTTTGCTGCATTCATGACGAAGCGGTCGGTATTTCTGATCCCTATTGGGGTGGGCCCTATTTTTGCCGGTACTTTGTAGCGGCTTTCCAGGATCTTTGCTGCAGCCCCGCCTGCCATCCTGCAGAGAGCAATCGTCCCGAGGGAATTTGCGGAATCTTCTATATCCCCTATTGGGGTCCCGCCTTTGGGGTAGAAGGTATGTTCTTTTGTCAGGGGCGCATCAAAGACGTCCGTGGTGTCCGGGAAGACAATACTGGAAATTCCCATTATCGAGAGTATGCGTTTGATTTCCCTGATATCTGCAGGTTCTACAAAGCCTGGAATTATGTTGAGTTTCCCGTTTGGCTTGCTTTTGCTGGCAAAGGTGGTTACGAAAGACTTTACCATGTTGTCATAGCCGGTGATATGGGTACCGACATAACTTGGAGTGGAAGCTGCACAGATTTTGATGGATGGGTCAATAAGCTCTTCAGCACTCACATCTTCTAAGATGACTCCGACATCGTCTCCAATGGTTTCTGCCACACAGGTGGTATGAATGGCAATTACTTCAGGCTGGTATACGGTTGTCAGGTTGACGAGAGCTTCCTTGAGGTTTGCAGCTCCTCCGAAAACGGCTGTCCCTTCGGAAAAACTGCTGGTAGTTGCCAGTGCAGCCTCCCTATAATGCCTGCTCAGGCACATACGCAGGTAGGAAAGGCAGCCCTGGGACCCGTGGCTGTGGGGCATGCAGTTGTGCACGCCGAGGGCCGCATAAACGGCTCCTATTGGTTGACAGATCTTTGCAGGGTTGATGGTGATGGCTGAACGTTCCACTTCTTCACATGGGGTATAATCAAGCATTTTTTACACCTCTTTTCTTTTTTGTTTTTACTCCGCTTCTTCGCCTTTCCACGGTGGGTTTATGAACCTCCAGGTGGGGCTGTGAATAGCCATGTCAATATCCCGTGCGAAATTCAGGACTCCGGAAAAGCCTGTGTAACGTCCGCTGTAATCATAGGAGTGGATCTGCCTTGAGGGAACTCCTAATTTCTGAGCCCAGTACTTGTCCTTAATCCCGGAACAGAAGACATCGGGTTTGAGAGCTTTTACGAGGAATTCGGTCTCATGGTGGTTAAGGTCGTCAACGACAATGGTCCCATCCTTCATTTCGGGGAAAAGTCCCTCGTAGTCCATGAGCCCTATTTTCTCTTTCAATTCAGCAATCCGTTCAGCGCTAATGGAAGGCTTAACATTTTCTTCTCTTTCGTAATGTACATCCTCAAGAATGGACCCAAGGGCTTTTTCCTTCATGCTTGGAATGATCTGTCTGCCTTCATAGTCGTCTCTGTGGGCGAACTGGTAGCCTGCAACAACAACCTTCATGCCGAGCTCTTCAAAGAGGTTTATATAGTGATGACTCCTCGAGCCTCCGGCATAGATGAAAGCGGTTTTTCCCTGGAGTTTTTTCCTGTATCCTTCAATTTCATCCGCATATTTTGCTTTTTCTTCAGCAATGGTTTCCTCGGTTTTCCGGGTAAGTTCCGGGTCGTCAAAGAACTCTGCCATTTTCCGCAGGGATTTTTCAGTTCCTTTCGTGCCGATGTAATTTACCTTCAGCCAGGGAACCCCGTATTTTTCTTCCATCATCCGGTTAGTGTAGTTGATAGAACGGTGGCAGAGCAGGATACTGAGTTTTGCCTGATGGGCCTGCGAAATTTTGTGGAATGATCCGTCTCCGGTTAAACTTGAGATTATTCTATATCCTATTTTTTCGAGGATTGGCTTGATTTCCCAGAGGTCCCCTCCTATATTGTACTCTCCGAAGATGTTTATGTCAAAGGGAGTGGGGTCCTTGATATCTTCGGTCCCTATCAGGTGTTCCATCAGGGAGTTGCTTGCAATGTGGTGGCCTGCAGATTGACTGACTCCCCTGTATCCTTCGCAGCGGGCGGGGATTACCTTGATCCCATGCTCTTCTTCAGCTTCTCTTGCAACAGATTCTATATCGTCTCCGATAAGCCCTACGGGGCAGGTCGCACAGATGCTGATAGCTCCGGGGTTGAAGATTTTCACAATCTCATCAATGGCTTTTTTGAGCTTCTTTTCTCCCCCAAAGACGATATCGGTTTCCTTCATGTCCGTGCATACGCAGTAATTCATGAAGTTGTCCCCGCCTTCTTCTGCCTTTGCAAGGTTTCGCCTGGTTCCCCAGGTGAAGTAAGCGCAACCTATGGGGCCGTGGACCAGGTGGACTATATCCTTGATAGGTCCGAAGACCACACCCTTGGTACCCGCAAAGGCACAACCGCGGTTTGTGAGGATGCCGGGGATTACCTTGTCGTCGGCTTCGATGTGCTGTTCGGTGGAACAGTCCCTGACAACGAGATGTTTTCTCCGGTTTCTGGCAGCCTTTTCAGGGAGCACCTTCAAAATGTTGTCAACAATCAGCTGTTTTTCTTCAATTTCCGCTCCCATTCTTACATCAACTCCTTGCTTATGGTCGCTTCGCCACTTTCTCCGGTCCGGATACGGATTGCTTCAGTGATGTTTGACACGAAGATTTTTCCGTCTCCTGCATTTCCGGTCTGGTTAACCTCTATGATTTTCTGGACCACTTCGCTTACGTTTTCATCATCCACAACGATGGTGAACATACGTTTCGGAATGAAACGAATGCAGGTCTCTGCTTCCTTCTCCGGATCCGGTAGCGGTGGATTAAATTCAAAGCAGAGTCCTCTCTGTTTTCCGCGGCCCATGACCCTTCTTACGGTAAACGAAGGAAAGCCGCATCCAAGCAAGGCATTCTTGGTTTTCTGGACCTTGTTCATCCTGATTATTGCCGTAATTTCTTTCATGGGGATTTCCCTCCGAAAAACCGGTTTTAAAGCCCGGTTTTTCCCGTCCTTATGGTATATGCTTCTTCCACGGGGTTTACGAAGATCCTTCCATCCCCATACTTCCCGGTTCTTGCAGCTTCCATTATGGTCTTTATAACTTTGTCCTTGTGTTCGTCTTCGACTACCATCAGAAGCATGGTTTTCTGCAATTCGTCATAGTGGATGTCTGCAATGTGAATCCCTTTTTGCTTCCCTCTTCCGAAGACTTCCATTTTTGTAAGGGAAATACAGCCCTCTTTTTCCAGGCACTCGACAACCTTTGATTCCATTCCCGGTCTTATGACCGCTCTTATCATTTGCATCGTTTTCATCTCCTCTGGGTCTCAACAGTTACAGCTCAACGATTCCGAATTCTACCATCATAGCTTCTAACTCTTCCATCGGGAGTGGGGTTGGAACCACGAGTTTGTTGTTGTTCTGGACGTTGTCTGCAAGGGTGAGGTATTCCTTTGCCTGGTCGGATTCTTGATCAAAGTCGATTACTGTCTTTCTGTTGATTTCTGCCCTCTGGACGATGTTGTCTCTGGGCACGAAGTGGATCAGTTGACTCCCCAGTTTCTTTGCGAATGCTTCAAGAAGTTCACGTTCTCCATCTACTTTCCTGCTGTTACAGATGATGCCTCCGAGACGGGCTCCACCTTTAGCGAATTTGGCCAGACCTTTGCAGATATTGTTTGCTGCATAAATTGCCATCAGTTCTCCACTGGCCACGATGTAGATTTCCTTGGCTTTTCCTTCGCGGATAGGCATGGCAAAACCACCGCATACAACGTCGCCAAGCACGTCGTAGAATACATAGTCAAGATCGTCAGTGTAAGCTCCCAGGTTTTCGAGCAGTCCGATGGAGGTAATGATGCCTCGGCCTGCACATCCTACACCCGGTTCAGGCCCCCCGGATTCCACACATTTGATGCCGCCAAAGCCTGGCTGTAAAACTACATCGAGGTCGATTCCTTCGTCGCCTTCGCTTCTAAGAGTGTCAAGTACGGTTTTCTGGTTCAGGCCTCCAAGCAGCATTCTGGTAGAGTCTGCTTTCGGGTCGCACCCTACAAGAAGAATATTGTTCCCCATAGTCGAGAGGGCCGCAGTAAGATTCTGCGTAGTAGTTGATTTTCCAATGCCGCCCTTTCCATAAATTGCTATTTGTCTCATTTTTTCCTTGCTCCTTTATTTTCGTCGGCTACCGGAAGCCGGTAACCGTTGTACTATCTAATTGTATATATAATTAACTCTTACTTTAAGATACTTATTTGTTGACTTTTTCCTTGCTTTTTAATACTTATTGGTTCACAATTCGTCTGAATTGCGGTGCTGAATTTGGATCATGGGGCTCTTTCTAACTTCCTAAATCCATTCTTTTTATGTTCCAGTTCCTTCACCCTGCCACACTCGGAAGCCGGTAACCGTTGTACTATGCAGTCTTATTTAAACATTTCTATGCTCGGGCGTGTTCCTTCTTTCTTATCTATTTGCCAGACAGAATTTTGAACCTTTATTTTGAGGGTTACACTACCTGATTGTGGGGATTAAAACACCCGACACAGCACTATTCGTTTCTTGGCTTCAGGAAAGGATTAATAAACAATTCCTCAGTAAACTGCAGAGGCTAAATATAAACAACAGTGAGACCTTTTCATGATTCCAAAAACCTCTTACGATGTCATCGTTGTGGGTGCAGGCCCTGCAGGTTCCACCGCTGCCCTGCATGCCGCAAAGAACGGGGCTTCTGTCCTGCTTCTCGATAAGAAAAGAGAAATTGGAAACCCCATCCAATGTGCCGGTTTTCTTCCGGATGCCTCGGAAGTCCAGGCCCTGATGCCTGAGGCCAGGCTGCCTGATACCCTGAAAAACTATCCTGACTCCTGCGTGTTGCAGCACATCAAAACACAGCGAATCATCCCCCCAAACGGCAGTGTAAAAGAGTTTGCTGTCCGGGGCACAGTCCTCGACCGTCGCCGCTATGACCAGTTTCTGGCTGAGCAGGCTGCTGCGGCAGGGACTGAACTGATGGTAAAGACCCGGGTGACAGGGGTGGAGGGCACAACGGTTGAAACTTCAGGGGTATTCGGGAAACATGCCCTGAAAGCAAAGGCGATCATTGGAGCTGACGGTCCTAATTCCCTTGTTGCAAAATCAAAAGGAATTGCCATGAAACCCGAATTAAGAGAAACCTCCGTTGCCCTTGAGTACCAGGTCAGGAACGTTGATATTGACCCGGATGCCCTTGAGATGTATTTCGGAAAAGATTATGTTCCTGGCGGTTATGCATGGATTTTTCCGGAAGGCGGGGGGCGGGCAAATGTAGGAATCGGTATCCGAAGCGGAATGGCCGAAAAAGGGATTTCTGCAAAAGATTACCTGCACCATTTTATGCGGGACCATCCTCTAGCCGCCCCGAAGCTGAAAAATGCTGTCATAATGAATGTTATCGCAGGGATTATTCCCATAAACGGAGCTCCTGCAAACACTGCAACGGCGGACTCTCTGATCGTAGGGGATGCCGCCGGGCATATCATCGCAACAAACGGCGGGGGAATTCCTCCTGCAATGATTGCCGGAAAAATTGCGGGAGAAACTGCAGCCGAATTTGCCACCGGGAAATGCAAGCTTGAAGCTTATGAACGGCGCTGGAGGGCTCAGTTCGGTGAAGCTCTCGAAACTTCGGTACAGGCGAGGCAGATTATGGATGGGATCATGAAATCCGATGTCCTGATGAATGCGGCTTTCAAATTTATTTCACCCGAACAGATAAAGGTCATGCAGTGCGGAAAACTTCCCGGGACCGTAAAACTCGGGCTTCAGGCCCTGAGCCGCGGGAAAAAATAACTGGTTGTTCTGGCAGTCGGGCAAAATCAGTCCTTCGGGCAAAATCGGCCCTTCAGGCAAAACCGGCCTGTCAGGGATTTTTCCCGGAACACCTTTTCGTTTTTTAACTTTCTGTCCCCTCAACTTTAATTTCTTCTTCCTGCTCCCCGTGAGTTTCCGATGTTCCTTTTTTTTCTTCTCCAACCGGCCTTTCTGCGGCTCCGATCTTTCTTAATTCAGTTTCTGCATCTTCTTTATTGTACTTTGCCTCCGGATAGTTGGGTCTTATCTCAAGCGCTTTATCAAAAGAGGTAATGGCCTCTTCATACTGCTTGAGGACCACAAATTCAAGCCCTCTGAGGTTCCAGGCTCCTGCAAAATCGGGCTTTAAAGCCAGGACTTTATCGAAGTATTCAATCTTCTTTTCAGGATCAGTTTCCCCAACAGCAAGCCCGTACCATTCTTCTACGGTTTTTCCTTCGAGTTTCTTCTTGAACAGTTTGTCCAGAAATCCCAATAGCATCACTTCCCATTGAATATATGTGGGGTCGGTAGAAATAACTGATGATGCTATTGCTCCTTCGTTTTTTAAAAAAGATGCAATGAGAACCAAAACATGCTGAAAAAAAGTTTTTCCCTGCCGAGTTGTTGTGGATAGTTTATATTCGCCGGACTTTGATTTCTATCATTGCACTAGCTGTTTCTTTTTTATATAGTCCCGGCTGTCAGGAAGGAACAGGGATAGTAACTGTTTGATTATAGTCAGTTTTTTCTGGATTTCCTTTTTTTCTTCGAGTTTCCGAAGTTCATTTTTTCCTTCGAGTTTCTGGAGTTCAGGTTTTTTTCATCATGTTCCCGGTTTTAATTTTGCTTCCTTCATCTTTTTCTCCAGATTTCTCCTGTTATACTTTGCTTCCTTGTACTTTGGGCAGATCGAAAGAGCCTTGTTGTAGCATTCCATGGCTTTTTCATACTCTCCCATCTCGGCATAGGCGTTCCCGAGCACTGTCCAGCCGCCTACGAAATTTGGTTTCAGCTCCACTGTGTTTTTGAAGTACTCTACCTTTTTCTCAGGGTCTTTTTCCATTGCCCCGAGTTCAAACCAATCGTGGGCGTTCTTGCCGTCTATCTTTTTCAGGAAAATCCTTTCGAATGAACTGGAAAATCCCAAAGCCTCACCTCATTTTTTCACTATTATTTTATTCGTTCTCTTTCTATATTTATTCAATCTATATGGTTTTTTATTCTTCCCGTATAAGGCTTCTTATATTTCTCCAGACCGAATTCTCCTGATTTCTTAAGCTCTCCGCAAAAACCTGCAGATTCCGGAAAGAATCCCAAAGAAGCTGTCAGAGAAAAGATTCCAGAAAAAATATTCGGGGAAAAAGTAAAAAAGTAAAAACCAAATCAAAATAAAAAAAATTTAAAATGAAAGTTTGCCTGCTTATATTGAAAGCAGGGCACTTTCGTTGTAAAGGCTTTCAAAGTCCGAGCTTATTTCCAGTTTTGTAATGTTGCCCAGAGTAGTTACGTTGTATGCCACTCCACGTTCGCTCGAGTTTGTCTGGTAAACTGCGATCTTTTCATCTACTTCAGGTTCAGGGTTAAGGTAGATGGTTGTCTGCACGTAACTTCCGTCATCCAGCTTTTTGAGATCCATGTAATACTGTTCTGCAGGAATATCCGTGGAATTTGTTTTTGTGACCGCTTCTTGGTAGATGCTTCCTTCCGGGTCCGCCTGGCTCAATATCTGGTCGTATTCCGAGCTGGAAGTTGCATTTCCTTCAAGGACATCGATGACGTTTACCACATTCTGGATGGGGCCTATGATTGAGGGGCTTCCTGCCAGGTTCCAGATGTTGTAGGTCCCATTTGTCCTGTCGAGGATCTGGTATCCTTCATATGGCATTGCCGATGTGTTCAGGGGCATGTTCATCTTCTGCTCGGGAATCTGGTGCAGCTCAAAACCGCTTCCATCGGCATAACTTGCCCCGTATCTCTTCGTAACGTCAGCTCCATAAGAGAAGGAAACATTCATGGTTTGACTGTTTCCGAATGCAGATTCCAGGGGGGTCCCTTCGGTTTTTTGAAGGTCGACATATATAGCATTCGTTACTCCTTCAGGTGACATTTCCAATCCGTCGATAATGGAGTTAAAATCGTGCTGGACATGTTTGCCCGGGATCTGAGAGAACGGGACTGTCATAAAATTCTCTCCTGTCTCCGAAGCAGGGGTGTTATTATCATCGTTTTTATCATTAGCCGTAGACGAGAAATATATCATAAAAGCTGAGAGAAACATCGTTACGGCCAGGAAGATAGCCAGATATTTCTGGTTTTTTGTTGCAGGATCCTTTCGTTTCATAAATGAAACCTCATAACATAAGGTAAATTATTCTGAATGTAAAAAACATACATGGTATCTAAATCTATTGTCATAAAAAAGTTTTCGCATCCGGTTTAGCAAAAAAGAAAAAACTTATGGGATTATTTGGAATCTGAGTCCTAACTTCTTCCTTTGAATAATTCGGCCCGAGCTTCAGAATCAGTCAAGGGTCAGGATTTTGAGCATGTTTGTGCCTCCGGGTTTTCCGGAAGCAGGGCCCTGGGTGAAAACTACTAAGTCTCCGCTTTTTGCAAATCCCAGTTTCTTTGCCTTTTCCGTGGTCTCTGTTTCCCAGTTTTCAAAGGTTTCTTTTACTATTATCGGATAAACCCCGTAGGACAGGGCAAGGGAGCTACGGGTTTTCGGGAAGCGGGTGAAAGCCAGGATCCAGGGTTCAGGTTTGAAGCGGGAAAGCCTGCGCGGGGTTGCTCCGCTCCGGGTTGGGGTGAGCACAGCGGCTACAGGAAGCTTTTGCAGGGCTTCGTTCACCTGGAGGGCAATTACCTCGTCCACTGACATTTCCTGTGCCGTAATTCCCTTGAGCATTGTGTCAAGTCCCCATTTCGTCCGGGAGCGCCAGTTTTCTGTCGTTTTTGCAATCTTTGCCATCATCTCCACAGTTTCTACAGGATAGTTTCCAACTGCGGTTTCTTCCGAGAGCATGACCGCATCCGTCCCGTCAAGGATGGCGTTGGCAACATCCGTAGCCTCAGCCCTTGTAGGCCTTACATTGTCGGTCATGGAGGCAAGCATGTGGGTTGCAGTAATTACGGGGATACTCAGGAGCTTTGCACTCCGAATGAGTTCTTTCTGGACCGAAGGCACTTCCTGGATGGGAATTTCGACTCCCAGGTCTCCTCTGGCAACCATCAAGGCATCGGTTTCTTCAAGAATTTCCTCAATATTCTGGACTGCCTGGCTCCGTTCGATTTTTGACACAACGTATACGGGCTTTCCCATGGTCGAAGCAAAATTCCGGACTTTGCGGATATCTTCGGCTTTTTCCACAAAAGAGATGCTGATCGCGTCAACATCTTCGTTCAGGGTAAACTCAAGGATTTTGAAGTCATGTTCCGTCACGGGGTCCAGGAAAATTTTCGCCCCTGGCAGGTTCAGCCCTTTATGAGAGTAGAGCTGTCCCCCTACCATAACTTCGCAGATTACGTCTTTTCCTGATATTTCTAAGCAGAGGAGCTGGATGAATCCGTCACTAAGGTAGATAAGGCTTCCCGGAGACACGCTCTCAGGGAGCTGTTTGTAGCTGACCGGGATGCGGTCCTCGCTTCCGGAAGTTTCATCTACTGTAAGTATTATCCTGTTCCCTTTATAGAGCACAAGCGGCTCTTTTTTGAGCTTGCCTATGCGAATTTTCGGGCCCGGAAGGTCGGCAAGGATGGCAATTGTCCTGTCAAGCTCTTCTGCAACATTTCGGATTCTCCGGATAACTTTTCCGTGGCTCTCGAAGTCTCCATGGGAAAAGTTAATTCTTGCCACGTTCATGCCTGCAAGCACCAGTTCCCTCAGAACCTCCTCGGACGAGGAAGCAGGGCCTATGGTACAGACGATCTTTGTTTTATGGTCGGGGATTTGCATGTTTTCACGGCCGTTTATATTCACGTTGATATTCACTGCCGTTTTGGAACTGTTATTTTCGATTGTTATTTTTAGCAAACTTACGCTGCTTATTGCTGCTTGCTTACTCTCCCTTGTAAATCTTCAGGGCTTCTTCAGCGCTTGCGTCTTCTACGGTTATTGCATAGACTGCATTGCACATGCGGACAGCTTCGTCCAGGGATTTCTGGTGGATGTTCCTTCCGGTTGCATTTCCCTGGGCCCCGGAGATGTGGATCTGGTCATGGAGCTTTTCGAGGAAAGCTTCGGCTTCATCGCTTGAGCCGCCTGCGCAAACGACTTTTGTGCGTCCTGCTGCTTTGATAGCTTCCTTGAAAATCTCGGCGGATTCTTCCCCTTCCTTTTTCGGATAATTGACCTTCACAAAGTCAGTCCCGAGGCAGGCTCCTGTTCCGGTTGCTCCTGCAATCAGGTGCGGATCTTTTTCGTCTTTTACGGCAGCTCCGCGGGGGTAGATCCAGAGTACTGAGACCATCCCATGCTGGTGGGCATCATAAACTACCTGGGCGGCCTGTACAAGCATCTCAGCTTCAAACTCGCTGCCGAGATAAATTGTATAGCCAATTCCAAGGATATTGAGCTCGCTGTTTTCCTTAAACTCGGCTACCTGGTCAACGTCATACCAGAGGTTGCTGAAGGGGTCTGCCTGGGAAGTGCCAACGAGATTGGTCTTGGAGTTCACCTTCACGAGATAAGGCACGTCTTTATATTCCATGCCGTAGCGGGCAATCAGCCCGAGCTGGGTCGCAAAAACTCCTATTTTGGACCGGGCTGCAATCCTGAAAAGGTGTTCAGGATCGGCATCGTCTTCAGGGACTCCTTCTCCAAAAAAGTCATCATTCAGGTGCTCTACTTTCTGGTCTCCTGCAAAAAGCATGAGCCTTCCGGTGCCTTTTGTAATTTCCATGTAGTTTTTCACGTATGTCTTACGCATTGCTTTCGGAACGTCCAAAGGTACGATTACGCCTTCTTCGCTAATTGAAACCATTTATATAAACCTCAGTCTGATTGAATAACAGTTAATTGGATAGTAAAGTTATCAGGTGATTTGGTTGAAAGGTAGGTAGTAATAATAGAAATGATTTATCTAGTTATTCTTCTCACTATATTTAATAATTTTTTCAGTTGCTCTGCTGGTATATTGTATCATGACATTGTATCAGGGCATTGTATCAGGATATACCTCCTCCAAACTTCAGGACGCTTTCTCTCCATACCGGTTGTTTAAAAAGTATTCTATTCAGAATTATTAAGCATTTCGGAGATTTAAAAACCGGATAAATTATTGGCTTCAGACACTAAAAATGGGTCGAGCATACAAATCTCTGGGTATGAAATCGGATCCTGTAAAAACAAGTGGCAAAAACAAGTGGCAAAAGAAATCAGAGCAAAAAGCAAAATTTAAAAAAGTAAGGTTTAATTACGCCGCTTGCAGGGCTCGAACCTACGACATTCTGGTTAACAGCCAGACACTCTACCAACTGAGTTAAAGCGGCTTTCAGGTCGGAACGCTTTCGATTTTGGTTTTTATCCTTAAAACCTTCTTATACACGAGATCTTTTGGATATATTATACATATATATTTTATGGGTCTCTATGGATTTATGGGCCTGACCGGATTTGAACCGGTGACCGCTCGGTTATGAGCCGAGCGCTCTAACCTGACTGAGCTACGGGCCCTCTCTGTTGCATAGCGCTTCAATAATGTTAGTAAGGCTTTTATAATGAATTTTTGAATGTGTTTCTATCTTTTAGAAAAAGCGCTATCATATATACAAAAGTTTTACGCCGCTTGCAGGGCTCGAACCTACGACATTCTGGTTAACAGCCAGACACTCTACCAACTGAGTTAAAGCGGCTCATGTGCTCGGGTGTGTTATTTGTTGCTCACCCTGTCGCGAACACTCCTAAAGCGATAATCTTATTTATATATTTCGCTTGAGTTCTCTTTCACAAACTGTAGCTGGGGAGGACTTATACTATATTTACCTTTAGTTGGAAGGGTCAGTTCATTACTATGTTGTTTTACCAATGATTTTATTTAATTCCCTTCTGATTTACTTCCCATCAACTTATTATCTTTGCTTTATAACCTTAACTCCCATTTTTTGTAGGGAATATGTTGAATTTGAGAGTTTTATCTAATTCTCTTACTTTCTTAGGAACTTCAGTAATGATACTTTTTTCACCAAAGTTTATACTTTTCACTTTTCTAAACTTCAATAGGATATCAATGGGTGAGACCTTGTCATTTATCTCTGCTTTTTTAATTGCCTTCAACAATTTACAGTACGCATATAATGAAAGAAATGCCACAAACACATGCCCATAAACGCTCTCATCATCATGAAGATACAATTTGTCAGCGTCTAATGTTGTTTTGTATGCATCAAACAACTTTTCAATCGAGTCTCTTTTTTTGTAGAGTTCATACATCTCCTTTTTTCCTATGTCGTAATTGGAGATAATCAAGAACTTCCCTGCTCTATTTTGTTTTAAAGAGTACTCTTCATCGCTGATCTTCCCTTCCTCTCTCTTTCTGAAGATCGTCTTCTGTTCTTCAAGTCTTAGATCCAGGTCTTCATATAAATATAGGAACCTATTTCCTAACTTTCTTTTACCACATTTGATGAGTCTATCATGATAGATGAATTCTTCATTAAGGTGTATTCTTGTGTCATAATAGTGGCTGTTCCTTTTTGTTGGTAACACAAATTTGATATGTTTTTCTTCTAAGCAGTTAAGGATGTTCTCTGAGAAAAAACCACGATCAAGAAGAAGTATCTTATCGCTGATATCCAACTCTTCTATTGTTTTGTATAATGTCTTTATGTCCTTCACACTGCCTGGAACTGATTTGATCATAGTAGGCATTTCACTATCAAGACCACAAAGAAGGGCAAAGTTGATTTGGGGAACTTGAATACAGTCTTTGTTGTAGCCTTTTTCAGCCTGTAGAATATTCATAGATCGAGAGAAACAGGAACTTAAGTCATAGACGAGTTGAGTGTCTGCATTTTTGAGATGATTGAATAGCTCATTCTGCCCAAACCTATCACAGCCTACTTCCCTTAACACTTTTGAAAGATTGGATGGATTAAGATTTGGTTTTATACCTTCAAGATTATAGAGATCTTCCCAAGTATCTTTAATTCGTTTGAGGGGGACATATCCATTTACACGAACAATTGACATTGCATAGAGTTCTTCCCAATATTCCGGAAAATTTTTCATGAGAAAAGGTTTGAGCTCTCCCATCATATTATGTAAAATCATTGAATTTCCATAGTCAGTGACAGAGTGAGGCACAGGTATCACATTAGTTTTAGGTTTCTCACCCTTAGGTATAAAGCCGTAATCTTTGTCGAGTCTACCAATGTAAACTGAAACTTTACGACCTTTCTTAATTTTTTTGTCATATTTACTCGTAGAGCGATAAACATAATGACAAGCGCCTCGAACTTTGATTTCAAGACATTTTTCTCCAGCTTTACGCTGATCTTCAAGCCAGCATCTTGCCCAGGGTTCCATAATCCCTATTATGTAGGGAATATAGGCATATATAAGTTTCGATTTGAAATCGTTCTACTGATATTAAAAATGAGAAAAAATAAGCAAATTAGATGATATAGTCCCTATAAATAGGCAGAGTTAAGATTATAACTTTGAGGTCAATGTTCAATATTGTTGAGGTCAATGCTCATATAATTTTTATATTTGTTTTATATCATTGAATTTGACATTCATTCAACTAACGGATTTATATGACTCGCATTTTATTTTTTCTATATCTCTTAGGTAGCTTTTTATATTATATTCTCGGATTCCTTCTTCTTTCTATTCATTTATATATACTTATTTGCGAGATAAACCTTATATCCTATTACAGGTAATATAATGAATAGCTTTTTACAGCTTTAGGTGGCGAAATCGGATAGGATTCGTTTTAGGCAGTGTAAATCCAATTTAGCTTAAAACTCTTTACTTAAAGGCCTTTCCGGGGAATTCCAACCAGTAGAAGCCTCTTCCGGCTTTATGTAAAATTTTAGTATTAGGGGTTTAGGTTCAGTTGCTTGTTGTACTGTTGGGTGTCTTATCAGATTCTTTCTGAAATTTAATACACTCTTCTGTCCCGATCACGCTTCTGACTGTTTGGCCTCATAGGTTAAAAATGGAAAATAAGGGGGCTTATTCACGAAACATCTAAAAATATGTCCAAAATGTAACGCTAAGCTTAAAATGAGTGCAGATGGTGGAAGACAGTACTGTCCTATTTGTAAGTACTGGACAATAACAGGCACTGCAAGGCTCGACTCGATCATGATATATGACTGAGGAGTCCCGCATGGTAAATTTTGATGTCCCTACGCTTTGCATCGAGTGCAAGACCTGGCTGAAACGCCAGGTAATAGGTTCGAATGTTTTCTACTACTGCAAAAGTTGCGGGCGCATGAGTTCTGATATCTGTCTTTCTGGGGGGAGTGTAAATAATGCACAGAATTCATTTGCCCAAAGGGCATCTTCTGTAACAGAGCTGGAAGTTTCTGTAAATGCTCAGAATGCTATAATGGAGAGCTAATCTTAAAAAAAGTTTTTTTCACGGAAAGTTAGAATACCCAAATTTAGTTTTTCGAAAACGAGCCCTAAAAGGGTCTTAATTTTTAATTTTTAATTTTTTTACCTCTGTAATGTTTTTATCCTCAAACATGTGCATCTATTTCAGTATGTGTAACTATTCCTAATATGTAAAACTCTTCATTCTTCATTTCAAAGGAGAATGATTCTTTTTTCTTATCTCTTATTCGGGGATACACCGGATATTGTAAACCAGTTTTTGAATTCACTGCGCCAGTCGTTGAAATCTCCTACAAAAAATGAAGAGAAAGAAAAGGTAAAAAGAAAGATTGAGTTTTGCCGAAATGCGGGTCCCTTTTTCACTGCCCGGCTTTAAGCAATTTACAAACGTTTTCCACTTCGGACCGGAATTCATCCTGGGTGAATCCGAAAAGGCCTGCAAGATACATGGCACCTCCGGCACCTGCACCCTCCTTTATCGTGCCGGTTTCGTACCTGTGAAGTCCTTTCAGGGATGATTTCCCAAAACCGGGGTCAGCAACGTAGACTACCGGTACTTCCAGAGTTTTTGTGAGTTCTACGAAGTGTGCAGATTTATCCTCTACTACGTAGCGGGTTGTTGCAATTGAGAGCTTTTCGGTGTTAAAGCTCAGGTGTTTGATAATGGCATAGACTGCTGCCATCTGAGTTCCGCCGGCAAGGACAACATTGATCTCCGTGTCCTGGAAACCTGCCACAAGGCCTACGACAGCAGGCATCATGGGGTCTCCCATGCAGGCAATGGCTTTCATGGGGTCATCTTTGAGGCAGCCAAAGGTCAGGCCTGAAGCTTTCATACCTTCTTCAACGACCTGCTTTTTGAGCCCCAGCGGGTTTTCATCTGCGCTGCTGCTGACATTTCCGTTATACCCGAGTGCATTTAAAACTCCCATCGCTGTTGTTGTGCCGCCCGGGATGCTCTCCCCGATAACTACATGGTCTATCTGGTTCCTGAGCCTCTTGGCAAGGAACTTTGCCCGCTCGTAGATGCCCTGCACATCCCGCACAGCAACAGGCTCCCGTATGTCTTCTCCGGGCTTTGCTTTCAGGTCAATGCAGGGGACATCTGGAGTCACAATCAGGCCGGAGTTGATAAAATGATAAGGCACCTCCGTCAGTTGCAACGCCGAACGGGTCATTATTGCAGGGGTAGGGGTATCATAGGGAGGGGTCATGGGAAGAACTGGTACACTGATAATGTTTCCTGTCTCCATAAGTTCCGCATCCCCTGCCGGCGTATAATCCGTAAGTTCAGCCGTTTTCCCTGCTGCTGAGAGCTTCGGGATGTGTGCGGTTTTGGTATTGGAAAGCACGCATAAAAATATGGGTTTTTTAGGCTTTTTCGTTACTTCCGGGTCGATCCAGGCCATATTATATCTCCTCTATGAATCGTAGATAAGTATGCAGAATAAATAAGTCTTGTAGATAATTCTCAAATTTAGATAATTTTCAAACTTAAACAATTCTCAAACTCATTCTTCCGGGATTGGATTTTGCATAAATTCGTCATTTTCGTATAAGGTACGAGGGTGAATTGGTGTAAATCTACTCAAAGTCCGGTGAAGAGTTCTTTTACTTAGTATTTAATATTTATCTGCAATCAATTATAATTTGATTGTACTCAAATTAACTTTACTTTATTTTATCCTAATTTCGAGGTCAGTAAGTCTATCTTTGTGGTCTTTTTTATGGGAAGTGGGATAAGAAAAAAGCCAGGAATATGGGATGCCTCTTCCCCATATTTTCCTGCCGAAATTTTATGAAAGAGAGTTTACAGGGCTCAGTATGTTCTTGCAATGTAAACGCGGGTTTCGGTTTCTGCTCCACAGATAGGGCATTTCTCTTTTCCTTTTCCTCTTGGGGTCAGGGGAATTCCCAGGATACCTGCTCCAATCCGGTCTTCCATTGCAAGTCCGCACTCTTTTTTACCGCACCAGGGGATTGTTGCAACTCCTTTCTGGATCTTTTCCTTTACTTCTTCAAGTTCGGTGCAATCAAAGATGCGGCTTTCGAGTTCGTCTCTGGCTTTTTCATAAAGGTTATTCTGGATTGCCTCAAATTTCTGAAGTACTCCAGCCTCTATCTCCGGAAGGGAAATCTGTTCCTTTTTCCCGGTGTCTCTCCGAACCGCAATCGCAACATTGTTTCCCAGGTCTCTTGGCCCTATTTCAAGCCTAAGAGGTACGCCTTTCATCTCCCATCTGTAGTACTTTGCACCGGGGCGCAGGTCGCTTTCATCGATTTCAACCTTAACCCCAGCTTCTTTCAGGCGCTCCTGAACATCCCTGCAGGCTGCAAGCACCTCTTCTGCTCCTTTCTTGAAAATAATCGGGATAATGACCACCTGAACAGGCGCAATTTCAGGAGGCAGGACAAGTCCTTTGTCATCTCCGTGGATGGAGATTGTGGCTGCAATAGACCGCTCAGAAATTCCGTAACATGTCTGGTAAGCATAGCGCTGTTCGCCGTCAGGGGCTTCGTACTTGATATCGAAGGTCTTTGCGAAGTTGTCGCCAAGGTGGTGGGCCGTTCCTATCTGAAGGGTTTTCCCGTCAGGCATCATGGCATCAATGGCATCGGTGTAATCAGCGCCCGGGAATTTGTCCCAGTCCGGTCTTCGTGAGCGGAGTACCGGAACTGCCAGCCTGCGGTAGATCTCGGTGTAAAGTTCAACAGCTTCCTGTACCTGGGCTTCCGCATCTTCCCATGTGGCGTGTACGGTATGGGCTTCTTTAAAGGAAGTGATCTCCCTGAGCCTTATCAGTGGGCGGGTATGCTTTGTCTCATAGCGGAAAGTATTGACTATCTGGTAAAGCTTTATAGGGAAATCCGCATGAGACCTGACCCACATCTTGTACATCGGATAAATGGCAGTCTCACTTGTGGGGCGGAGAGCCAGAGGGATGTCAAGAGGGTCTTTTCCCCCATGAGTGACCCAGTATACCTCATCTTCAAAGCCTTTGATGTGCTCGGCTTCTTTCATAAACTCGTTTTCGGGGATAAGCAGAGGGAAGAGAGTCTCCTGGTGCCCACTGTTGTCGAGAATTTCCCTTATTATATTGTAAGTACTTCTCCTGATGGCAAAACCGAAAGGGTACCAGACATAAAGCCCCTTTACAGGGTAGCGGACGTCCATTATTTCTGCCATCCACAGGAGTTCGTTATACCAATCGCTGAATTCCTCTTTTGGAGGGAGTGCTGCTTCTTTTTCGCTTTCTGCCATACCTTCACCGTATTATTGTGATTTCAGTTAATTTTGTGATAATTCATATTATTAAACGCATCAGTCAGAAAATAACGCATCATTGTCCCGATATTGTATTGTTTGTGCCTTAAACGGAACGTTGTTCCGCATTATGGATAGTGCTGCGTATTATGAGATAATATGGACTTTTTGCGCCATCCCTGCTGCTTTATGTGTGTGGGTAAAGCCTGCTCAGCCCTTGACGTGATTGCCTTTATTGAAATAAAAGTAAATAACTATATGGGGGCACTACCACCAAAATCCTGGTCGGGCTGTTAGAAAAATCGGAAAAAAGAATTAATCTCCTCCGAGGGGCTTGACATTGTCCGAAACGTCGTGCTCAAGTTCGGATTTGTCAACATCGAAAACTATCATGCCTGTGTTAAGCTTCTCAGCCTCTTCTTTTGAGAGTTTGATAGCAACAGCCTTTTTCGAAATAATTGCACTGTTTCCGAGGGGATCTTCTACAATGACTGTAATTATTCTCTTACTTTCGATTACTTCATTGAGCATGCACAGGAGTTCCTGGCTGCGGGTGAATTTTTCTTCATCTTCCTGTACCCATTTGCTTGCAGTTATAAGGACTTCCTTAACCCTCTGCAGCACACCTTCGATGTTCGTTACGTACGAATCAGAAACCGTGCCGGGCTCGATAATAATTCCCATCTCAGGAATGCGGATCGTTCCTGAAGTTGAGCGGATAACTCTTGAGTCCAGGTCTTCCGGGCTCTCGATTGACAGCTCATAGCGCATGGGTTCTTTGCTGGAGAGAATCATTGTATCTGCAAAACGGAAACTGCACTGGCATTTTGCAGTTATGTACATGACCTCCCCGAAATAGGGAATGTTATCTCTCTGCCACTTCATTACAAGGTCGCTCTGACACAGGGGACAGGAGATCCTTGTCTCAAAGTTTTCTCTCTTAAAATAATCCTGATTCAATATTTTCCACCAATAATCTTTGATCTGTCGATTTTAATACCCGTAGGAGTTACAATCACAGTGTTCCCTTTGACACCGGCAATATCTCCGTGGACATCGACAACAACATCTTTCAGCTCTTTTAAAACCCTATCCCTTAGCAGGTCGTCGCCTCTGATGTTTGAGATGTCGACCATAAGGATGTTTCCGTTGTAAATCTCCTGCTTGAGTGCGGATACCTGGTTAATGCTTGAGACTTCTGCAATTTTTACGTAAGTCTCTGCAGGCTCCTCCTCCAGAACTTCTTCATATTTACTGAGGTCAATTTCAGTGTAATCTTCGGCACTGGTTGAGCTTTTTACATTGCCGCCAAGGATCTTGTCTATAAGTTTTGCCATTTATGCACGCCTTTTGTATTTTTTTATATTTGGATAATACTGACCTATATTGGGATCTATATTAATTAATTTTGCTATTATAAAGCCACAGTGGTCCCAAGCTTTTGTTCAGGAGTTTTTTCCGTTGACGTAAACGTTTTCTTCCCAGCAGAATCTCTTTTCAGCACTTTCTCAGAACTCAAAATTAAGCGTTCTCTGAAAACTCAAAATATAATTTTCTCAAAACTCAAAATTCCAGAGTTTATCACCGACATGGGTTATTGACTTTATGGCTTTTCCCGAATCTGCATCAACCATCTGCTGCCCTTCCATAAGGGCTTTTCCTATTGCAAGAGCTTTCCTGTGAGTCTCTTCAACGATAATTACTAAGTCTCCCTCTTTTATTTCAGGATCTGCTTCCAGGATCCCGGGGGCCATAATATCCGCTCCTTTTGAAACGAATCGGATGGCCCCTTTGTCTACTATAACAAGACGCTTCTGCAGCCCCATCTCAAGAGCCCCGCGGACTGTAGGGAATAGATGCCCTTCGATTTCAAACAGAAGGGGCTTTCCGTCCACGAGAATGAGGGAAAATTCGTCCAGAGTAACCTTTTCCAGAGTTTTTTTTTCCAGCT
Organism: Methanosarcina siciliae T4/M; assembly: GCF_000970085.1. Taxonomy (NCBI): domain Archaea; kingdom Methanobacteriati; phylum Methanobacteriota; class Methanomicrobia; order Methanosarcinales; family Methanosarcinaceae; genus Methanosarcina; species Methanosarcina siciliae. The sequence continues at coordinate 4,076,927 of NZ_CP009506.1, read as the reverse complement.
CTACCATTTCCTCCCCTAATGCGTACTCAAGGTCTTTTAACATCTTGTTCTTTACATTTTTCCTCAGCTGAACTCTCGATTTTACTTTCAATCAATCACCTGATTTCAAAAGGTACACTTATTCATAGGATAGGGTTTTTGAGCCTTTTAAAGCTTGTGTGG